>DATAHF010000031.1:0-2941 GCA_036263315.1 Burkholderiales bacterium
AACCGGGGCAGCGGTTGCGAAAGCGAACGCCGAGGCGAGCGCCAGGAGAATGCTCTTACGTTTCATGTTGCGGCTCCCTTGCTTGATGCAATGGCTTAGTTTAAGCCCGCAAGGTCCTCAGCCGCATGACAAAATGCACAGCCATGGAACCCTTTTCCGTGGAATCGCTCGCCCGCTACTGGTCGAGCGCGGAAGTCGCCATCAACCTGGTCATCTTCGCCAACCTGGCCGGGGCGCTGCTGCTCGGGCTGCTGGTCGGCTACGAGCGCTCGTACCACGGGCGCGCCGCGGGGATGCGCACCTACGGGCTCGTATGCATGGCCTCGTGCGCGATCACCGTCGTGGTGGGCTACCCGGAGTTCTGGTACGGCGGAAATTTGCTGCCGCACGGGCAATCGGCGATCGAGGCGACGCGCGTCATACAGGGCATCGTGACCGGCGTCGGCTTTCTCGGCGCGGGCGTCATCATGAAGGAAGGCTTCAACATCAGCGGGCTCACGACCGCGGCTTCGATCTGGTCGTCCTCTGCGATCGGCATCCTGGTCGGGCTCGGCCTGTATTTCTCGGCAATTCTGCTCGCGGTGCTTTCGGCGGCGCTCATGATGTGGGCGGCGCGGCTCGAGCAATGGCTGCCCTCGCGCCCGGCCATCGCGATGATGCTGCGGTTCCGCCCGGGGTTTGCCGCACAGGAGCGCGCGGTGTCGCAATTCGTCCGCGAACGGGGCTATTTCCTGGCGAGCGGCTCGTTCCAGATCCAGCAGCTCAACGGCCGGCAGGAATGGCGCTGCGTCGCCATCGCGCGCGACAAGGACAAGTGCCCGCCGCTGCACAGCGTCGCCGAGGACCTCGGGCACCTGGAGGGCGTGGAAGAATTCCAGCTTTCCCACGCCCGGAATTGAGCGGCGTCAGGCGCCGCGAAGGACGGGCTTCGGAACCGTCACGCCGACGAGCGCGTCGCGCGTGATGATGGCGGCGAGCTGCTCCTCGCTCCATCCCTCGGTGCCGGCGGGGCGCATCGGCACGACCACGTAGCGCATGTCGGCGTTGGAGTCGTGCACGCGCACGGTGACCTCGTCCGGGATCAGCGTGCCGAACTCCTTCAGGACGGCGCGCGGCTCGCGCACCACGCGGCGCCGGTAGTTCTCGCTCTTGTACCAGGTTGGCGGCATGCCGAGCAGCGCGCGCGGATAGCAGGAGCACAGCGTGCACACCACCACGTTGTGCACCTGCGGCGTGTTCTCCACCGCGATCAGCTTGTCGGCCTCGATGTCGAGGCCGAACTCGGCGCACGCCGCTTTTCCGTCGCGGATCAGCTTCTCCTTGAACGACGCGTCCACCCAGGCGTGCGCAATGACCCGCGCGCCGCGGTAGGGAAAGTCATGGTCGTACTGCTCCATGCGCGCGCGCACCTGCTCCGCAGTGATGACGCCCTTTTCCTCTAGTAGCTCCTGCATCGCGCGGCTCATGATCTCGTGCTCCGACGGCGGGCCGCTGTCGTGGTCGCGCCCGCTCGCCGGCGGATGCCGGTGAGGATGGCTCATTTTCCTGTCGCGCTCATGCGGGCTCCAGCCAGTGCTCGTAGATCTCCATCTCGATGAGATCGCGCTCCGGGCCGCGGTAGTCGGGCCAGACATGCTTCTGCGGAAAGCGCACGCGATAGAGCACGCGCTTGGGCTCGCCGTCGAAGCCGTACGCGAGCTCCTCGGGATTCGGAAAAGCGCCGCAAATCCGCTCGATCTCGCCGCGCTTGCCGCGGATGTAGAACGGCGTGCGGCGGTGCCCCGGCGGATAGCTCGCCTTCACCCGCACCGGCTGCCCGACTTTGAATTTGCCGTCCATTTCCCTATTCGTAGCGCCTGCGCACTTCGGCCATCTTGGCTTTCAGCTCTTCTTCCGAAAAGAAATTCTTCTCCAGCAAGACGGTGCGCAGCGCCTCGGTCGTGCGCTGGAAGTACTCGAGCTCGTAGTAGCGGCTGCCGAGGTCCTCCGCGGCGCGGCGCAGCTCGTCCAGGCGCAGCACCTTCCCGCGCGTGAGCGTGTTGCGCAGCGCATTGGCCTGCTTCTCCCAGAACTTCATGCCGTGGTCGGCGGTGTCGATGGCGCCGCCCTCCTCCCCGCCCATGTCGCTCGGCAGCTTGTGGTCGTGGCTCATTCGGCCTTGATATTGGCCGCCTTGGCCGCGGCCGAGTATTTGCCGTAGTCGGCGCGGATCAGCTTCATCATGTCCGCCGCGTTCAGCACCAGCATGTCCATGCCGGAATTCTCCAGCTTCTTGCGCACCTCGGGCTGCGCGGCGATCTTCATCACGTCGGCCTCCACCCTGGAGGCGATCGCCTGCGGCGTGCCCGGCGGCGCCATGAAGCCGTAGTAGTTGTCGAGCGAGAAGCCCTTGAGCTCCGGGATCCCGGACTCGCTCACCGTCGGGATGTCGGGCGCGGCGACCGAGCGCGTCGAGCTCATGAGCGCGATCGGGCGCAGCCGCCCTTCCTTGAAGAACGGCACCGCGGCAGGCAGCGTGGTCACGACCGTGTCGATGTGCCCGGCAACCGTGTCGGCCACCGCCGGCCCGCAGCCCTTGTGCGGGATATGCAGCGCGTCGATGTGCTCGATCGACTTCAGCATCTCCATGCTGAAGTGGTGCGGGCTGCCGACATTGCAGCTCGCATAGGAATACTTGCCGGGGGCGCTCTTCAGCATGGCGATGAACTCGCGCAGGTCCTTCGCCGGCACTTTGGCGCTGTTCACGGCGATCACCATCGGCCCGGAAGTGACCAGCGCGATCGGCACGAAATCCTTGGTGAAGTCGAAGCCGAGGTTGGAGTACACGACCTGGTTCACGATGTGCGTGTTGGTGGCGAGCAGCAGCGTGTAGCCGTCGGGCGTCGCCTTGAACACCTCGTGCGCGCCGATGGAGCCGCCCGCGCCGGGCTTGTTCTCGACG
>DATAHF010000032.1:0-19612 GCA_036263315.1 Burkholderiales bacterium
TACCAGCAGCCGACGATGGGCGAGAACTTCTGCCGCGCCGGCAGCGCCTTCTCCCAGATCGCCTTGATCTTGGGCGTGTCGCCCGGGCTGTAGGTGTAGGTGCGCATCTCGAAGAACGGCCCGACCTTGCCGCCCGGCGCCGGCACGTCGACGAGCGGGTAATAGATGTCGCTTTGCATGTGGGTGATGAACTCGCGGATCTTCGGCGGCCAGTTGCCGCCCTTGACCGCTTCCTCGCGGATGCGCGTGCGCTCGGCGACGTCCTTGTACGGCCAGACGTGGATGATCTGGTTGAGCGGCCCGATCTCCGTGTACCAGAACGCGAAGAGCGGAGAGAGGCTCTTTCTTTTATCGTAGGCCTCGCCGAAGCGCTTGAGGACTTCCGGAATCGAGCGGGGCTTGAGGGTGTAGGTGCGCATCTCGTAGATCATGTCGTCCTCCTCTTAACGGGCGAGCAGCAGGAACACCGTCGGCCGCTTGCCGACGCCCGGGCGCGCCTTGCGCCACTGCCCGATGGTTTTCGTCGCAACGGTCTCGGACTGTAAGGTCAGATCGCTCGCCAGGCAAAGCTTCGTTTCGCTTGCGCAGCACTCGAGCAGGGCGCTCACGAGGACGTCGTTCCGATAGGGCGTTTCGATGAAGATCTGCGTTTCGCCTTCTTTTCTCGATCGTTTTTCCAGCTCGGCGATCCGTCGCGCTCGTTCCCCTCTGTCGCGCGGCAGGTAGCCGCAAAAAGCAAAGCGCTGGCCTTCGAGCCCCGACGCCATGAGCGCGAGGACGATCGATGAGGGCCCGACGAGCGGCACGACCTGGATGCCTTCGCGGTGCGCCGCTTCCACGAGCGAGGCGCCCGGATCGGCGATGGCAGGGCAGCCGGCCTCCGAGAGCAGGCCGATCGCGGTGCCGCTCTTCATTGCTTTTATTTCCCTTGAGGTGTTTTCGTCGAGGACCGAGATGTGCAGTTCCTGGATCGGACAAGGCATGCCGACGTCGGCGAGAAACGCGCGTGCGCTTTTTGCGTTTTCCACGGAAAAAGTTCTTAGAGATCGAATCAAATTCAGAGCCGAGTCCGGAAGCGCGTCCGCCGCTCTTCCGCCGACCGGCGATGGAATCACATACAGCATCAACCCAGGACGGGCAGGCCCGCCTCGTTGAGAAGCCCGGTCAGGGCGATCAGCGGCAGGCCGATGAGCGAAGTCGGATCCTCCGTATCGATGCGGGAGATGAGCGCAATGCCGAGCCCTTCGGCTTTCGCGCTTCCCGCGCAATCGTAGGGTTTTTCCTTTCGAAGGTATTTCTCGATCGTGTCTGCCGTGAGGACCCTGAACGTGACACGGCAAGGCACGAGTCGCGAGGACACCTTGGCCGATCTTGAATCGAGAAGCGCCACCGCGGTTTCGAAGACAGCGCTCTTGCCGGACATCGCCGTGAGCTGCCGTACCGCGTTCTCATGCGTGCCCGGCTTGTCGAGCCGCAGGCCGTCGCAGGAGGCAACCTGGTCCGAGCCGATGATGAGCGCATCGGGAAACCGGGCCGCCGCGGCGCGCGCCTTGGCCTCTGCGAGGCGCAGGGCGGTCGCGCCCGTCGCCTCACCTTTCAGCGCCGCTTCATCGGTTTTCGGGTCCGCGCACTCGAAGGGAAAGCCGAGCCGTTCCAGGAGCGCCCGGCGATACCTCGAGGTGGAGGCGAGGACGACCCGCCTGGGCGAAGGCATGATATTGTTTTGACAGAGGTTTTCGGGGGATGATACCATTCGCCCCCGTATGTCGCACCAGCCGGTCATCGACGGGCTTGAATTCTCGAGGACCGGGGGAAAGCTGCAGGGAGAGTGGCCGCTGGCCGATTTCCCGAGGCTGCGCGATGCGCTGCTGGGCAATGCCGGGTCGCTCAAGTACGAGCTGCGCGGCGTGCCGGAAGCGCAGGGGCGTCCGGCGCTCAAGCTGCGGATCGAAGGCACGTTGCAGCTCGCTTGCCAGCGATGCCTCGGGCCGCTCGAGTTTCCGCTCCGGATCGAGAACACGCTGCTGCTGGCGGGATCGCAGGCGGAAATCGACGCGGAGCCGATCGAGGCCGAAGGGCCCGAGCGGATCGTCGCGGGGCGCGAGATGCCGGTGCACGACCTGATCGAGGATGAGCTGCTGCTCGCCATCCCGATCGCGCCGCGGCACGAGCACTGCGCCGAGCGAAACGCGCCGGCGGCGGGGGCGAAGCACGCGCCCTTCGCGGGGTTGCGCGGCTTGCTGGGCGGCACGAAGCACTGAACTCTTTTTTTAGGAGCAAGGCCAATGGCAGTTCCGCAGAATAGAAAAACCGCGTCCAAGCGCGGCATGCACCGCTCGCACGATCGCCTCACGGCGCCGCCGCTCGCGGTCGAGCCCACCACGGGCGAAACGCACCTGCGCCATCACATCAGCCCGACGGGCTACTACCGCGGGAAAAAGGTCGCGAAGGGCAAGGACGACTGAAGATCACGGTTGCCGTCGACTGCATGGGGGGCGATCACGGCCCCCCTGTCACGGTCCCGGCCGCGGTCGAATTCCAGCGCGGCAATCCCGGCGTGGGCCTGGTCCTCGTCGGTCTCCGTGAAAAAATCGAGCCCGAGCTCTCGGCGAGCGGCGCCGCGGCCGGCGAGCGCTTGCGCGTGCATCACGCCTCCGAGGTGGTTGCGAGCGACGAGCCGCCGGCGCAGGCGATGCGCTACAAGAAGGATTCGTCGATGCGCGTGGCCGTGAACCTCGTCAAGAGCGGCGAGGCGCACGCCTGCGTGAGCGCGGGCAACACCGGCGCGCTCATGGCGATCTCGAGGTTCGTCCTGAAGACCTTGCCCGAGATCGACCGTCCCGCCATCGCCACCGTGCTGCCGAACATGAAAGGCGGCTACACCTACGTGCTCGACCTCGGCGCCAACGTCGATTGCACCGCCGGGCAGCTGATGCAGTTCGGCGTCATGGGCGCGATGCTGGTCGCGGCGGTCGAGCACAAGGAGCGCCCGAGCGTGGGCCTGCTCAACATCGGCATCGAGGACATCAAGGGCAACGACACGGTGAAGGAAGCCGGCGAGCTGCTCAAGGCGAGCGGCCTCAACTTCTACGGCAACGTCGAGGGCGACGACATCTACAAGGGCACGACCGACGTCGTCGTATGCGACGGCTTCGTGGGCAATGCCGTCCTCAAGGCTTCCGAAGGGGTCGCCAAGATGATGGCGGGATTCCTGCGCCAGGAATTCTCGAAGAATCCCTTGAGGAAAATTTCCGCTCTGCTCGCCCTGCCGGTCCTCGATGCGTTGCGCGCCCGGATGGACCCCGGCAACTACAACGGCGCGAGCCTGCTGGGGCTCAAGGGCATCGTGATCAAGAGCCACGGCTCGGCCGACCGCCACGCCTTCGGCCAGGCGGTCCGCCGCGCGGTCGAGGAAGTGGAGAACGACGTCGTGCGCCGCATCGGCGAGCGCATGCACGGAGCGCGCGCTTGATCCACTCGCGCATCGCCGGCACCGGCAGCTATCTGCCCCCCAGGATCGTCACCAACGACGACCTGGCGAAGAAGCTCGACACGAGCGACGAGTGGATCCGCGAGCGCACCGGCATCCGCCAGCGCCACATCGCGGACGAATCGCAGGCCTCCAGCGACCTCGCGCTCGAGGCGAGCCGCAAGGCGCTCGAGGCGGCCGGCGTCGCGGCCTCCGACCTCGACCTCATCATCGTGGCCACCTCGACGCCGGATTTCGTCTTTCCGAGCACGGCCTGCCTGCTGCAGGCAAAGCTCGGCGCCAAAAGCGGCGCGGCCTTTGATGTTCAGGCCGTTTGCAGTGGTTTTGTCTATGCCTTGTCGGTTGCCGACAGCATGATCAAGACACAATCGATAAGAAAAGCTTTGGTGGTCGGGGCCGAGGTGTTCTCGCGGATCCTCGACTGGAACGACCGCGGCACGTGCGTGCTCTTTGGCGACGGTGCGGGCGCGGTCGTGCTCGTCGCCGGCGAGCAGCCCGGCATCCACGCCTCGGTCCTTCACGCCGACGGCAGCCAGTCGGGCATCCTTTCGGTGCCGGGCAACGTGTGCGGAGGCAAGATCCTCGGCTCGCCCTATCTGCAGATGCAGGGCAGCCAGGTGTTCAAGATCGCCGTGAAGGTGCTCGACGAAGTCGCGCGAGAGACGCTCGCCGCGGCGAAGATGAAGCCCGAGGACGTGGATTGGCTCATCCCGCACCAGGCGAACGTGCGGATCCTGGAAGCGACGGCGAAGAAGATGGGCCTCGCGCGAGACAAGCTCGTGGTGACGGTCGACCACCACGGCAACACTTCGGCGGCCTCCGTGCCGCTCGCGCTCGACGAGTACGTGCGCGCCGGAAAAATCAAGGCGGGCCACCGCGTGATGCTGCAAGGCGTCGGCGGCGGCTTTACCTGGGGCGCCTCACTGGTGACGATGACATGAAATTCGCGATGGTGTTTCCGGGACAGGGATCTCAATCCGTCGGGATGCTGAAGGGATACGACGGCCTGCCGGGTGTCGAGGAGCTTCGGAATGAGGTCAGGAGCTTCGACGAGTCGTTCCTGAAACTGCTCGACGAAGGCCCGGCTGAGCAGTTGAATCTCACCGTCAACACGCAACCTGCGATGGTCACCGCGGCCATCGCCGCCTATCGAGGCTGGCGCGGCCTGGGCGGTGCGGAGCCCGCGATCGTCGCCGGGCACAGCCTTGGGGAATACTCGGCGCTGGTCGCGGCCGGCGCTCTTTCTCTCAAGGACGCCCTTCCGTTGGTGAGGTATCGCGCGCAATCCATGCAGGATGCGGTTCCCGAAGGCACGGGAGCGATGGCGGCGATCCTCGGGCTCGACGAAAAAGGCGCGATGGACGCCTGCGCCGAAGCGGCGCAGGGCGAAGTCGTGCAGGCGGTGAATTTCAACGCGCCCGGGCAAGTCGTGATCGCCGGCCACAAGGCCGCGGTCGCCCGCGCCATCGAGGCGTGCAAGGCGCGCGGCGCCAAGCGGGCGATGCCGCTGCCGGTGAGCGCGCCGTTTCACTCGAGCCTCATGAAGCCGGCCGGTGAGAAGCTGAAGGAGTATCTGAAGAAAGTGTCCTTGGGTTCTCCCGCAATTTCGCTGATCAACAACGTCGACGTAAGAACAGAAGCGAATCCCGAAGCGATAAAGGACGCGCTCGTGCGCCAGGCGGCGTCGCCGGTGCGCTGGATCGAGACCATCAAGGCGATGGCCGCGCAGGGCGTGACGCACGTCGTCGAATGCGGGCCCGGCAAGGTGCTCGCCGGCATGGTCAAGCGCATCGACCCGGCGCTGACGGGGATCGCGGCCGCGGACAAGGCGAGCCTCGAGCAGGCGCTCGCCACTATCCAGGGGAGCTAGCGGATGCTCGAAGGCAAAGTCGCGTTGGTGACGGGCGCCTCGCGCGGCATCGGGCGCGCCATCGCGCTCGAGCTCGCGAAGCAGGGCGCGAAAGTGACCGGCACGGCGACGAGCGAAGAGGGCGCGAAGCGCATCTCGGAGGCCGGCGTGGCCGGAAGAGTGCTCGACGTGAAGAACGCCGAGCAGTGCGACGCGCTCGTGCAGTCGATCGGGGTGGTCGACATCCTCGTCAACAACGCCGGCATCACGCGCGACAACCTCGCGCTGCGCATGAAGGACGCCGAATGGGACGAGGTGATGGAGACGAACCTGAAGCCCGTCTTCCGGCTCTCGCGCGCGGTGATGCGCGGCATGATGAAGGCGCGCTGGGGCCGCATCATCAACATCACCTCGGTGGTGGGCGCCACCGGCAACGCGGGCCAGGCGAACTACGCGACCGCCAAGGCGGGGCTCGTCGGCATGACCAAGTCCCTCGCGCGCGAGCTGGGCAGCCGCAACATCACGGTGAACTGCGTCGCCCCGGGCTTCATCGACACCGACATGACGCGCGCGCTTTCCGAGGAGCAGAAGAGCGCGCTGCTCGGCCAGATTCCGCTCGGCCGGCTCGGCCAGCCCGAGGACATCGCCGCCGCCGTCGCCTACCTGGCGTCGCCGGCCGCCGCGTACGTCACGGGCACCGTGCTGCACGTGAACGGCGGCATGTTCATGACCTGATTCCGGTTAAAATACGCACCCCGCAGGGAAGGAGAAACTGGATGGAAAACATCGAGCAGCGCGTAAAAAAAATCATCGCCGAGCAGCTCGGCGTGAACGAGGCCGAGATCAAGAACGAGTCCTCGTTCGTCGATGACCTCGGCGCGGACTCGCTTGACACCGTCGAGCTGGTCATGGCGCTCGAGGAGGAGTTCGAGACCGAGATTCCCGACGAGGACGCCGAGAAGATCACCACCGTCCAGCAGGCCATCGACTACGTGAAGTCGCACGCCAAGGCTTGATCCGCGCCGCCCGTGCAACGCCGCAGAGTCGTCGTCACCGGGCTTGGCATCATCAGCCCGGTGGGCAATACCGTTCCGGAAGCCTGGAGTAGCGTCCTCGCCGGAAAATCCGGCATCACCCGCGTCACCCGCTTCGACCCCTCGCGCCTCGCCAGCCAGATCGCGGGGGAGGTGAAGGGCTTCGACGTCTCGCAATATCTTTCTGCTAAAGAAGCGAGACGCATGGACACCTTCATCCACTACGGCATGGCCGCCGGCCTGCAGGCCTGGAAGGATTGCGGGATCGCGCTCACGCCGGAGAACGCCGAGAGGATCGGCATCAACTTCGGCTCGGGCATCGGCGGTCTGCCGCTGATCGAGGAAATGCACGACGAGCTGAAGAAGAGCGGGCCGCGGCGCATCTCGCCCTTCTTCATTCCCGGCACGATCATCAACATGATCGCCGGCAACCTCTCGATCATGCTCGGCACCAAGGGCCCGAACCTGGCCATCGTCACCGCCTGCACCACCTCGACGCATTGCATCGGCGAAGCGGCGAAGTCGATCCGCTACGGCGAGGCCGACGTGATGATCGCGGGCGGCGCCGAGGCGACGGTGACCGAGCTCGCGATGGGCGGCTTTGCCGCGGCGCGCGCGCTTTCCACCCGCAACGACGACCCGGCGGGCGCGAGCCGCCCCTGGGACAGGGACCGCGACGGCTTCGTGCTTGGCGAGGGCGCGGGCGCCGTGGTGCTCGAGGAGATGGAGCACGCGAAAAAGCGCGGCGCCACGATCTATTGCGAGCTCGCCGGCTACGGCGTGTCGGCCGACGCCTATCACATGACCGCGCCCGCCGAGGACGGCGACGGCGCCTTCCGCTGCATGCGCAACGCGCTCAAGGACGCGGGGCTCGACGCCGGCAGCGTCGACTACGTCAACGCGCACGGCACCTCCACGCCGCTCGGCGACATCGCCGAGACGATGGCGGTGAAGCGCGCGCTCGGCGATCGCGCCGGCAAGGTGGCGGTCAACTCGACCAAGTCGATGACCGGGCACCTGCTCGGCGCCGCCGGCGGGATCGAGGCGGTGTTCACGATCCTCGCGCTGCGCGAGCAGGTCTCGCCGCCGACGATCAACCTGCAGAACCCCGACCCGAAGTGCGACCTGGACTACGTGCCGAACGAGGCGCGCAAGATGACGATTCGCACCGCGCTGTCGAACTCCTTCGGCTTCGGCGGCACGAACGGCACGCTCGTTTTCAACCGGGCTTGAACCGCGGTTCCTTGAGTACCGCATCCACCCTTCGGCTGGAGCTTTCGCCCTCCGCGGTTTTCGCCGGCCTCCTTCTTGTCGCCCATGCCGCCGCGGCCGTGTCGGCGCTGCTCGCGGTTCCGGGCGCCGCGGGCGCGGCGCTGGCCGCGCTCCTGATGGGACTGGGCGCGGCCTCGGCCTGGACCCGGGCCCTGCTGCGCGGCGCGAGCGCGCCGCGCGCGATCGAGATCGGCCCCTCGGGCGAAGCCGTGCTCGTCCGGGGCGACGGCAAGCGGCTGCCGGTGGCGGCGGTGCGCGGCGCCGGCGTGACGCGCGGCTGGGTCGCTTTGCGGTGTGGACGTGACGGATTTCTCGTTTGCGCGGGGATGCTCGGCGATGAGCCGCTCCGTCGGCTGCGACTCTGGGCGCTCTGGCAGAAACCTCCGGGCGCCGTGGCGCGGGGGCAACTGCAGGCCCGGGGATGAGGCCCGCCGTGCGCCGAACTATTTGCAAACACCACTGTCTGTGGCACATAGGCATGACGGGTAAGGGGCCCGTCGAAAGTGTCTGAGCGCGAAGTCGACCAGCAGTTGGTCGAGCGCGCGCAGCGCGGCGATAAGCGGGCCTTCGAGCTGCTGGTGGAGAAGTATCAGCGCAAGCTCGCCCGGTTGCTGGCACGCCTCATCCGGGATCCGGGCGAGGTGGAAGACGTGACGCAGGAAGCGTTCGTCAAGGCCTACCGGGCATTACCCTCGTTTCGCGGAGACAGCGCGTTCTATACGTGGCTGTACCGGATAGGCATCAACACCGCCAAGAACTACCTGGTGGCGATGGGCAGAAGGGCGCCGACCTCGACCGAAGTGGAAGCCGAGGAGGCGGAAGGCTATGAGGGAGGCGAGCAGTTGCGGGACATCAACACGCCTGAAAACGTGGTGCTGTCCAAGGAGATCGCGGCGACCGTGAACGCGGCGATCGAAGCGCTCCCCGAGGAGCTGCGCAGCGCGATCCAGCTGCGCGAGCTCGAGGGGATGAGCTACGAGGAGATTGCGAAGATGATGGATTGCCCGATCGGCACGGTGCGCTCGCGGATCTTCCGGGCGCGCGAGGCGATTGCGGAAAGGCTGAAGCCGCTGCTGGATTCGGCCAAGGACAAGAGGTGGTAGGGGTGAAAGAGAAAATTTCGGCGATGATGGACGGCGAGCTCGAGCGCTTCGAGTCCGCCGGGGCGCTCAAGGCGCTCGAAGACGGGGGCGAGGGGCGCGAGAGCTGGCGCACCTATCATCTGATCGGCGACGCGATGCGCGATACGCGCGTGCTCTCGCCCGGCTTCGCGGACCGTGTCATCGCCAGGCTGAAGGAAGAGCCGACCGTGCTCGCGCCCGCCTTTTCGGCGGCGGGCCTGCGGGCCCGCCCGGCGGCGCGCTGGTCCGCGCTCGCCGCGAGCCTCGCGGCGGTCGCTTTCGTGGGCTGGGTGGCTTTCCTGCCCGAGCAGGAGGCCGCGCGCGCGCCCCAGGTGGCGACCGTGTTGCCCGCGGCCGCGCCGCGCGTCCAGCCGGCCGCCGACACGATGGTGGCCCCGCCGGACACCGCGGACGACTATCTGCTCGCGCACCAGGGCTACTCGCCGCGCAACTCGTTCCTTGGCGTGGCGCCTTACGTGCGCGTCTCGGGCGACACAGAGGCCCGCAGACGGTGAGGCGGGCGCTCGGCATCCTGGCGCTCGCCTGGGCGGGGTTCGCGCAGGCGCAGACGCCGCCGGAGGCCACGGCGCTGCTTCGCAAGATCTACCAGGCCACCGACAAGCTCTCCTACACCGGCATCTTCGTCTATACGCAGGGCGACAAGAGCGAGACCTCGCGCATCACGCGCGTGGCCGGCGAAGGCGGCGGCGTGGAGCGCGTCGAGGTGCTCGACGGGCCGCGGCGCGAGATCGTGCGCACGCGCGACAGCGTGCGCTGCTACCTGCCCGAGAGCCACACCGTGAAGGTCGAGCGGAACGACCAGCGCGCCTTCCCGGCGCTCCTGCCGGAGCGGGTCGCCGAGCTCGAGCGCAACTACACGATCTCGCGCGGGGCGCACAAGCGCATCGCGGGCTTCGACTGCGAGTCGGTCACCCTCACGCCCAAGGACGATTTGCGCTACGGCTACCGGCTGTGGGCCGACGTGGCGAGCGGCATGCTGCTCAAGGCCGAGACCTTCAACAAGAAGGGCAGCACGGTCGACCAGTTCACCTTCACGCAGCTGCACATCGGCAGCGTGCCGCGCGAGCGCGTGCGCACGCGCGAGGACGCGCGCAACTGGCGGGTCGAGGACGCGGCCGTGACCCCGGCCAACCTCGCGCAGTCGGGCTGGATCGTCGCGGGCGACCTGCCCGGCTTTCGCAAGGTGATCGAGGTGCGGCGCAAGCTCGGCGAGTCGCGACCGGCCGGCCAGGTCGTCTACTCCGACGGCCTCGCGGCGCTCTCGGTCTTCATCGAGCCCAAGTCCGGCCGCGCCGAGGCGGTGCGCCCGGGCCTGTCGACGCGCGGCGCCTTCCACATCTATACGCGCGAGGTCGCCAACCATATCGTCACCGTGGTGGGCGAGGCGCCCGCCGCGAGCGTGCAGCGCGTCGCCAATACCGTCGTCTTCCGTCCCCCGCAGTAGCCTTTCGCAGTCCATACTCCCCGGAGAGGGAACCATGAACTTCCTGAAAAGCCTCATTGCGTTCATCGCGCTCGCGGTGGCCGCGCCGCTCTTCGCCCAGGGCCGCGACCTGCCCGACTTCACGCGCCTGGTGGAGGAGGAGGGGCCGGCGGTGGTCAACATCAGCGCGACGCAGACCATGCGCCGCTCCGGCGCCGTCCCGCAGTTCCCGGGGATGGAGAACGAGGAGGGGCAGGAATTCTTCCGGCGCTTCTTCCCGCAGCGGCCGCAGCCCGGCCCGGGTCAGGGGCCGCAGCAGGGTCCGCGCCAGGAGGCGCGCTCCCTCGGCTCGGGCTTCATCATCAGCAAGGACGGCTTCATCCTCACCAACGAGCACGTCGTCGAGGGCGCCGACGAGATCACCGTCAAGCTCACCGACAAGCGCGAGTTCAAGGCGAAAGTGATCGGCGCCGACAAGCGCACCGACATCGCGCTCATCAAGATCGAGCCCGGCGGCTCGCTGCCCACCGTCAAGCTCGGCGACCCGGGCAAGCTCAAGGTCGGCGAATGGGTGATCGCGATCGGCTCGCCCTTCGGCTTCGAGAACACGGTCACCGCCGGCATCATCTCGGGCAAGGGCCGGGTCATGCAGGACGCGAACCTCGTGCCCTTCCTGCAGACCGACGTCGCCATCAACATCGGCAACTCGGGCGGGCCGCTCTTCAACATGCGCGGCGAGGTCGTCGGCATCAACTCGCGCCTCTTCAGCCCGACCGGCACCAACCTCGGCATCGCTTTTGCCATTCCGATCGACGTCGCGCTCGACGTGCAGCAGCAGCTGCAGGCGAAGGGCCGGGTCTCGCGCGGGCGCATCGGCGTGGTCATCCAGGAGGTGAGCCGCGACCTCGCGACCTCGTTCAACCTGGACCGCCCGCGCGGCGCGCTCGTGGTCACGGTGGAGAAGGGCAGCCCGGCCGAGAAGGCGGGCGTGGAGGCGAGCGACATCATCACCAAGTTCAACGGCAAGCCGGTCGAGTCGCAGAGCGACCTGCCGCGCTTCGTGGGCGCGACGCGGCCCGGTTCGAAGTCGGAGCTCGAGGTGTGGCGCAAGGGCAGCACCAAGCAGCTCGCCATCACCGTGGGCGAGCTGCAGGACGAGCGCATCGCCTCCACCGACGAGACCCCGCGCACGCCCAAGCCCACGCCGCTCGCCACCAACCGCCTGGGCATCGCGGTGAGCGAGCTGACGGCCAAGCAGAAGGAGGACCTGAAGCTCGCCTCGGGGCTCGTGGTGATGGAGGTGCGGCCCGAAGCGCGCGCCGAGGTGCGCCGCGGCGACATCCTGCTCACCCTCGTGCACAAGGGCCAGCACACGGAGCTCAAGTCGGTCGACCAGTTGAACCAGCTCCTCGCCGGGCTGGACAAGAACTCGGTCATCACGCTCAAGGTGCGGCGCGGCGACTCCATGGCCTTCGTCACGGTCAACGGCCTGACCGACAAGGGCTGAGCTAAAATAGCAAGGCATTCCGGAGGGTGCCCCCGGCGGGGGTACCCTCTTTGTTTGTGCCCTCAATGTCCCAGAGCCGCATCCGCAACTTTTCCATCATCGCGCACATCGACCACGGCAAGTCGACGCTGGCGGACCGCTTCATCCAGCTCTGCGGCGGCCTCGCCGAGCGCGAGATGCAGGCGCAGGTGCTCGACTCCATGGACCTCGAGCGCGAGCGCGGCATCACCATCAAGGCGCAGACCGCGGCGCTCGAGTACCGCTCGAAGGATGGCCAGACCTACCTGCTCAATCTCATCGACACGCCCGGCCACGTGGACTTCTCCTACGAGGTGAGCCGCTCGCTCGCCGCCTGCGAGGGCGCGCTGCTCGTCGTGGACGCCTCGCAGGGCGTGGAAGCGCAGACCGTGGCCAACTGCTACACGGCGACCGAGCAGGGCGTCGAGGTGATCCCGGTGCTGAACAAGATCGACCTGCCCTCGGCCGACCCCGAAGGCGCGATCCAGGAAATCGAGGACGTGATCGGCATTCCGGCCGGCGATGCGCTGCGCGTGAGCGCGAAGACGGGCGAGGGCGTGGCCGAGATCCTCGAGACGGTGATCCGGCGCGTGCCGGCGCCGGGTGGCGACCCGGAGGCGAAGCTGC
Source organism: Burkholderiales bacterium (assembly GCA_036263315.1). GTDB lineage: Bacteria > Pseudomonadota > Gammaproteobacteria > Burkholderiales > SG8-39 > SCGC-AG-212-J23. Next base: position 12,363 of record DATAHF010000032.1, read on the forward strand.
AGGCGCTCATCATCGACTCCTGGTTCGACAACTACGTCGGCATCGTGATGCTCGTGCGCATGGTGGCGGGCACGCTCAAGCCGCGCGACAAGCTGCTGCTCATGAGCACCGGCGCGACGCACCCGTGCGAGCAGGTGGGCGTGTTCACCCCCAAGTCCAAGCAGCGCGAGCAGCTCTCGGCGGGCGAGGTGGGCTTCGTCATCGCCGGGGTGAAGGAGCTGCGCGAGGCGAAGGTCGGCGACACGATCACCCATGCCGACAAGCCGGCGGCGGCGCCGCTGCCCGGCTTCAAGGAGATCAAGCCGCAGGTCTTCGCCGGGCTCTATCCGGTCGAGGCGAACCAGTTCGGCGCGATGCGCGACGCGCTCGAGAAGCTGCACCTGAACGACGCCTCGTTCCAGTACGAGCAGGAGACCTCGCAGGCGCTCGGCTTCGGCTTTCGCTGCGGCTTCCTCGGGCTGCTGCACATGGACATCGTGCAGGAGCGCCTGGAGCGCGAGTACCAGATCGCGCTCGTCACCACGGCGCCCTCGGTCGTCTACGAGGTGCTGCTGCGCGACGGCAGCGTCGAGACCGTGTCCAACCCGGCCAAGCTCCCCGATCCGTCGAAAATCGAGGAGATCCGCGAGCCGACGATCGCCACGACGATCTTCCTGCCGCAGGAGTACGTCGGGCCGGTGATGACGCTTTGCCTGCAGAAGCGGGGCGTGCAGACGAACCTGCACTATTCGGCGCGCCACGTCGTGATGTCCTACGACCTGCCGCTCTCAGAGGTGGTCATGGATTTCTTCGACAAGCTGAAGTCGCTGACGCGCGGCTACGGGTCGCTCGACTACGAATTCAAGGAATATCGACCCGCCGACGTGGTGCGGCTCGACGTGCTGGTGAACGGCGACAAGGTCGACGCGCTCTCGGTGATGGTGCACCGGGAGACCGCCCAGTACCGCGGCCGCGAGGTCGTGTCGCGCCTGCGCAGCCTCATCCCGCGCCAGATGTTCGACGTCGCCATCCAAGCGGCGATCGGCTCCAATATCCTCGCCCGAGAGACCGTCAAGGCGCTGCGCAAGAACGTGCTGGCGAAGTGCTACGGCGGCGACGTGACGCGCAAGAAGAAGCTGCTGGAGAAGCAGAAGGAGGGCAAGAAGCGCATGAAGCAGGTCGGCTCGGTGGAGATCCCCCAGGAGGCCTTCCTCGCCGTGCTGCAGCGGGACGAGAAGGCGTGAGCTCGGTCACCTTCGGCTTCGCCGGCTTCCTGCTCGTGCTGCTCGTCGTCACGGGCGTCGTTTGGCTTTTTGAATTCGGATTTTTAAGGAAACACAGGAAAACCGACGCGAAACAGCCGTGGTGGGTCGAGTACTCGATCAGCTTCTTCCCGGTGATCCTGATCGTGTTCGTGCTGCGCTCGTTCCTGGTCGAGCCGTTCAAGATCCCCTCGGGCTCGATGATCCCGACGCTGCTGATCGGCGACTTCATCCTCGTCAACAAGTTCTCCTACGGCATCCGGCTCCCCGTCATCAACAAGAAGATCGTCGCGCTCGGCAGCCCCAAGCGCGGCGACGTGATGGTGTTCCGCTATCCGGACGATCCGTCGCTCGACTACATCAAGCGGGTGGTCGGCCTGCCCGGCGACCGGATCGAATACCAGTACCGCAGCAAGCGCCTGTCGATCAACGGCGAGCTCGTGCCGGTGAGGCAGGTCGACGACTACCTGGCGCGCGACCGCATGCAGTACTCGCGCCGCTACGAGGAAAAGCTCGGCGGGGTCGAGCACGACATCCTGATCGAGGACGATCCGCAGGGCTCGGCGCCCATGCCGCCGCGCTCGTTCCCCCTCTCCGGCAATTGCCACTACAATACGAGCGGTCTGGCGTGCACGGTGCCGTCGGGGCATTACTTCGTGATGGGCGACAACCGGGACAACTCGAGCGACAGCCGCGTCTGGGGGTTCGTGCCCGACGAGAACATCGTCGGCAAGGCGTTTTTCATCTGGCTCAACCTGAACGAGCTCGGCCGCTTCGGCGCGTTCCGGTGAGCGACCAAGGGAGACAGAACATGCGCACAAAACAGCTCGGCGTCAGCCTGCTTGGCCTTCTCATGGCCTCCGTGGTCATCATCGCGGTGCTGCTGGTCGGCATGAAGCTCGCGCCGTCCTACATCGAGTTCTTTGCGATCAAGAAGGCGGTCAACTCCATCGCAAGCGAGAAAAACGGCGCCTCGGTCGCGGAAATCCGCAAGTCCTTCGACAACCACGCCACCATCGACGATATCAGCACCATCAAGGGCTCGGATCTCGAGATCACCAAGGAGGGCGGCTCGACGGTGATCCGCGCCGCCTACCGCAGGGAAGTTCCGCTCGTCGCCAACGTCGGGATGTACATCGACTTCGTCGCCGAGGGCAAGTAATCGCGCCCGCCGTTCGGCGTCAACGCGGATGGCGGCCCGGAACGCGGCGCTCGAGCGGCGCATCGGCTACCGCTTCCGCGAACCGGCGCTGCTCGCGCAGGCGCTCACCCACCGCAGCTTCGGCTCGCCGCACAACGAGCGCCTCGAGTTCCTGGGCGACGCCGTGCTCGGCTGTGTGATCGCTTCCGAGCTCTACGTGCGCTTCGCGTCCCTGCCCGAGGGCGAGCTGCACGAGCGCCGGATCGCGCTCGTGCGCCAGTCCGCGCTCGCCGACATCGCCAAGTCGCTCGGGCTCTCGGAGTTCCTGCAGGTGGGCGTCGGCGAGGAGGCGAAGCGCCTGCCTTCGGTGCTGGCCGACAGCCTGGAAGCGCTCTACGGGGCGGTGCTTCTCGACGGCGGCTATGAGGAGGCAAAAAAGGTCGTGACGCGGACCTTCGGCGAGGAGCTCGACCGGATCGCCGCCGCCAAGCCGCTCAAGAACGCCAAATCGCGGCTCCAGGAGCACCTGCACGCGCGCGGCCTGCCGCCCCCGAAATACGGGCTGCTCTCCACCAAGGGCCGCCCCCATCAGCCGGTGATCGAGATCGAATGCGTCGTGGAGCCCCTCGGCCTGCGCATGAGCGCGAGCGGCGGCTCGCGGCAGAGCGCCGAGCAGCAGGCGGCCGCCAACCTGCTCAAGCTGCTCGAAGGATAGGCGCGCGCCTTGGCTTCCACGCGCTGCGGCACCATCGCCCTGGCCGGCCGGCCCAACGCCGGCAAGTCGAGCCTGCTCAACCGCCTTGTCGGCCAGAAGATCGCCGTCGTCTCGCCCAAGGCGCAGACCACGCGCAATCCCGTGGCGGGCATCCTCACCGAGGGCGACTGCCAGTACGTCTTTCTCGACCTGCCGGGCTACCAGACGCGGCACGTGAACGGCCTGAACCGCTCGCTCAACCGGCGCGCGTCCGAAGGGGCGCGCGATTGCGACGTCGTCGTGCTCGTGCTGGAGGCAAAGGGCTACGGCGCCGCCGACCGCGAGGTGCTCGAGCGCATCCCGGCGGAGCAGCGCGTCGTCGTCGCGCTGAACAAGATCGATCTCCTCGAGGATGCGGCCGAGGTGCTGCCGCTGATGGAGCGCCTAGCGAAGGAGCGCGAGTTCGCGGCGCTCGTGCCGGTTTCCGCGCGCACCGGCAAGAACGTGCCCGAGCTGCTCAAGGCGCTGCGCGAGCAGCTGCCCGAGGGGCCGTTCGCCTACCCGGTCGAGCAGCTCACCGACCGCGACGAGCGCTTCTTCGCCGCGGAGATCGTGCGCGAGAAGCTCTTTCTCCTCCTCGGGCAGGACCTGCCCTATCGCTGCGAAGTCACCGTCGACAGCTTCAAGGAAGAAGGCAAGCTCAGGCGCATCGAGGCCACGATCTGGGTCGAGCGCGACAGCCAGAAGCCGATCGTGCTCGGCGCGGGCGGAACGCTGCTCAAGCGCATCGGCACCGCGGCGCGGCGCGACATGGAGCGGCTCTTCGCGGGCAAGGTCTACCTCGGCCTGTGGGTGAAGGTGCGCCGCGACTGGACCCGCGACCCGCGCCTGCTGCGGCAGCTGGGCTACCAGTGAAGCGGCGCGTCGAGCAGGAGCCGGCCTTCGTCCTGCATTCCTACGCCTACAAGGAGACGAGCCTCGTCGTGGAAGTCTTCAGCCGCCGCCACGGGCGCCTCGGCCTGCTCGCGCGCGGCGCGCGCCGGCCGCGCTCGGCGATGCGCGGCGTGCTGCTCTCGTTTCACCCGCTCAGGCTCACCTGGACCGCTTCGGCCGAGCTCGGCACGCTCATCTCGGCGGAGTGGGCGAGCGGCCAGCGCTCGCTCGCCGGCACGGCGCTGATGTGCGGCTTTTACCTGAACGAGCTGCTGCTGCGGCTGCTGCCGCGCGAGGATCCGCACGAGGCGCTCTTCGACGCCTATGCGCTCGCGCTCGAGCATCTTTCCGGCGGCGGCGGCCAGGCGCCGGTGCTGCGCAGCTTCGAGCGCAGGCTGCTCGCCGAACTCGGGTATGCTCCGGTGCTCGATCGCGACGCCGCGAGCGGCGCGGCAATCGACGCCGGCAAGACCTACGCCTACGAGGCGGAGCGCGGGCCGGTCGAGACCCGGCGCGAAAGCGGAGAATCGGTGGTGAGCGGCAGCACCTTGCTCGACATGGCGGCGGACAATTATGAGAGCGCGCGCACCCGCGAGGAGGCGCGCCGCCTCATGCGCGTGCTGATCGGCGAGCGCCTCTCCGGCCAGTCGCTGCACACGCGCACCGTGCTCTCGGAGCTGCAGGACCTGTGATCGAGCTCGGCGTCAACATCGATCACGTCGCGACCGTGCGCCAGGCGCGGCGCACCTACGAGCCCGACCCGGTCTGGGCCGCGGTCGAGGCGCACCTCGGCGGCGCCGATGGCATCACCGTGCACCTGCGCGAGGACCGGCGCCACATCCAGGACAAGGACGTCGCGCGCCTGCGCGAGCTCACCCATATCAAGCTCAACCTCGAGATGGCGGCGACCGACGAGATGGTCGCCATCGCGCGCAAGATCCGGCCCGAGATGGCCATGCTCGTGCCTGAAGGCAGGCGCGAGGTCACGACCGAAGGCGGGTTGGACATTCTTTCGAAAGAAAACAAAATCAAAAAAGCAGTCAGCCGATTGGCCGACGCCGGCATCGTGGTGTCCGTGTTCATCGATGCCGACCTGGAGCAGGTCGAGGCCGCGAAGCGCATCGGCGCCTCGGTCTGCGAGATCCACACCGGTCCGTATGCGCATGCGTTTCATGCCAAAGGCCGGGATGCCGAAAGCCGCGCAGTTATTTCTCAATTAAAAAAACTAAAGAGCGCGGGCGAGCGAATCCGCGCGCTCGGCATGCGCTTCAACGCCGGCCATGCGCTCAACTATTTCAACGTGCAGCCGGTGGCGCGGCTGCCGGGCGTGCGCGAGCTGCACATCGGCCACGCCATCGTGTCGCGCGCCGTCTTCGTCGGCATGCGCGAGGCGGTGCGGGAGATGAAGCGCCTCATCACCGACGCGGCAAGATGATCTACGGCGTCGGCACGGACCTGGTGGAAATCAGCCGCATCGAGAAGGCGCTCGAGCGCTTCGGCGAGCGCTTCGCAAAACGCATCCTCTGCGAGCCCGAGCTCAGGCGCTTCGCGGTGCACCGCAAGCCCGCGGCGTACCTCGCCAAGCGCTTTGCCGCCAAGGAGGCGTTCACCAAGGCGCTGGGCACCGGCATCCATGCGCCGGCCAACTGGCATGGCGTCTGGGTCGTGAATGCCCGCTCGGGAAAGCCGTCGCTCGAGTTTTCCCCGGCGCTGGGCGAGCTCCTGAAACAGAGAAGGGTTGCTCAGGCCCATCTCAGCCTCACCGACGAGCGCGGCATGGCCGCGGCGACGGTGATCCTGGAGACCGCATGAGGAAGCGCATGGCGCTCGGGCCGGTGGTGCTCGACCCCACGGGGCTCGCCCTGACCGACGAGGACCGCCGGCGCCTGCTGCATCCGGCCACAGGAGGGGTGATCCTCTTCGCGCACAATTTTCAGAGCTGCGATCAATTGACCCAGCTCGCGAATGAAATCAAGACGCTGCGCACCCCCGAGCTCTTCATCTGCGTGGACCACGAAGGCGGCCGCGTGCAGCGCTTTCGCGAGGGCTTCACCGTGCTGCCGCCGATGCGCCAGCTGGGCGTGCTCTGGGAGCGCGACCGGGAGAAGGGGCGGCGCTGCGCGCAGGCGGTTTCCTACATCGCGGCGGCCGAGCTCGCCGCGCACGGCGTGGATTTCAGCTTCGCGCCGGTGCTCGACCTCGACTACGGCGGCAGCTCCGTGATCGGCGATCGCGCGCTGCACTACGACCCGAACGCCGTGGGCACGCTCGCGGCCGAGATCGTCAAGGGCTTCGCCGCGGGCGGCATGAAGGCGGTCGGCAAGCACTTTCCGGGGCACGGCTTCGCCGCCGCCGATTCGCACGTCGCCGTGCCGGTCGACGAGCGCGAGGTCGCCGCGATCATGAAGAAGGACGTCGCGCCCTACCGCGCGGCGATCGACGCGGGCCTCGCCGGCGTGATGCCCGCGCACGTCATCTACCCCAAGGCCGATGCCGAGCCCGCCGGCTACTCGAAATACTGGCTGCAGGAGGTGCTGCGCAAAAAGCTCGGCTTCGACGGGCTCATCTTCAGCGACGACCTCTCGATGGAAGGCGCGAGCACCGCGGGCGGCATCCCCGAGCGCGCGCGCGCGGCGCTCGCCGCCGGCTGCGACATGGTGCTGCTCTGCCAGAATCCGGAAGGCCAGGATGCGCTCCTGGAGTCCTTGAAGGAGTTTTCGATGGAAAAGCCCGAAAGAGCGGAACGGATGCGCCACGCGGGCGGGCGCGACCTGAGAAAGAGCGTCGCCTACCGCGACGCCATGCAATCCCTGCAGGACGTACCTCAGACAACGGAGGCGTGACCCATGTATCCCAAAGTTCAGCTCCTCATCGACGGCCAGTGGTGCGACAGCGCCTCGGGCGACACGCTGCCCGTGGCCAACCCGGCGACCGGCGAGACGATCGGCACGGTGGCGCGCGCGGGCAAGGCGGACCTGGATCGCGCGCTCGAGGCGGCGGCGAAGGGCTTCCAGGCCTGGCGCAAGGTCGGCGCGTTCGACCGCTACAAGCTCATGCGCAAGGCGGCCGACCTGCTGCGCTCGCGCGCGGAGAGCATCGCGCCCCTCATGACGCAGGAGCAGGGCAAGCCGCTCGCCGAGGCGAAAATGGAGATCCTCGCGGGCGCGGACATCATCGACTGGTTCGCCGAGGAGGCGCGCCGCGCCTATGGGCGCGTCATTCCGCCGCGCGCCATGGGCGT
>DATAHF010000033.1:0-18900 GCA_036263315.1 Burkholderiales bacterium
GTCCACCCCGTAGCGCAGCATGGTGAGGCGCTCGAGGCCGGAGCCGAACGCGAAGCCGGTGTAGCGCTCCGGATCCAGGCCGAAGTTGCGGATCACCGCCGGATGTACCTGTCCCGAGCCCGAGAGCTCGAGCCAGCGGCCCTTGAACTTCATGTCGATCTCGGCCGAAGGCTCGGTGAACGGAAAGAACGACGGCCGGAAGCGCACTTCCAGCGCTTCGTTCTCGAAGAAGCGGCGCAGGAACTCGGTGTACACGCCCTTCAGGTCGGCGAAGCTGATGTCCTCGTCGATCCACAGGCCTTCGACCTGGTGGAACATCGGCGAGTGCGTGGCATCGGAGTCCACGCGGTAGCAGCGCCCCGGCGCGATCACCTTAATGGCGGCCCATTCCGCCTTCTGGCGGAATCTCTCCGCGTGCATGCGCGCGTAGCGCACCTGCATCGGGCTGGTGTGGGTGCGCAGGACGAGCGGCAGGCCGCCCTCGTCCTTCATGTCCACGTAGAACGTGTCCTGCATGGAGCGCGCGGGATGGTTCTCGGGATTATTGAGCGCGGTGAAGTTGTACCAGTCGGTCTCGATCTCGGGCCCGTCGGCGACCTCGAACCCGATCGAGCGGAAGATCTCCTCCACGCGCTGCCAGGTCCGGATCACCGGATGGACGCCGCCGCGCGAGCGGCCGCGCCCGGGCAGGGTGACGTCGAGCGCTTCCTCGGCGAGGCGCGCCGAGAGCTTCGCATCGGCGAGCTCGGCGCGGCGCGACTCGAGCGCCTGCTCTATGCGCTGCTTGGCCGCGTTGTAGGCGGCGCCGGCCGCGCGCTTTTCCTCGGGAGAATTGCCGGAAGGGCGAAAAGCGGAAAGCTCTCCGCCCTTGCCGAGGAAGCGCGCCTTTGCGTTCTCGAGGGACGCGGCATCGCCCGCCGCGCTGAATGCGGCGAGCGCGCGGTCAACGATGCTCGCGAGCGCGCTAATGGCTCAGGCTGGCCTTGACCTGGCTTGCGATCTTGGCGAACGCGGGCTTGTCCTGCACCGCGAGATCCGCAAGCACCTTGCGGTCGATGTCGATCTGCGCGCGCTTCAGCCCCGACATGAAGGCGCTGTAGGTCATTCCGAGCTCGCGCACCGCCGCGTTGATGCGCGCGATCCACAGCGCCCGGAACTGGCGTTTCTTCGTGCGCCGGTCTCGGTAGGCATACTGCCCCGCCTTCATCACCGCTTCCTTGGCAACGCGATAGACGTTGCCGCGGCGGCCGCGGAAGCCTTTCGCCTGCTTCAGGACCTTCTTGTGGCGCGCGCGCGCCGTGACTCCACGCTTGACTCTCGGCATGGCGCGCTCCTTACGACGAGTACGGCAGCATGGAACGGACCGCTGCCGTATTGGTGGAATCGACCGCGCTGGTGCGGCGCAGGTGGCGCTTGGTCTTCGTGGTCTTCTTCGTGAGGATGTGGCGCCGGTAGGCCGCGCCGCGCTTGATGCTGCCGCTGCCGCGCACCTTGAAGCGCTTGGCGGCTCCCTTTTTCGTCTTCATCTTAGGCATTGCAACTGCTCCTGTTGTCGTATGACGCCGGGCGGCTCACTTCGTGAGCGCTTGATGCCTCGGCCATCACTTGTTTGAACCCGTTGCGGTCTTATGCCGCAGCAGGTTTTGCTGAAACCTTCTTCGCTTCCGGCTTGGGCTTGGGCGCCGCCTTCGCCTTGGGCGCGGGGACCGCCTTCTTCTTCGGCGCAATCACCATCACCATCTGCCGGCCCTCGAGCTTCGGGAACTGCTCGATCACGCCGACCTCGTCGAGGTCCTTCTTCACCCGATCGAGCAGGCGCTCGCCGAACTCCTTGTGCGCCATCTCGCGCCCGCGGAACCGCAACGTCACCTTCGCCTTGTCGCCCTCCTCGAGGAACTGGATCAGCTTCGCGAGCTTGATCTTGTAGTCGCCCTCGTCGGTTCCAGGCCGGAACTTGATCTCCTTCACCTGGATCTGCTTCTGCTTGAGCTTGGCTTCGTGCGCCTTTTTCTGCTCGCGGTAGCGGAACTTGCCGTAGTCCATCAGCTTGCAGACCGGGGGCACCGCGAGCGGCGCGATCTCCACCAGGTCCACGTTCTGCTCTTCGGCCAACCGCAGGGCCTCTGCAACCGGCTGGATGCCCAGCTGGTCTCCGTTTTCCGCCACCAGGCGCACCTCCGGGGCGGTGATCTCCCGGTTGATGCGTTGCGATCTTTCGAGTGCGATGAGTGAAAGCTCCTCTGACCGTTAAAAAATTAGCCGTGCTCTGCGCGTTCGCCGAGGTTCCGCAGTTCGGATCCCAGGCGAGCGGCGAAGGCCTCCAGGGTCATTGTCCCCAGATCCTCGCCGCTGCGCGTGCGCACGGCTACCGTTTTCGCCTGCAGCTCCTTGTCGCCGACCACCACCTGGTAGGGCAACTTCTGCAGGCTATGTTCTCGAATTTTATAAGAAATCTTCTCGTTTCGCAAATCCGCGGAGGCGCGAAAACCGAGCGTTTTCAACTGCTCCGCGACCTCGCCGGCATACGCGGCTTGCTTGTCGGTGATGCTGAGCACCACGACCTGCTCCGGCGAAAGCCACAGGGGAAACGCGCCGGCGTAGTGCTCGATCAGGATGCCGATGAAGCGCTCCATCGAGCCCACGATGGCCCGGTGCAGCATCACCGGCGTGTGCCGCGCATTGTCCTCGCCGACGTACTCGGCGCCGAGCCGGCCGGGCATGCTGAAGTCCACCTGGATCGTGCCGCATTGCCACACGCGTCCGATGCCGTCCTTCAGCGAGTACTCGATCTTCGGTCCGTAGAACGCGCCCTCTCCGGGGGACACGGTGTATTGCACGCCGCTTTGCTCGAGCGATTTTTTCAGGGCCGCTTCGGCCTTGTCCCAGATCTCGTCGGAGCCGATGCGCGCCTTGGGACGCGTGGCGATCTTGTAGATGACGTCGGTGAAGCCGAAGTCGCGATACACGTTCTGCAGGAGCGCGGTGAATGCCCGGCATTCGGGCAGGATCTGGTCCTCGGTGCAGAAGATGTGGCCGTCGTCCTGCACGAAGCCGCGCACGCGCATCAGCCCATGCAGCGCGCCCGAGGGCTCGTTGCGATGGCAGGAGCCGAACTCGCCGTAGCGCAGCGGCAGCTCGCGGTAGCTCCTCACGCCCTTGTTGTAGATCAGGATGTGGCCCGGGCAGTTCATCGGCTTGATCGCGTATTCGCGGTTCTCCGATGACGTGGTGAACATGTTGTCCTTGAAGTTCTCCCAGTGCCCGGTGCGCTCCCACAGGCTGCGGTCGAGGATCTGCGGCCCGCGCACCTCCAGGTAGCCGTTCTGCCGGTACACGCGGCGCATGTACTGCTCCACCTGCTGCCACAGCAGCCAGCCCTTCGGGTGCCAGAACACGAGCCCCGGCGCCTCTTCCTGCGTGTGGAAAAGGTCGAGCTGCGTGCCGAGGCGGCGGTGATCGCGCTTCTCGGCCTCCTCGAGCATCTTCAGGTAGGCGTCCTGGTCTTCCTTCTTTCCCCAGGCCGTGCCGTAGATGCGCTGGAGCATCTCGTTCTTCGAGTCGCCGCGCCAGTACGCCCCCGCGACGCGCATCAGCTTGAACACCTTGAGCTTGCCGGTGGAAGGCACGTGCGGCCCGCGGCACAGGTCGATCCAGTTCCCCTGGCCGTAAAGCGAGATGGTGTCGCCCTGCGGGATCGAGGCGATGATCTCCGCCTTGTATTTCTCGCCGATGGAATTGAAGAACGCGACCGCCTCGTCGCGTGACATGGTCTTTCTTTCCACCTTCAGGTCTTTTTTGGAGAGCTCGCCCATGCGCTTCTCGATTGCCGCGAGATCCTCGGGCGTGAAGGGGCGCTTGTAGGAGAAGTCGTAGTAGAAGCCGTTCTCGATCACCGGGCCGATGGTGACCTGCGCCTCCGGAAAGAGCTCCTTCACCGCCTGCGCCAGCAGGTGCGCGGCGGAGTGGCGGATGACCTCGACGCCCTCCGGGTCGCGCTCCGTGACGATCTGCAGCTGCGCATCCTCATCGATATTGAAGCTGGTATCGACCAGCCGGCCGTTCACCTTGCCGGCGAGCGCGGCGCGCGCCAGCCCGGCGCCGATCGAGGCGGCGACTTCGGCTACGGTAACGGGGCCAGGGAACGACTTCGTCGAGCCGTCTGGGAGACGGATGTTGGGCATTTCGGATTGAAGTGGATACTATCACGCGGCTATGGCGCATACCGTCCCGCTCACCGTCGCGCTCGGCCCGTACGAGCACGTGCGCGGCCTGAATCCGCAGGGCCTGTCGGTCACGCTCCTCGAGATCCCGATCGAGGAGATGCATTTCCGCTTCACGCGCTTCCGCGAATGGGACGCCTCGGAAATGTCGTTCGGCAAGGTTGCGGCGCTGCTCGCCGAGGCGCATCCCGACATCGTCGCGCTGCCGGTGTTCACTTCGCGGGTGTTCCGGCATTCCGCCATCTACCTCGCGGAAGGCTCAAAAATAAAAAGCCCGAAGGACCTGGAAGGCCGCAAGGTCGGCATCCCGGAGTGGGCGCAGACCGCGGGCATCTACGTGCGCGGCATGCTACAGCACGAGTACGGCGTCGATCTTTCCGCCATCCACTGGCACCAGGCCGGCGTGCGCGAGCCGGGCCGCATCGAGAAGGTCGCCCTGCACCTTCCGGGAAAGACGAAGATCGTCGCGGTGCCCGAGCGCAGCCTCACCGAGATGCTCGCGGCGGGCGACCTGGACGCGGCGATTTCCGCCCGCCCGGTCGGCCGGCACCGCCTGTTCGCGGAGAGCGAGCCGCTCGAGCGCCGCTACTTCGAGAAGACGCGCATCTTCCCGATCATGCACCTCGTGGTGCTGAAGCGCGCGGTGTACGAGCGCGACCGCTGGATCGCCATGAACCTCTTCAAGGCGTTCGAGCAGGCGAAGCGCGCGAGCCTCGCCCGCCTCACCGACATCACCTCCTCGCACATCCCTGCGCCGTGGATCGCCGAGCACGCGAAGCGCTGGCAGGCGCTCGCCGGCGAGGACTATTGGCCCTACGGAATCGAGGCGAACCGGCCCACGCTGGAAGCGTTCCTGCAGTACTGCCACGAGCAAGGCGTGACGCCGCGGCGGCTGAAACCCGAGGAGCTCTTCGCGCCGGAGACCCGAGAGAGCTTCAAGATCTAATCGACCTTGATTTGGACGGCCTCTAGTCTACTTTCAGTCCCAGGTCCTTCACCACCTTGCCGTACTTGTCGTACTCGCGCTTGATGAGCGCGTGGAACTCGTCCGGCGTGGTGATGAAGGGCTCGAGGCCGCCCGCGCGCGCGAGCCGCTGCTTCGCATCCGGAGACTCGAGCGCCTTGCGGATCTCGGCGCGCAGGCGCTCGACGACCGCGTCCGGCAGCCCGGCCGGGCCGAACATGCCGAGCCAGATGCGGTTGTCGTAGCCGGGATAGAACTCGGCGATCGCCGGAAGGTCGGGATGCTCCGCCGAGCGCTTGGCGCTCGATACCGCGATCGCGCGCAAACGGCCCGCCTTGATCTGCGCCGCGTTGGAGCTGCCTGCCCACATCGCGGCGGTTTCCCCGGCGACCGTGGCCGCCGTAGCGGGCGATCCGCCGCGATAGGGCACATGCACCATGTTGATGCCGGCGCGCTGCTTCAGCTCCTCCATCATGAGGTGATGCTGGCTGCCGTTGCCGCCGGAGGCGTAGTTGAGCGGCGGGTTCGCATTCCTCGCGTATTCGATGAACTCGGGAAACGTCTTCGCCGGCAGCGACGGATTGATGGTGAGCACGAACTCGTGCTCGACGATCGTGGCGATCGGCAGCAGGTCGCGCAGCGCGTCGAACGGCATGCTCTTGTACACGTGGGGATTGATGACCACCTGGCTGTCGGCGATGAGCCCGACCGTGTAGCCATCGGGCGCCGAGCGCGCGATCGCCTCGCTCGCGATGTTGCCGTTGGAGCCCGGCTTGTTCTCCACCACCACCGGCTGGCCCATCTGCTGCGACAGCTTCTCGCCGATCACGCGCGCCGCGATGTCGGGCGCGCCGCCGGGCGGGATCGGCACGAGAAGCCGTATGGGCCGCGACGGATAAGCCTGGGCCGATGCAGGTTGGGCCGATGCAGGCTGTGCGGAAGCCGCAGCAGCCGCGAGGACAAGCGGTAGGACGAGCGCGCGCAGTTTCATGCGCGCAAGTTTCCGGAAGCCGCCCTACGCCGTCAACGCCCTAGCAGCCGGTCGAGCACTTGAAGCCCGCGGTGCCGACAAACGCGTCGGGCGCGTTGATCTTCCAGCCGATGCCGGCCCGCGAGGGCGCGGTGGGCGCCCCGGCGCCGGCAAAGAACCCGTCGAAGGAGAACGCAAAGCTGCCGCCCGGCCCGCTCGCCGTGCCGCTGCCGTTGGAGAATGCGGCGCGGTTGCCCGAAGTCAGGAACGCCGCGCCGCTCGCGCTGTACGTTCCGTTGTGGCTGATTCCCAGGCTCGTGCTCACGACGTTGGAGCCGAAATTCGCGGTCAGGGTGCCGCTCGTCACCCCGGCGCCCACGAGACCCGCCTGCGAGGTCGATCCCGAGCCGCCGATGAACGTGTACGTCGCCGAGCCGCTCAGCGGCACGCTTCCCGCCGGCACACCGACGAGATAGTGAAGATAGCCGTTGACCGTCGCGGATCCGTTTACCGTTGCCGGGCGCTTCGGATCATTGAGGTCGAAGTTGAAAGTGGTGTCCACCCATCGTCCCCAGAACAGGATGCCGTCGTTCTGCGCCATCTCCGGCGCCTTGAGCGCGGTTGCGCTGACGCGGCCGCCGTCCGACCCGGTGAGCGTCACGCTGAACGGACGCATCTGCGAGTCGAGCACCACGCTGGCGGTCTCGCCGCTGCTCAGCACGGTGGCGCCCCCGGCCGCGCCGACGCCGGACACGCTTGCCGTAGCACTGCGGAAGATGCCGTCCACCACGCCCGAGGCGGTGCCGCTCGTCGTGCCGCTCACCGCCCCCGCGAGCCCGAAGGAGCTGACGCTCACCGTCTGGAACGGTCCGGTGTAGCCGCCGAGGCCGGAGTTGTAGACGAAGTTGCCGGGCAGCACTTCGCCGGGGTTCGTGCTCGAGGCCGCCGCGACCGTCTGCGAAGTGACCGTCTGCGTCGTCTGCGCGACCGGCTTGACGTTCGATTCCTGCGGCGGGGTCTGGGCGTTGGCGACGAACGCGGTGCGGCCATGGGAGAGATCGATCTCGCCGAAGCCGTTCTTCACGAACGTGGTGCCGTCGCCGCCGGTGACGTAGAGGCCGTCGGGCACGTCGCACGATTGCACGCACAGCGTCACCTGGAACGAGGTGCCGCGGATGCCGATGGTCGCGACCGGCGTATCGAGCCGGAAGCGCGCCGGACGGCGCTCGGCGAGCAGGCCCGTGACCGCGCGCGCGCTCCCCTTGATGAGGCTCATGAGCGTGGTGCCTTCCTCGCGCATCTCGTAGCTCTTCACCTCGAACACGGAGCGCGGCTGCAGCGACACCCAGCCGCCGTCGTCGAAGCGCACCTGGGCGCGGCCTTCGCCGACGACGATGGTTTCCTGCTCGTTGATCGGGTCGCCGGCGCGCACGCCGCGAGTGAGCCCGCCCACGTCGCGCACGTTCACGGAGCCTTCCACGTACATGAACCGGCCCGTGGCCCAGGCGCTTTCGGCGGCCAGGATCCCGAGCGCGACGGCGAGCAGCGTTCTCAGCATGGCGAGCCCCCTAGTAGAAGTCCTTGCGGACGGTGACGAGGAACTGGTGCCGGGTGAAATCCACCACGGGGATGTTCGACTCGTTGCGCGTGAGGACGTACTGCGGCGTGACGGTCCAGTCCTTCGCCGGCGTGAACGCGAGGCCGACGTAGGCGTCGGTGCGGATATCGTTCCTCGTGGTGAGGAAGAAGATGTTCTCGCCGCCGTACCAGGACCATTGCCGCGCGATCCCGCTGAGCAGCCGCGGTCCGATCTGCAGCGTGCGCTCGTAGCCGATACGGCCGCCTACAAGCCTGCGGCCGACGGAAGGGTCCGTGCCCTGCGCCTGGTCGTTGCCGTAGTAAGCCGCGAGCGAGAGCACCGGCGTGCCGGCGCCCTCGAAGCCATGGCGCCAGCCGGCGCCGAGGAGCTTCAGGCGCGTATCGAGCGCGCGCGAAACCGGGTGCTTCTGGTCGAGCCACTGGGCAAACAGGCCTGCCTCGTCGTTCGGATTGACCTGGTAGGTGTACTGGCCGTAGACCCCGAGCTGCTGGTCGAGGAGCTGGCCGCCGATGTTGTTCTCGAGGTAGGTCACCGCGCCGCTCGCGCTGTGCGGGCCGCTCTGCCAGCGCGCGCCGGCATTCGCCGACGCGGTGTTCATCTCGAAGTGGTTGTCGCCCAGCTTCTCGAAGTTGTAGCGCGACTTCGCGTCGAGGCCCGCGAATACGCGCAGGCCCGGCCGCACCTCGTGGAACGCGATGCCGCCGGCGCCGAGCCCGGCGAAGGTGCTGCCCTTCTTGGTGAACACCTGCGCGAGCGTCGCGGTCGCGCCGCCGAAGAGCGGAATCGAGATCGTGCTCGCGTTCGCGCCGGTATTGATGTTGGAGTCGTAGCCCGCCTCGCCCTGAATGTAGGCGGTGATGCCGCTGCGGCGCCTTTGCGCAACATCCGCGGCCTCGGCCAGCGCGCGCTGCAGGGCCGCGAGCTTCTCGCGCACCTGCGGCGGCACCTGGTCGGGGTTGAGCCGCGCAAGCTCGACCCGCGCCTGGTCGGTTTCACCGTTCGCGATCAGCGCGCGCACGAGCTCCGCGCGAGCCGGCGCAAAGGTCGGGTCGTAGGCGAGCGCGCGCTCGAACGCGATCACGGCCAGCCCGGACTTCCCCGAGTCCAGGGCCGCGATGCCCAGCAGGTAGGACGATTCGGCGTCGTTCAGCTCGCCGGAGGCGGGCTCGAGCAGCTCGTAGGCCTCGCGCGCCTTGCCTTCGCGCAAGAGCGCCTTGGCGCGATCGACGACGCTTTGCGCAAAGACGGTGCCCGCAAGCGCGGTGAGCGCAAGCGCGACCAGCCAGCGAAAAAGCTTCTCCCCTTGAGGCAGCGACATTGGCTTGTTCTCCCCCCGGATTCAAGCCTGATGCGTGGGACTACTGTGGGACTATTGGGTTCTTACGATCCCCTGCCGCCAGAGTAACCGCAAACGGCGGGCGCCACAATCCCAGAGATGATGGAAGCGTTGATCCCGCTCAAACGACTTACGGAGCGAGGGAAGATGTTGGTAGGCGCGATTGGACTCGAACCAACGACCCCCACCATGTCAAGGTGGTGCTCTAACCAGCTGAGCTACGCGCCTGCCGCGGAACGAGGGCGCAATTTTATACTAGGCACATGGACCTGATTCTCTGGCGGCACGCGGAGGCCGAGGACGGCAAGCCGGATCTCGCGCGCGAGCTCACCGACAAGGGCCGCAAGCAGGCGGCGCGCATGGCGAAGTGGCTGCGCGAGCGGCTGCCCAAGGACTATCGCCTGCTCTCCAGCCCGGCCGCGCGCGCGATGCAGACTGCGCAGGCGCTCGATGCGCCGAGGATCGTCGATTCGCTTGCGCCGGGCGCCTCGCCCAAGGACATCCTGAAAGCGGCGCATTGGCCGCACGACGGCACGGTGCTCGTCGTCGGTCACCAGCCGGATCTCGGCCGCGCGTGCGCTTACCTCGTCGCCGGCGCCGGCGTCGAGTGGAGCCTCAAGAAGGGCGGCCTGTGGTGGCTTGCGTCGCGCACGCGCGAGGAAGAGACCGAAGTGATCGTGCGCGCGGTGATGTCACCTGACCTGCTTTAGGACAGAGACCTTTTTCTCGGACAGGCCGCTCACCGAGAGCTTCATCCCGACGGCTTTCCAGTAATCGGTCTCCGCTTCCAGCGCCGCAGCGGAGAGCGCGTTCTCGTCGAGCCAGGACTGCGGCAGGTCGATGGCGAAGCCGCCGGCGTCCGCGGCCACGCGCAGGAAAGGGAGCTTCGCCTCGGTGCGGCTGCGCAGGATGAGCGAGGCCATGCGCAGCGCGAACACGAGCTTCCAGTCGGTCCCTTCGAGGCCCGCATCCTGGACCTTGGCGAGCTTGCCGCGGTGCGCGAGCACGATGCGCGCAAGGCGCGCCTGCTCCATGCGCGAGAAGCCCGGCATGTCGGCGCTCGACAGGATGTAGGCGGAATGCTTGTGGTACTGCGCATGCGCGATCGACAGCCCGATCTCCGCGAGCCGCGCCGCCCAGTCGAGCATGACGCGGTCGGCATCCTCGTCGCGCTCGGCGCCCGGCGCGAGCGCATCGTAGATCGTCATCGCGAGCGTGCGCACCCGCTCGGCCTGCGCCCCATCCACGTGGTAGCGGCGCACGAACTGCGCGACCGTCACCTCGCGCATGTCGCGGTGCTCCACGCGGCCGAGGAGGTCGTACAGCACGCCGTGCCGCAGCGCGCCTTCCGAGACCTTCAAGGCTTCGATGCCGAGCTCGTCGAGCACCGCGGACAGGATGGCGACGCCGCCCGGCAGCACCGCCGCGCGATTCGCGCGCATGCCGGCGATCTTGTCGGGGTCGGCCTTCTCGTGCTTGAGCAGCATGCTCCTTAGCTTGTCGACGCCTTCGCGCGTTATGCCTTCGGCGGCGAGGCCGTTCTCGCGCAGGATGTTCTCGATCGAGCGCGCCGTCCCCGAGGACGCGACCGCCTCGTCCCAGCCCGCGGCGCGGTACTGGTTCACGAGCCCCGCGAGCTCCTGGCGCGCAGCGAGCTCGGCCGCCTTCATGGCGCCCTTGCCGATGTCGCCGCCGGGAAAATACTTGAGGCTGTAGCTCACGCAGCCCATGTAGAGCGACTCCATGAGCTGCGGCTCGAGCCCGACGCCGATGATGAACTCGGTCGACCCGCCGCCGATGTCCACGACCAGCCGCCTTTGAGATGAAACCGGAAGCGCATGGGCGACGCCGATGTAGATGAGGCGCGCTTCCTCCCGGCCGGAGATCACCTCGATCGGAAACCCGAGCACCGCGCGCGCCTCGCGCAGGAATGGCGAGGAATTCTTGGCGATGCGCAGCGCGTTCGTGCCGACGGCGCGCACCGCCTGGCGCGGAAATCCGCGCAGCCGCTCGGCAAACTTGGCGAGCGCCTCGAGCGCCGCGGCCTGCGTGGCCCGGTCGATGCGCTTCTCCGCGGTGAGCCCGCCGCCCAGGCGCACCACTTCGCGCACCGCGTCCAGGGGATAGATCTGGCCGCCGACCACCCGGCCGATCTGCAGGTGGAAGCTGTTCGAGCCGAGGTCGACCGCGGCGAGCGTGTCATGGCGCGCCATCGTCAGGGTACGGTAACACAGAGCCGGTAGAATCGAATGCCCCTCCGCTTGGCCCGATCCTCCCGCCGATGAACCGCAGAATCCCGACGCCGACGCAGTTCCTGAACCGCGAGCTCGGCATCATGGCGTTCAATCGCCGCGTGCTTGCGCAGGCGGCGGACGACAGCGTGCCGCTGCTCGAGCGGCTGCGCTTCATCACCATCGTGTCGTCCAACCTGGACGAGTTCTTCGAGATCCGCGTGGCCGGCCTGAAGGAGCAGATCAAGCTCGGGCTGCCGGAGCCGGGGCCCGACGGGCGCGGGCCGTCGGACGTGTTCGAGGAAGTGGCGCGCGAGGCGCATGCGCTCGTCGCCGAGCAGTACCACCTGCTCAACCACACCGTGCTGCCCGCGCTCGCAAGCCAGGGCGTCGTATTCCCGCGGCGCGAGGAATGGACCGCGTCCCAGCGGCAATGGATCCGCGACTACTACTTCCGCGAGCTGCTGCCGGTGCTCACGCCGATCGGGCTCGACCCGGCGCATCCGTTTCCGCGCGTGTTCAACAAGAGCCTCAACTTCGCGATCGAGCTGGAAGGGCGCGATGCCTTCGGGCGCAGCTCGCGCGCCGCGATCGTGCAGGCGCCGCGCGCCCTGCCGCGCGTCATCCGCCTGCCGAAGGCGATCGCCGGCCCGGAATACTCCTTCGTCTTCCTCTCCTCCATCCTGCATGCGCACGTCGGCGAGCTCTTCGCCGGGATGAACGTGGTGGGCTGCTACCAGTTCCGCGTGACGCGCAACTCGGATCTCTTCGTGGACGAGGAAGAGATCAAGAACCTGCATACCGCGCTGCAGGGCGAGCTCCTGCACCGCCACTTCGGCGACGCCGTGCGCCTGGAAGTGGCCGACAACTGCTCCCAGCACATGGTGGAATTCCTGCTGCAGCAGTTCGGCCTGCAGGAAGCCGACCTCTACCGCGTCGAAGGGCCGGTGAACCTCTACCGCATGCGCGAGGTGCCCGACCAGGTGGATCGCCCGGCGCTCAAGTACCCGCCGTTCCAGCCCGGCCTGCCGAACGCCCTCGAGAAGGAAGACCTGTTCGACGTCCTGAAGAAGCAGGACGTGCTGCTCCACCATCCGTTCCAGTCCTTCATGCCGGTGATCGACTTCATCCGCACCAGCGCCGACGACCCGAACGTGATCGCCATCAAGCAGACGGTGTACCGCACCGGCACCGACTCCGAGCTGATGGAAATCCTCGTCGAGGCGGCGCGCAAGGGCAAGGAGGTCACCGTCGTGGTGGAGCTGATGGCGCGCTTCGACGAGGAGGCGAACCTCAACTGGGCGGCGAAGCTGGAGGAAGTGGGCGCGCACGTGGTCTACGGCGTGGTGGCGCACAAGACGCACGCCAAGATGTCGCTCATCGTGCGGCGCGAGGAGAACGAGAGCGGCAAGCTGCTGCGCCGCTACGTGCACCTCGCCACCGGCAACTACCACCCGCGCACCGCGCGCCAGTACACCGACTTCGGCCTCATGACGGCGAACGAGGACCTGTGCGCCGACGTGAACGAGGTGTTCAAGCAGCTCACCGGCCTCGGCCGTGCCGGCAAGATGAAGCACGTGTGGCAGTCGCCTTTCACGCTGCACAAGCGCGTCGTCGCTGCGATCCGCAACGAGGCGAAGGAGGCGAGCGAGGGCCGCCCCGCCCGCATCATCGCGAAGATGAACGCGCTCCTCGAGCCGCAGATCATCGAGGAGCTCTACGCCGCCTCCGCGGCCGGCGTGAAGATCGACCTCATCGTGCGCGGCGTGTGCGCGCTCAAGCCCGCCATCGACGAGCTCTCGACCAACATCCGCGTGCGCTCAATCGTCGGGCGCTTCCTCGAGCATTCGCGCGTGTTCTATTTCCAGAACGCCGGCGCCGAGGACGTGTACCTGTCGAGCGCCGACTGGATGGACCGCAACTTCTTCCGCCGCATCGAGTTGTGCTTCCCGGTGCTCGACCCGGCGCTCAAGCGCCGCGTCATCCGCGAGGGCCTGCAGCCCTATCTCGACGACAACTGCCAGGCCTGGGAGATGCGCGCCGACGGGACCTACGAGCTGCAGAGGCCGCGCCGCGGCCGGCGGCGCTCGGCGCAGGAAGAGCTGCTCTTCACCCTCGCCACCCCGAGCTGATCGGGTCCTAGCGGCGAGGCGACCAGCCGTATGCCTTGGCGCACGCCCCGCCCATCAGCATCGCGCGCTCGCTCGCGCTCAGGCGATCGGTCTTGAGGAACGGCTCGACGCCCTGCGCGTAGTTCAGCACGGCAAAGGCGCGCGTCCAGTCGGTGCCCCACAGGCAGCGCTCGAAACCCCAGGCCTCGAACACGCGCGCAAGCGGATCCCAGATGTCCGGGTATGGAAAGGGCTTCTGCGAAAGCGTGCAGGCGCCGCTCACCTTGATGACCGCGTTCGGGCGCTTCGCGAGGGCGAGGACCTTGGGCAGGTCCGTCCAGGGCTGCGGCGGCGCGGGCGGCGTGCGCGGCTGCAGCAGCCCCAGGTGATCGATGATGAAGCGGCTGTCGGGATGCCGGTCGATGAGCGTCATCGCGGCATCCAGGTTGCCCCAGCAGTGCAGGTTGACCGGCAAGTCGTTGCGGACCGCCTCGCGCAGGATCCGCGCGATCCCGGGATGGTCGGGCGAGTACCCCTCGCGCGTCGTCATCATGATGCGCACGCCCACCGCCCCCGGCGTCTTCTTCCAGTCGGCGATGACCTCCGCGGCTGCGGCATCGTCGGGGTTGATCGGCTTCACGATGGCGAAGCGCCCGGGATGCGCGCGCTGCACCTCGACCGCGTAGCTCGCGTCGTATTGGTACAGGGAAAAGGCGGAGATGAAGATCGCGCCGTCCACGCCCACCTTGTCCATCGCCGCGACCATCTCGTCGCCGGTGACGTGGGGCGGCCAGTTGGGCACGCTGTGCCACGGCCGCTTGGGCGTGTTCGCCTCGTACGCGTGGACCTGCGAATCGATGATCGGCACGGGAACGCTCCTCGGTTCAGTAGTGTGTCAGTGGCCCAAAGTACTCTATGCGCGCGCCACGCGGATCACGCCCTTCACTTCGCGCACCAGCGCGAAGGCGCGCTTGAGCTGCGCGAGGTTGGCGACGTCGAAGGTAAAGCGCATGAAGGCGAGCTCGTCGCGGCTCTGCGTGCGCACCGCGGTGACGTTGATCTTCTCGCGCGTGAGCGCATCGCCGATGTCGCGCAGCAGGCCGCGCCGGTCGGTCGCGGTGACGCTCATCTCGACGGCGTAGCGGCCCTCGCCTTTTCCCCACGCCGCGTCGATCAGCCGGCCGGGATCGCGTTCCGCAAGGCGCTTCAGGCTCGGGCAGTCCTCCCGGTGCACCGACACGCCCTTGCCCCGCGTCACGAAGCCGCGGATCGGATCGGGCGGCACCGGCTTGCAGCAGCGCGCGAGCTGGGTGAGCAGCCGGTCCATCCCGACGATGAGGACGCCGCCCGCCGCGGCCGCCGCGCGGGTCTTCCTGGGCGCATCGGTCTTCTGCGGCAGCGGCGCTTCCCCGCGCAGCGCCCGCACCGCGGTTTGCAGCTGGCGCAGGTTCACCTCGTCGCGCGCCACGGCGACGAAGAGCTCCTCCGGGTTGCCGAATCCGAGCCGCGCGGCGAGCGAATCGAGGTTCGCCTGCGTCGCGCCCTCGCGCCGCAGCTCCTTCTCCACCCCGGCGCGGCCCTGCGCGATGGTCGCGGCGAGCGCCTGGGCGTTGAACCACTGGCGGATCTTCTGGCGCGCGCGCGGGCTCTTCACGAAACCGCGCTCCGCGTTCAGCCAGTCGCGCGACGGGCCGCCGCTTTTCGCGGTAAGGATCTCGACGCGCTGGCCGCTCGCGAGCGGCGTGTCGAGCGGCACGATGTGGCCGTCGACCCGCGCCCCGCGGCAGTGGTGGCCGAGGTCGGTATGCAGGGCGTAGGCGAAGTCGATGGGCGTCGAGCCGGCGGGCAGGTCGAGCACCTTGCCCTGCGGCGTGAGCACGTAGACCGTGTCGTCGAGCTTCGCCTTGCGCGTGCTCTTCTTCCAGTCGGCGACCTCGTCGCGCCACGCGAGCAGCTCGCGCAGCCAGGCGATCTTCTGCTCGAACACGGCCTCGGCCTGGGTGGCCCGGCGGCCTTCCTTGTAGCGCCAGTGCGCCGCGATGCCGAATTCCGCCTGGCGGTGCATGGCGTCGGTGCGGATCTGCACTTCCAGCGTCTTGCCTTCCGGGCCGATCACCGCCGTGTGCAGCGACTGGTAGAGGTTGCCCTTCGGCCGCGAGATGTAGTCGTCGAACTCCCTCGGGATCGGCTGCCACAGGTTGTGCACCACGCCAAGCGCGGCGTAGCAGTCCTTCAGGTCCGGGACAATGATGCGCACCGCGCGCACGTCGTAGACCTCGGAGAAGTCGAGGCCCTTGGTGCGCATCTTGTTCCAGATGGAGTAGATGTGCTTCGGGCGCCCGGTCACTTCCGCCTTCACCCCGGTGGCGGCGAGCTCGCCCGAGAGCACGTCGATCGTCTTCGCGATGTAGCGCTCGCGCTCGGCGCGCTTCTCGTCGAGCATGCCCGCGATGCGCTTGTAGAGCTCGGGCTCGAGGTAGCGGAACGACAGGTCCTCGAGCTCCCACTTGAGCTGCCAGACGCCGAGGCGGTTGGCGAGCGGCGCATAGAGGTCGAGCGTCTCGCGCGCGTACTCGGCCTTCTCCTTTTCCTGGTCCTTCGTCTTGGTGAACCAGCGCAGCGTCTGCGTGCGGCTCGCGAGCCGGATCAGCACCACGCGCACGTCCTCCACCATGCCGAGCACCATCTTGCGCAGCACCTCGTTCTGCTCGTGCGGGCTCGCGCGCGTGGCAATGCGCAGCTGGTAGAGGCGGTCCACGCCCTGGACCAGGCCCGCGATCTCCTCGCCGAAGTGCTGCGCGAGCTTTTCCGGCGCGTCCAGGTAGCGCGGCGCGGCGAACAGCACGCCCGCGGCGCGGCCGGGCGCGTCCAGGCCGACCGCGGCCAGGTTGCCCGCCAGGCCGAGCGCGTGCGCCCACGCCGGCTCGCCGGTGGAGAGCACCTGTCCGGCGAAGAGCGGCTCCGCGAACTCGAGCGCGCGCCCCACGAGCGCGCGGCCCGCGGCGGGCAGATCCGCGGCGAGCGCATCCAGGGCGGCGCTGCTGTTTTGCGGGTGCAGCTGGACAACGGAGACCATGCGCGTATTTTACGTTCGTGAGCTGGATACGAAGCTGGCGGCGGCGCCGGGTGCTCGCGAGGCATGGCATCGACGACGCGCTCTGGCGCCGCGCCGTTGCGCCGTTTCCTTTCCTGCGCGAGCTCGACGAAACGCAGGCGCGCAAGCTGAAGGAGCTCGTGCTGCTCTTCCTCTCGGAGAAGGCGTTCACTTCCGGCGCGGGCCTCGCGCTCACCGACGCGATCCGGCTCTCCATTGCCGCGCAGGCGTGCGTGCCGATCCTCGAGCTCGGCCTCGACTGGTACGCCGGCTGGACCGGCATCGTGGTCTATCCGTACGACTTCCGCGTGCGTCGCAGCGAGATGGACGAGCACGGCGTGGTGCACGAGTGGGACGACGAGCTAGCGGGCGAGGCCGTGCCGGGCGGGCCGGTGGTGCTCTCCTGGGACGCCGCGGCCGAAGTCCCCGGGAGCCTCGGCTCCCGGACCCTAGGGCATCCCGCGATGAACGTCGTGATCCACGAGTTCGCGCACAAGCTGGACATGCTCGATGGCGCGGTCGACGGCATGCCGCCGCTGCATCGCGGGATGAGCCGCGTCGCCTGGCGCGCGGCCTTTGCCGAAGCCTACGAGGGATTCTGCGATGCCGTGGAACGCGGCCGCGATACCTGGCTCGATCCGTACGCGGCGGAGCACCCGTCGGAGTTCTTTGCCGTGGTGAGCGAAGCGTTCTTCCGCGAGCCGGCCGAAACGCGGCGCCGCTACCCGGGGGTGTACGCGCAGCTCGCCGCCTTCTACAAGCAAGACCCCGCTAAAGGGCGAGCGTAGTTTCCTCGGCCGGGGCGTCGCACTCCACCTTCGCGCCCAGGCGCGCGAGCGCCTCGCGCGCTTCCTTCAGCTTGAGGTCGATGAGATCGTCGGTCTGGTCCGGATCGTGGTGGAACAGGTGCAGGCGCTTCACCTGCGCGCGCGCCGCGAGCTCGGCCACCTGGCTCACGCAGGAATGGCCCCAGTCCACCTTGGCCGGGTACTCGCTGTCGCGGTAGGTGGCGTCGGTGATGAGGAGATCGGCTTGCTTCACGAAGTTCGCCAGCTGCTCGAAGTAGCGCGGGTTGTGGCGCGGGTCGCCGGGAAGGTAGAGCTCGTTGTCCGTGATGTAGCACACGCTGCGCCCGCGCGCGGTGAGCCGGTAGCCCAGGCAGTAGCCCGGATGGCTGAGGAGCATGGTGTCGATGCGCACCGGCCCGAATTCCAGGGTCTCCTCGCGCAGGTCGCGAAATACCAGGCGCGCCCCGAACTCGCGCACCGTGACCGGGAAATAGACGCTCTCCATCTGCGCGCTGACCGCGCGCTCGATGGTGAGGTCGCCCTGGTACGGCCCGAACAGCTCGATCTGGTTGCCGCGCACATACAGGGGCGCAAAGAAGGGCACCGTGTTGATGTGGTCCCAGTGCGTGTGCGAGACGAAGATGCGCGCCGAAAAGCGCTGGCTGCCCGCGGCCATGATGTGGTCGGAGAGCCGCTTGATGCCGGAGCCGCAGTCGAAGATGTACAGCGGCTCGCCGCCGATCTCGACGCTCACGCACGGCGTGTTGCCGCCGTAGCGCACATAGCCCGCGCCCGGCGCGGGCAGCGTGCCGTGGACGCCCCAGTAGCTCACCACCACCCGGCTCGACACCACCTCCATGATCGAATCGAGGAGCGTGGTGCGCTGGAAAGGCTTGGAGATGAAGCCGTCGGCGCCGAGCTCGCGCGCCCGCCGGCGATCGAAGTCGTAGGTCTTGGCCGAAAGCACGACGATCTTCATGTCGCGCAGCTCCGGCCGCCGGCGCAGCTCGCGCGTCAGCTCGAAGCCGTCCATCTCGGGCATCATGATGTCCGTGATGACGCAGTCCGGGCGCGACATCGGGATCTGCTTCAGCGCCTGCAGGCTCGACGGCGACGACTCGACGCGGTGGCCGGCCTCTTCGAGGACGCGGCTCAGCATGGCGAGAATGTCAGGATCGTCGTCGACGAGGTAGAAGTTCATTCACTACGACCGGAAAGCACACATGGTAACAGCCCCTGAAATGTACGAAAGCATCACCGCGGCGCGCACCCGGTTCGTGCGCGTCGAGCACCTATGCCGGGAGGCCGCGGCGCGATTCCCCGGCGAGCTGCCATCGGACAAGGCCCTCGCGGCCGAAAGCGCTCTTCCCCAGCGCGACAAGACCGGCCTCGAGCGCCAGCAGGGCCGCTTCCTCGCGGAAGTGCTCGCCGATCCCATCGCCGGGACGCACCTTTGCCATGCCATGCTGCTGCCGCGCGAGGAATCGCTCGCGCGCCTCCCCGAATACGAGCGCACAGGCGCGATGAGCTTCGCGGGCGCGCGCCTCGAGCGCCAGGGCAAGGCGTCGGTCGTCACCATGACGAAC
>DATAHF010000034.1:0-6355 GCA_036263315.1 Burkholderiales bacterium
GAGCAGCATCTGCAGGCCGCCGCGATGCACCGAATACTGTGGCCAGAGGTAGCCCGCTCGCAAGCCGCGGGGCTCGGAGTACACGTCCTTTCCGTTCAAGCCGACGAGCGCCCATTCCTGGGTCTGCACCCCGATGGCATCGAGGTCTTCGGGGGCGAAGCCCATCTCGTACAGCTCGCGCACCGCGTTGGGCTGGACGTTGATGCCCACGCCGAGCGGCTTCAGCGTCGCCACGGATTCGAGCACCAGGCAGGGAACGCCGATCTCGTGCAGCGTCAGCGCGAGCGCAAGGCCGCCGATGCCGGCGCCGGCAATCAGGACGGGCGGAGTCACCGTTCTACTTCTTCTTCGTCTTGTCGCTCCCCAGGAGCGGCACGCCGCTCTTGGATGAGTCGCCGAGCAGGCCGGCGTCGCCGTAGACGCGAAGCTTGTCGCGGGTGTCGGCGATGTCGAGGTTGCGCATGGTGAGCTGGCCGATGCGGTCGGCGGGCGTGAAGAAGGCCTCGCCCTTCTCCATGGTGAGGCGCTCGGGGTGGTACGTAAGGTTCGGGCTCTTGGTGTCGAGGAGCGAGTAGTCGTTGCCGCGCCGCAGCTCGAGCGAGACTTCGCCGGTGATCGCCTTGGCGACCCAGCGCTGCGCGGTCTCGCGCAGCATCATGGCCTGCGGGTCGAACCAGCGGCCCTGGTAGAGGAGCCGGCCGAGGCGCCGGCCGTTATTCCTGTATTGCTCGAGGGTGTCCTCGTTGTGGATGCCGGTGACCAGGCGCTCGTAGGCGATGAAGAGGAGCGCCATGCCGGGCGCCTCGTAGATGCCGCGGCTCTTCGCCTCGATGATGCGGTTCTCGATCTGGTCGGACACGCCGAGGCCGTGGCGCCCGCCGATGGCGTTCGCCTCCTCCATCAGCTTCACCGGGTCGGAGAAGCGCTGGCCGTTGAGCGCGACGGGCACGCCTTCGTCGAAGGCGACGGTGACGCGCTCGGGAGCCACTTTCGTTTCGGACTTCCAGAAAGCGACACCCATGATCGGCTGGACGATGGCAATGCCTTTGTCGAGGAACTCCAGGTCCTTCGCCTCATGCGTTGCGCCCAGCAGATTCGAGTCGGTCGAGTAGGCCTTCTCCGCGCTCATCTTGTAGTCGAAGCCGGCCTTCTTCATGTAGGCCGACATCTCCTTGCGACCGCCGAGCTCGTCGATGAATTTCTGGTCGAGCCAGGGCTTGTAGATGCGAAGCCCGGGATTGGCGAGCAGGCCGTAGCGGTAGAAGCGCTCGATGTCGTTGCCCTTGTAGGTGCTGCCGTCGCTCCAGATGCCGACGTCGTCCTCTTTCATTGCGACGACGAGCATCGTCCCGGTGACGGCGCGGCCGAGCGGCGTGGTGTTGAAGTACGTAGCGCCGCCGGTGGAGATGTGGAATGCGCCGCACTGGATGGCGGCGATGCCTTCGGCGACGAGCTGCGGCCGGCACTCGACTAAGCGCGCGACTTTGGCGCCGTATTGCTTCGCCTTGCGCGGGATGTCGTCGTAGTCGGACTCGTCGGGCTGGCCGAGGTTCGCGGTGTACGCGTACGGGATCGCGCCCTTCGCGCGCATCCAGTGCACGGCCGCGCTCGTGTCGAGCCCGCCCGAGAAGGCGATGCCGACTTTCTCTCCCTTCGGAAGCGTGCCGAGTATTTTTGCCAAGCCGCTGCGCTCCTAAAAGAGCGATGATACGTACAATGCCCGCTGTGCGCATTTTTCGCATTTCATTCCCCGCCGCGCTGACCGCTGCGCTTGCGCTCGCGGCGCTGAGCTGCGCCGCGGCGCCGATGGCCGTGCCGGTGGGAGACACGCGCATCGCGCTCGACGCGCCGCCCGGGTTCTCGGACACCACCTCGATGGCTTCGCCGCGGCTGCAGGACCTCGCCGAAGCGCTCACTGCGGCGTCGAACCGCATCCTGCTCTTCGCGCTGTCCGACGACGACGTCAGGCGCTTCACGCAGGGCGACACGCCGACCCTGCGCCGCTACATGGTGGTGGTGACGCCCAAGGGCCTCGAGCAGCAGCGCGTCACGCCCGAGCTCTTCGGCACGTTCGTCGCCGACTCGGTGCGCGAGCTCGGCCCGGCAGCGCCCGAAGGCGTGGAATATCACAAGTACCTGGAATCGCGCTCCGAGAGCGCGCCGGTGCTGCTCGCGGAGCTGCGCCGCGAGCCGCAGACGGTGTCGATCCTGCAGGGCGCGCGGCTTCCGCCGCCGCCGCACGGGCTCTTCGAGCGCGAGAAGCCCCCCACCTACGTCCTGTCGACGACCACCCTCCTCCTCGTGCGCGGCAAGGCGTTGAACCTCGGCGTGTACACCGCGTACGACAGCGCGGCAGACCTGGACTGGATCCGGGTGAACACCGCGCGCTGGGTGGACGAGCTGCAGCGCCTCAACAACCGCTAGCGGCGCCGGCCGGCGCGGCTAGGAGCGCTCGGCCAGGATCCGGTTCACGCGCCGCATGCGCAGGCTGAGCTCGCGGCCCAGGTTGGCGAGGATGGTGGTCGCGATGCGCGGGCGCAGGACGCTGAACTCGTCGAAGGCCGTGCGCTCGAGCACGTAGCAGCGCAGCGGCTCGTCGGCGATCACCGTGGCGGAGCGCTTCTCGCGGTCGAGGAGCGCCATCTCGCCGAACACCGTCCCCGAGGAGAAGGTGACGAGGCGCCGCTCGCGCCCGGCCTCGCCCTGCAGGCGCACGCTCGCCGAGCCGCGCACGATCATGTAGAGCGCATCGCCCGGGTCGTTCTGCGCGAAGACGGTCTCGCCCTTCGCGAACTCGCGGCGTCCAAGGGCCGCGCGCAGGACTTCGCGTTCCTCGGCCGACAGGCCCTGCGTGATGTCGAGGAGATCGAAAGGATGGTCGCCGGCTTCGGCCTCGGCGGTCTTCAGCGAGCGCAGCAGCTCGTTCTCGCACCACTCGAGCGCGTGGTCGAGGTCGGGGAACATCCGCTCGCGCGTGATGGCGTGAGCGACGCGATGGTCGGCGAGCAGGCTCGCGGTCTGCGCGTGGTCGTCGTGGCCGCACATCACGAGGTGCACGCCCTCGGCGCGGCAACGCTCGTGCGTCTGCAGGACGATGCGCGCCCCGGTGCTGTCGAGCTCGTTCACCCGGGAAACGTCGAGGATCACGTAGCGCGCTTG
The DNA here is from genome assembly GCA_036263315.1 of Burkholderiales bacterium. Classification (GTDB taxonomy): domain Bacteria; phylum Pseudomonadota; class Gammaproteobacteria; order Burkholderiales; family SG8-39; genus SCGC-AG-212-J23. The sequence continues at coordinate 3,160 of DATAHF010000034.1, forward strand.
CTGCGCGATCGCCGAGTCGATGCAGTTATGCAGGATCTCGGCAGAGGCGAAGAACAGCGGCCCCTCGATCTCGATGGCGAGGATGCGCCGCCCGTTTTCGGCAAGGAGCGCGAGGTCGGCCCGCTCGCGCGTGCGGCGCGACTGGAGCTGGTCGCCGTAGCGCATGCTGCGGATCACGCCGCGGCTCATCCGCAAGGTGAACACCACGACGGCGATGGCGATGCCGAGGGCCACCGCGGCGACCACCTGCCCGGCGACCGCGATGCCGGTGACCAGGCCGATGACGACGAGGTCGATGGCGATGCTGCCCCAGTTGATCGTCTGCCCGCCGGCGAGGCGGCGCAGGAGCTGCAGCGTCCAGCGGTCGAAGAGCACGATGCTCCCGGCGTGCAGCACGAGCGCGCCCACCACGACGAGCGGGATGTAGGAAAGCAGCGGCGCGACGAGCGGCACGAAGAGGAGGAAGAGCGTCGCGTGGGTGAAGAGCGCGAGCGAGTTGCGCGCGCCGTTCTTGAAGCTCGCCGTGCTCGGCCCGAGGGTGATCGAGCCGGCGAGGCCGCCCAGCAGCGGCGCCACCGTGTTCGCGGCGCCGATGCACAGGAGCTGGCGCGTGCTGTTGCCGCGCTGGTGCGACAGGTTCTCGAGGATCTTCGCGCTCATCAGCACGTCGAGCGAGGCGACTACCGCGATGCTCGCGGCGCCGAGGATCATGCCGGGCAGCGCCTCGAGGAAACCGGGGCGCACGACCATGGCCATGATGCTGCCGAACTGGCGGCCGTCCGGCAGGCTTGCCGGCACCCTGCCGAGCGTCGGCCCGAGGAGCGCGCCAAAGCCCGCGGCGTAGAAGGCGTAGTAAAGCACGATGCCTCCTGCGAGCGCGGTGAGGTGCGGCGGAACGCGCTTCAGGAGCCGCTGCCCGTGGAAGATCAGGGCAAGCGTCGCGACGCCGACCACGAGCGTGAGCGGGTGGGCCTCGCCGAGCGCCGCGGGCCATTGGGCGAGCGAAGGCTTCGCCGGCAGGCCGAGGAAGATGTGGATCTGCGCGGTCGCGATGATGATCGCCGCCGCGTTCTGGAACCCGGCGAGGACCGGCATCGGGATGTACTTCACCAGGCGCGAGAGCCCGGAGAGCCCGAAGACGAGCTGGAAGATCCCCGCCATCGAGAGCACGAGGAAGAGCGCGGCGAGCACCGTGTCGGGATCGTCTTTCGGCAGCCAGCCCGCGCCGACGATGACCTGGGCGCACACCGCCGCGGTCATGAACGACACGAGGCTGCGCGGCGCGTAGATCGCGATGCCGCGGGCGCCGGCGAGGAGCGCGACCAGGCCGAGGAACGCCGCGCCGTAGAGCCCGGCGAGGACGCCGGCGCCGACGTAGGCCGGCCCGAGTGGCGCCACCGCGATCGCGCCCAGGCCCATCGCCAACGGCAGCGAAAGCACCGCCGCCAGCGCGCCGCCCACTATGTTGCGATGCGCGCCGACGCGCCACGCGTCCGGCACCGGCGTGAACTCCCACGGCGCCGTCGTGACCGCCGACGTCAAGATACGCGATTCCACCCTGTGTCTCCCCGGGCCGGAGTGTACTCGGTAAGATTGCGCGATACATCCGTTACTTCGCGGAGAGCCGGGATGCCGTCGTTCGATATCGTTTCCGAGGTCAACCAGCAGGAAGTGAAGAACGCGCTGGAGCAGGCCAACAAGGAGATCGCCAACCGCTACGACTTCAAGGGCTCCGACGCCCGCATCGAACAAAAGGAGATGGATCTCACGGTGTATGCCGACGACGAGTTCAAGCTCGGCCAGGTGATGGACGTCCTGCGCGGGCGCCTCGCCAAGCGCAACGTCGACGTGCGCGCGCTAGACCTCGGCACGGTCGAGAAGATCTCCGGCGACAAGCTGAAGCAGCCGGTGAAGGTCAAGGTGGGGATCGAGCAGGAAAAGGCGAAGAGCATCGTGAAGCTCCTCAAGGATTCGAAGCTGAAGGTCGCAGGCTCGATCCAGGGAAACGCGGTGCGCGTCTCCGGCGCGAAGAAGGACGACCTGCAGTCCGCCATCCAGCTCGTCAGGAAGTCGGTCACCGACCTCCCGCTGCAGTTCACCAACTTCAGGGACTAGATTCGGGGACTAGATTCGGGGACTAGCCCCGGCTCAGCGAGCGAGGTGCTCGGTCCACCGGTCGTAGATCCGGTTCGCGACCTCGTTCAGCGCGGCCACACGGCGCTCCAGGTCGCGCTCGATGTCCTGCGGCGGCTGCACCGCGGGGCTCGAGCGGCTCTCCGCGATCTCCTGCGCCCCGGAATCGAGCCAGGTGCGCACCAGCTCCGGCGTCATCTCCACGTGGCACTGCAGCCCGAGGTGCTTCCCGAGCGCGAAGCCCTGGTTCATGCAGGCTTCGTTCTCCAGCACGCGCGTTGCGCCGGGCGGGATGCTGAACGTCTCGCCGTGCCAGTGGAAGGACTCGAACGCCTGCAGCTCGCCCAGCCATGCGCGCGCAACGGCGTTGTCGCAGATGCGGACTTCGCCCCAGCCGATTTCCTTGTAAGCGTTGGCCGTCACCTTGCCGCCGAACGCCCTGGACATGAGCTGCCCGCCCAGGCAATGGCCCAGCACCGGCACGTCGTGCCTTACGGCGCTGCGGATCAGCTCGAGCGCCGGCGCGATCCAGGGCAGCTCGTCGTTCACGCTCATCGGCCCGCCCATGAAGCACAACCCGGCGAAGCCGCGGGCATCGCGCGGCACGGCCGCGCGCTCGTCCAGCGCCACCAGGCGCCATTCGATTGAGCGGCGCTCGAGGTAGGTGGCAAAATAGCCCGGACCCTCCGTGCGCGCGCACCTGAAAATCGCCACCGGCTTCATGCGCCATTTTATGGCGCTTTCGCTCGCGCTCGCCGCGGGCGGCGCGGCCGCGGCGGAAGTCACGCTCACCGGCATGATCGGCAACAAGGCCGCCGTGCTCTCGATCGACGGCGGCGCGCCGAAGGCGGTCAAGGTCGGCGAATCGTGGAACGGCGTGACGGTGGTCTCGGTGCAGAAAGATCGCGCCACGCTCAGGATCGACCAGAAGGAACGCATCCTGATGCAAGGCCAGCATTACCACTCGGGCGCGACGCCTTCGGCGCCCGCGGCCGCAGCGAGCCCGGCCCCGCCCGCCGACAACCGCACCAGCGCCACGCTTGCTGCCGACAGCCGCGGCCAC
>DATAHF010000035.1:0-22360 GCA_036263315.1 Burkholderiales bacterium
GCCGCCCTCGGTGGGGGTGATGAAGCCGAAGCCTTTGGAGTCGTTGAACCACTTTACGGTACCGGTTGCCATTTACTCATCCTTCAACTGAATGCCGCGACGAATCCGGGCGCGACCAAGCCGGGCACGAAGAATCAAGTAAGGGAACGGGTCCTACGGACGCTGCTTTGCTGCGGCGGGAGGGACATCAGATTCACTGCTCGATCATCATCCTGCGGCGGGAATCATAGCAGGTTTCGCGCGCCGCCGGCCCCGACGGCGCGTGTCGTTGTAAAAACGACAGCGCATGCGGGCCCGTTCGGACTACGATTCCGGCATGGCGAACCTATCGGACATCGTTTCGTCGGCCTTCTGGCGCGTGAACGCCCCGGACGCCGACCCGGTCGAGACGCGCGAGTGGCTGGAGGCATTCGACGCCCTGGTGGAGAGCGAAGGGCGCGAGCGCGCGACCTACTTGTTGCGCAAGCTCCTCGACCACGCCCGCGCGCGGCGCGTGCCGCTGCCGCCGGTGCTGAACACGCCGTACAAGAATTCGGTCGCGCTCGCCGACCAGCCGCAGTTCCCGGGGAACCTCGAGCTCGAGGCGCGCATCTCGGCGATCGTGCGCTGGAACGCGCTCGCCATGGTGGTGCGCGCCAACCGCGCGTCGCCCGAGCTCGGCGGCCATATCGCGAGCTACGCCTCTGCGGCCGATCTGTTCGAGGTCGGCTTCAATCATTTCTTTCGCGCGGGCGGCACCGGGGACCTCGTTTACTTCCAGCCGCATTCCGCGCCGGGCGTGTATGCGCGCGCATTCCTGGAAGGGCGCCTGTCCGAGGAGCAGCTGGCGAACTACCGGCAGGAGACCGGCGGCAAGGGGCTGTGCTCCTATTGCCATCCCTACCTCATGCCGGAGTTCTGGCAGTTTCCGACGGGCTCCATGGGGCTCGGCCCGGTCAACGCCATTTACCAGGCGCGCTTCATGCGCTACCTGCAGGACCGGGGAATTCTTTCCGGAGACAGCCGCAAGGTCTGGGCCTTCGTCGGCGACGGCGAGATGGACGAGCCGGAATCGCTCGCCGGGCTTTCGCTCGCGGCGCGCGAAGGGCTCGACAACCTGATCTTCGTGGTGAACTGCAACCTGCAGCGCCTGGATGGGCCGGTGCGCGGAAACGGCTCGGTCGTGCAGGAGCTGGAGGGCCTGTTTGCCGGCGCCGGCTGGAACGTGCTCAAGCTCCTTTGGGGTTCGGACTGGGATCCGCTGTTCGCGCGCGACGTGGACGGCGTGCTCCTCAAGCGCCTCCACGAGACCGTGGACGGCGAGTTCCAGACTTACGCCGCGACCGACGGCGGCTTCAACCGCGAGCACTTCTTCAACAAGTATCCGGAGCTGCGCGCGCTCATCTCCGAGATGAGCGACGAGGACATCGACCGGCTGCGCCGCGGCGGCCACGACCCAGTCAAGATCTACGCCGCCTACCATGCGGCTGCGCGGCACAAGGGGCAGCCGACGGTGATCCTCGCCAAGACCAAGAAAGGCTATGGCATGGGGCACTGGGGCCAGGGAAAGATGGGCACCCACCAGCAGAAGAAGCTGGACGACGAGGCGCTGCGCGAGTTCCGCGATCGCTTCGCGGTGCCGATATCGGACGACGATGTCGCGCAGCTGCGCTTCTACCATCCCGGCGCGGACAGCCAGGAGATGCGCTATCTGCACGCACGGCGAAAGGCGCTCGGCGGTTACCTGCCGTCGAGGAGCCGGCGCGCCGAGCCGCTCGCCGTGCCGAAGCTGCAGCCGCCGGCTTCCAGGAACCAGTCGACGACCATGGTGTTCGTCCAGCTGCTCTCGCAGCTGCTCAAGGATCCACAGCTGGGACCGCGCGTCGTGCCCATCGTGGCGGATGAAGCGCGCACGTTCGGCATGCAGACGCTCTTTCGCCAGGTCGGCATCTATTCGGCGGTCGGCCAGCTCTACGAGCCCGAGGACCACGACGAGCTGCTCTACTACCGCGAAGCGAAGGACGGCCAGATCCTGGAGGAGGGCATCACCGAGGCCGGCGCCGTGTCGTCCTGGATCTCGGCGGCCACTGCCTACTCGGCGCACGGCACACCGATGCTGCCCTTCTACATCTACTACTCCATGTTCGGCTTCCAGCGCATCGGCGACCTCGTATGGGCCGCTGCCGACTCGCGCGCGCGCGGCTTCCTGGTCGGGGGCACGGCGGGGCGCACGACGCTGGCGGGCGAAGGCCTGCAGCACCAGGACGGCTCTTCGCACCTCGTGGCCTCCACGATTCCAAATTGCCGCGCCTACGATCCCTGCTTCGGCTACGAGCTTGCCGCGATCATCCACGACGGCGCGCGCCGCATGCTGGAAGAGCAGGAGGACGTCTTCTATTACCTCACGGTGATGAACGAAAACTACGTTCATCCCCCCATGCCGCCGGGCGCGGAAGCCGGCATCCTGAAGGGGATGTATCTGCTGCAGGAGAAGGGCACCGCCAGGCTGCAGCTCCTCGCGAGCGGCACGATCCTGCGCGAGGCGCTCGCGGCCGCGGAGCTGCTGGAGAAGGACTGGAGCATCGCCGCCAACGTCTGGAGCGTGACCTCCTTCACCGAGCTGCGCCGCGACGGCATGCAAGCCGAGCGCGCGCGCCGGTTCGGCACCGAATCCCGATCCTGGGTGGAGCAATGCCTTGCGGCCAGCGAAGGCCCGGTGATCGCGGCGAGCGATTACGTCGCTGCGGTACCCGACCTCATCCGGCCGTGGGTGCCGCGCAAGTACGTTGCGCTCGGGACCGACGGGTTCGGGCGCAGCGATACCCGCGCCGCATTGCGCGCGTTCTTCGAAGTGGACGCCAAGAACATCGCGCTGGCGGCGCTCGCCGCGCTGGACGCCGGCCTAGCCGCCGAGGCTCGGCGCCGCTATGGGCTCGACGCCGGGACGCGGCCCCCCTGGGAGCGGTAGCGGCCGCGTAAGCGGGTCGGACGGAAGCCGCGGGATCGGCGGCCTCAATTGCAGCAGCGTCTGGCTCTCGGAGGAGAGCCGCTGCCGCTCATAGGGCATCAGGTCGTGCGCGAGAGCCGGGTTGCTTTCGCGGAGCTGCCGCTCGTGCAGCGCCTCCATCGCGCGGCGCGCTTCCAGTCCGCCGCGGACCTGGACGGCGAATTCGGCCGACTGCTGGTCGCGCCGGATGAGCGCGCGCTGCACATCCTGGTCTTGCCCGCCCGCCGCGGCGCTCACCGCAAGCAGCAGCGCGCTAAGAGCCGACCTCAAGGGCCTTGGACTCGCGGATGCCGCGCGCGAAGTCGAGCACCGACTGCGCAAGCGCGATGCGGTCCTCGGGCGTTCGCATGATGGTCTGCGCCGCGAGCACGCGCAGCCCGAGCGAGCGGACGCCTTCGACAAAAGGCAGGTCCTCGCGATCGAGGACGAAGCCGTCGATGAAGCGCAGGTATTCGGTCGCGACTGCGCGCGCCGACGGCTCCTTGCCGAGCTCGCGCATCATCTTGCCGGCCGAGCCCTTCAGCGCCTTGCCGCCGACGATCGGCGTTACCGCCACCACCGGCACGCCGCGCGCCTTGATGAGCTCCTTCATCCCGCCGACTTCGAGGATGGGGCGGATGACGTGGTAAGGATTCGCCGGGCAGATGACGATCGCCTCGAGGTCCCGGGCATGCAGCGCCTCCATGGCCTCGTCGGAGATGCGCGCATCCTCCGCCCCGGCATACTGGAAGCCGCGCACCGGCGGCTCGCAGGCGAGGGTAGTGAAGTACTCCGGAAACGTGACGGCGCCTTCATCGGTCAGCACGTGCGTGCGCACTGGGTCGTCGCTCATCGGCAGGACGCGGGCCTGGATCCCGAGGTGCCGGCAGAAGTCGAGCGTTACCTCGGTGAGCCGCCTGCCGTGCGCGAGGCCTTGTGTGCGCAGCAGCGGCGCCGCGAGCGAGCGGTCGCCTAGGAGCGGTCGGTCGGGTCCGCCCAGGCTCTTCAGCATCGCTTGCAGCGCGCGCGTCTCGCCCGCCGGCTCCCAGCCCGCCGACGCATCGGCCATCCCGGAGAGCATGTAGAGCAGCGTATCGATGTCGGGTGAGAAGGCGAGCCCGAGGTGCTCGAAGTCGTCGCCCGTGTTGGCGAGCACGGCGAGCTGGTTGCCGCGCAGCCGATAAAGACCGTCGGCGAGCTTTGCGCCACCGACCTGGCCCGCGAGCGCGACGACGGTTCCCATGCGCCTAGTTTACCGCCGCGCCGCGCGCATTACAGGCGCGCTGCGAGCTCAGCGCCTTCGCGCATTGCGCGCTCGGCGTCGAGCTCGCCGGCCTCGCGGGCACCGCCGATCACGTGGTGGCCCTGCACCTCGCGCCGCGGCTCCTGGCCGGCGCAGACGATGATGGTATCGGCGTGGAGCACCCTCTCCTTGCCCTCCAGCGAGATGTGGATGCCGTCGCCGTCGATCTTGCGGTACTCGACGCCGCGCAGCATGCGCACGCCGTTCCTGGCGAGCTCCGCGCGGTGCACCCAGCCCGTGGTGCGGCCAAGCGTATGGCCAAAAGGTGTCGTGGAGCGCTTCAGCATCGTGATGCGCCGCGCGGGGACCGGCCGCGCGGCCGGGGCCGCGGCCAGGCCGCCGCGGCACGCGCGATCTTCGCTCACGCCCCAGTGCGCCTCGAATGCCGTGCGATCCAGCGGCGAGCGGGTGCCGCCCTCGAGCAGATAGAGCGCGATGTCGAAGCCGATGCCGCCCATGCCGATGATGACGACCTCGGCGCCGACCCGGGCTCGTCCGCTCAGCACGTCGCCGTAGCCGACCACCTTCGCATCGTCGATGCCCGGGATGTCGGGCTGCCGGGGGCGTATGCCCGTGGCAACGACGACTTGGTCGTACTCCTCCAGCCGCGCCGCGCTGGGCGCGCAGCCGAGCTCGATCCGCGCGCCGGCGCGCTTCAGGCGCTCGGCAAAATGCGCCACCGATTCCCCGAACTCCTGCTTGCCGGGGATCTTCTTGGCAAGCAGGAACTGGCCGCCGAGCTCGGCCTCCCTCTCGAAAAGCGTCACCTCGTGTCCGCGCTCCGCCGCGAGCGTGGCGCACGACAAGCCGGCCGGGCCGCCGCCGAGTACCGCGACGCGCTTGCGCCGCGCCGCGGCCGGGAACAGGAGTGACGTCTCGCGCCCGGCGCGGGGGTTCACCACGCAGCTCACCGGCTTGCCGATGAAATAGCGGTCGAGGCACGCCTGGTTGCAGGCGATGCACACGTTGATCGTGGCGCGCTCGCCCGAGCGCGCCTTGGCTCCGAATGCAGGATCGGCGAGCCACGCGCGCGCGAGGGACACCATGTCGGCGTCGCCGCGCGCCAGGATTTCCTCGGCGGCTTCCGGCACGTTGATGCGGTTGGAGGCGATCACCGGGATGGCGACCGCCTCCTTCAGCCGCCGCGTCGCCCACGCGAAGGCGCCGCGCGGCACCGCCTGCGCAATGGTCGGGATGCGCGCCTCGTGCCATCCGATGCCGCTGTTGAGAAGGGTTGCGCCGGCCGCTTCGACGCCTCGCGCGACGGCCAGGATCTCGTCGGCCGTGAGGCCGTCCTCCACCAGGTCGAGCGCGGAAATGCGGTAGACGATGATGAACTCCGCGCCGGCGGCGGCCCGAACTCGCCGCACGATCTCCGTGGCGAAGCGCATGCGCCGCTCGAGCGGGCCGCCCCATTCGTCCTCGCGCCGGTTGGTGCGCCGGGCGAGGAACTGCGTGATGAGGTAACCCTCCGAGCCCATGATCTCGACGCCGTCGTAGCCGGCCTCGCGCGCCAGGCGCGCGGCGGAAGCGAAATCCTCGATCGTCTGCTCGATTTCCGCCGCGGTCAGCTGCCGGGGCGCTTGCGCGTTGATCGGCGACTTGAGCGGCGAGGGCGCGACGATGCGCTCGTGGAAGCCGTAGCGGCCCGAGTGCAGCAGCTGCAGCACGATCCTGCCGCCCGCGGCGTGCACCGCCGCGGGAATCGCCCGGTGCCGATCGCGGTCCTCGCTCGTGGAGAATTGCGCGCGGTGCGGGCCCAGATTGCCGGCATCATTGGGTGAGTAGCCGCCGGTCACGATGAGCGCGGCGCCGCCCCGCGCGCGCTCGGCGTAGAACGCGGCAAGCGACGTGATCCCGTCGGCCCGCGACTCGAAGCCGGTGTGCATCGAGCCCATGACGATGCGATTGCCAAGCCGAACGAAGCCCAGGTCCAGCTCGCGAAAGAGGTGCGGGTAGGGCAAGGCGCTATTTTCGCAGAACGAGCGCGGTGCCCAGGACGATGAGCGCGCCGCCGCCGAGCATCGAGGCGTCGAGCGCCTCGCCGAGGAACAGCGCGCCGAACAGCACGCCGAAAAGCGGAATGAGGTAAGTCACCGTGAGCGAGCGGATCGGCCCAATGTCGGCGATGAGGCGGAAATACAGGACGTAGGCGACCGCGCCGCTAAGGAGCGCCATCGCTACCGTGCAGGCGATGGCCAGCGGCGTCACGGGCGCAAGCGGGTGCGACAGCGCCGCGAAAGGCAGGAGCAGGATCCCCGCGGCGAGCTGCGTGCCGAAGGCCATTCCGCGCCCGGGCGCCTGGTGAGCGCGCTGCTTGAGGTATACCCCCGCGATGGCGTAGCACAACGCCCCGCCCAGGGCGGCTGCGATGGCAAGCGGCGGATAGGCGAGGCTTGCCTGTGCCCGCGTCACGAGCGCCACGCCTGCGATTCCGAGAAGCAGTCCGCCGGCACGCATCGCGGTCGGCCTTTCGCGGAGGACGACCGTCGCGAGCAGCGCACCCCAGATCGGCGCGGTCGCATTGGTCACCGCCAGGAAGCCGGCCGGGATCCGTACCGCCGCATAGCCGTAGAGCGCAAAGGGCAATGCCGTGTTGATGAGGCCGATCAGGGCGTATTCGCGCCACCATCGGCGCCACTCGCTATCGAACCCGATCCAGCGGAAATACAGGCCAAGCGCACCCGCGGCGAGCAGGATGCGCACGTCGGCCATGATGAACGGACCGAGCACCGGCGCCGCCACGCGCATGAAGAGAAAGGAAGCGCCCCACAGGGCGGCGAGCGCAACGAGGCGCGTGGCGTCGGCGCGCCTCATGCGGCTCGAGGATTACTTCTGGCTGGCTTCGGAGGCGGCGGCGGTGCGCGCTTCGACCTGCTTCGCCGCGGCGTCGATCTTTTCCTGCGCTTCGCGCATGGTGTTCTTGCCCTGCTCGACTTCCTGCTTCTTCGCTGCCGCCGCGGTAGCCGCGGTGCCGGCGGTCTCCACGCCGCAGGCGGCGAGCATTGCAACGAGCGAAACGCCGGCGATTCCCCTGAGCAAGCTCATTTCTTGTTTCCCCTTTCCATCTTGAGAAGCCTTTCCTTGCGGCCGAGGCCCCAGGCATAGCCGCCCAGGCCGCCGTCGGTGCGCAGCGCGCGGTGACACGGTATCACGAGCGCGACCGGGTTCGCGCCGCAGGCGCTGCCCACCGCGCGCACCGCGGCCGGCGCGCCGAGCGAGCGTGCGAGCTCGGCGTAGGTCCGCGTTTCGCCGCGCGGGATGCGGAGCAAGGCGTCCCACACCCGCCTCTGGAAAACCGTGCCGCGGATATCGAGCGGCAGGCGGGCGAGGCGATCGTCTCCGGAGAGGAAGGCGAGCAAGGCCGATTTCACGCTTTTCAGCGCGGCGGCGTCCTTCCTGACCTGTGCGCCACTGAATTCTTCGCGCAGCAAGCGCGCGAGCACCCGTGCGTCGGCGCCGAGCTTCACCGAGCACAGGCCGCGCTCGGTAGCGCCGACGAGCACGACGCCGAGCGGAGAAGGGAACGTGCAGAACGCGATGCGCTTGCCCTTGCCCTTCGCGCGGTACTCGGCCGCGCCCATTCCCAGGCGTGAGGCCGCTTTCTCATAGAAGCGCGACACGGAGCCGTAGCCCGCCTCGAACACGGCCTCGGTGACGCGGCTGCCATTGCGGAGCGAGGACTTGACCGCCTCTACGCGGTGCGCTTCCTGGTAGGCGCGCGGCGAGACGCCGAAGGCCTCCTTGAAGCGCCGCTGCAGGTGAAACGGGCTGGCTCCCAGGGCGCTCGCCAGCTCCTCGAGCGTGACGCGCTCGCCGCGGCGCGCGTCCAGGTAGCTTCTCGCCTTCTCGGTAATCTCCATGGTGCGATTGTGCGACCGATGCCGCGGGCGGGCTATCCGGTTCTTGCGCTGCAGACGGCGCTGTTCATCCCGCCATGGTGAGGCCGCCCGAGACGCTGATCACCTGGCCGGTGATGAAACCCGCCTCGTCGGAGGCGAGGAAGGCGACGATCCCGGGGATGTCGGCGGGCTGGCCGACGCGCTTCATCGGAATGGCGCGCACCAGCGCATCGTAGACCTTCTGCCCGGCCTCGCCTTCGCCGAGGAAGCCCCTCAGGATGGGCGTATCGGTGGGGCCGGGGCATACCACGTTCACCGTAATGCCTTTTCTCGCGAGCTCGCGGGCGAGCGTCTTGGAGAACGCGAGGATGCCGCCCTTGCATGCGCTATAGACCGATTCGCCCGAGGAGCCGACGCGCGCGGCGTCCGAGGAAATATTGACGATCCGGCCGCGCCCGCGCGCCAGCATCTGCGGCACCACGATATGGTGCATGTTGAGCGGCCCGCGCAGGTTGACGTCGATCAGCGCATCCCATTCCTGCGGATCGGTATCCACGAAGTTCTGGAAGCGGTCCCAGCCGGCGTTGTTCACGAGCACATCGACCGCTTCGCCCTCCAGCGCCTTTTTCGCCGAGCGGTAGTCGGCGATGTCGAACACGAGCGCCTTGCCTGCCACGCGGTCCGCCGTGCGCTGAGCCGCCTCCGCGTTGCGATCTGCGACCAGCACGCGTGCGCCTTCCTCGGCGAAGCGCGCGCACAGAGCCGAGCCGATGGCGCCGCCACCGCCCGTGACCAGCACCCCGCGTCCCGACAGCCCTTTCATTTCGGCCGGCGGTCGATGACCCGCTTCGCCTTGCCGATGGAGCGCTCGATGCTGCCGGCGGCGACGCTCCTCACGTCCGCGGTAATGCCGATATAGGACTTGATGTGGTGGCGAAGGGCGGCGGCGCCCTCCGGCGCGCCCTCGACGAGCACCGTGAGGTGGTCGAGCGGCCCGTCCTTGGACACCTCGAGGACGTAATGCGGCGTGAGGCCCGGCTGCTTGAGGAGCAGCTCCTCGATCTGCGAGGGAAACACGTTCACGCCGCGGATGATCAGCATGTCGTCGGAGCGGCCGGTGATCTTTTCCATGCGGCGCATGGTGCGCGCGGTGCCCGGCAGGAGGCGCGTGAGATCGCGCGTGCGATAGCGGATGACCGGCAGCGCTTCCTTCGTGAGCGAGGTAAAGACGAGCTCGCCCTTCTCGCCGTCGGGAAGGGGCGCGCCGGTCTGCGGATCCACGATCTCGGGATAGAAGTGGTCTTCCCAGATGGTGAGGCCGTCCTTCGTCTCGAGGCACTCCTGCGCCACCCCCGGGCCCATGACTTCCGAGAGCCCGTAGATGTCGATCGCCTGCAAGCCGGTGCGCTTCTCGATATTGGCGCGCATCTCGTTCGTCCAGGGCTCCGCGCCGAAGATGCCGATGCGAAGCGAGGTGCGCGCGGGGTCGAGCCCCTGGCGCTGCATCTCGTCCGCGATCGCGAGCATGTAGCTCGGCGTGACCATGATGAGCTCCGGCTTGAAATCCTGGATGAGCTGCACCTGGCGCTCGGTCATCCCGCCGCCGAGCGGGATCACGGCGAGGCCGAGGCGCTCGGCGCCGTAGTGCGCCCCCAGGCCGCCCGTGAAGAGGCCATAGCCGTAGGCGACGTGCACCTTGTCGCCGGGGCGCGCGCCGGCGGCGCGGATCGAGCGCGCCATGACGTGCGTCCAGGTGTCGATGTCCTTCGCGCTGTAGCCCACCACGGTCGGCTTCCCCGTGGTCCCGGAGGACGCATGGATCCGCACGATGCGCTCCATCGGCACGGCGAACATGCCGAAGGGATAGGTTTCCCGCAGATCGGCCTTCGTGGTGAAGGGAAAGCGCGCGAGGTCGGCGAGGCTGCGGCAATCGTCCGGCGCGACTCCCGCCGCGTCGAACTTCCTGCGGTAGTGAGGGACGTTGTCGTAGGCGTGCTTGAGCGACCAGCGCAGCCTCTCGAGCTGCAGGCGCCTCAGCTCCTTCTCTGCGCATTTCTCGATCGGCTCGAGCTCGAAGGATTTCATCGTGCGCCTGCCCCCGGGTTCATTTGCCTTTGAACCGCGGCGCGCGCTTCTGCAGGAACGCGGCCACGCCTTCGCGGTAGTCCTCGGTGAATCCCGCTTCGCGCTGCAGGTCGCGCTCGAGATCGAGCTGGGCGTCGAGGAGGTTGCCGGGCGATGCGTAGAGGGCTTTCTTCACCAGGCCGTAGCCTCGCGTGGGGCCCGCGGCGAGTGCGCGCGCGAGGTCGGTCGCTTCGCCGAGCAGGTCGTCGTCGTCTACCGCCTTCCAGATGAGGCCCCAGTGCTCCGCGTCTTCGGCGGACAGGCGCTCGCCGAGCAGCGCGAGTCCCATGGCGCGCGCGCTTCCCACCAGCCGCGGCAGGAAGTAGGTGCCACCCGAATCGGGCACCAGGCCGATCTTCGCGAACGCCTGCACGAAGCTCGCCGAGCGCCCCGCCAGCACGATGTCGGCTGCGAGCGCGATGTTCGCGCCGGCGCCGGCCGCAATGCCGTTCACCGCGCACACGATGGGCTTCGGCAGCTCGCGCATGCGCCGGATGAGCGGGTTGTAGTTCGAGCCGAGCGAGACCGAGAGGTCGATCGCCGGTGCGCCGGCGGCCGGATTGCGCAGCGACAGGTCCTGGCCGGCGCAGAAGCCGCGGCCTGCGCCCGTCAGCAGCACGGCGCGGACGCTGGCGTCGTCCGCGGCGCGCTGGATGGCTGCGCGCAGCTCGGCGAGCATTTCCGGAGTGCATGCGTTGAGCTTGTCGGGGCGGTTCAGCGTGGCGCTCAGCACGCCGGCCTCGACCGAAACCAGTACAGCGGACATCGAAAAAGCTTACACCACGGTTACAATGGGCCGATGCCGAAAGTGTATTCGATCGACGGCATCACGCCGGTGGTCGACCCGAGCGCGTTCGTGCATGAGAGCGCGGTACTGGTGGGCGACGTGATCGTCGGGGCGCGTGCCTACGTGGGACCGTGCGCCTGTCTGCGGGGCGATTTCGGCCGCATCGTGGTCGAAGCCGGCGCGAACATCCAGGACACCTGCATGCTGCACGGCTTTCCGGGCACGGACACGGTCGTCGGCGCGGACGCGACCGTCGGCCACGGCGCCGTGCTGCATGGCTGCGTCGTGGGCCGCGGGGCGCTGATCGGCATGAACTGCGTGGTGAACGACAACGCCGAAGTCGGCGAGCATGCGGTGGTCGCGGCGATGGCGTTCGTCAAGGCGGAGGCCACGATCCCGGCGCGCGCGCTCGCCGCCGGCATTCCGGCCCGCGTGCTGCGCCAGCTCAGCGAGCAGGAGATCCGCTGGAAGAACGACAACGTGCAGCTCTACCAGCAGCTTTCCGAGCGCAGCGCGCGCACCATGGAGCGCGTGGAGGCGCTGACGAGCGTCGAGCCGGGGCGCAAGCGCATCGATATCCCGGGCGCCATTCCTCTTTCCGAGCTGAAAAAGAAACGGGCATGACATGAGCTACGAATTCATCCTGAGCGAGAAGAAGGACCGCGTCGGCCTGCTGACGCTCAACCGGCCGAAGCAGCTGAACGCGCTCAACCCCAAGCTGATGCAGGAGCTCGGCCGCGCGCTGCAGGACTTCGACGCGGACGAGGGCATCGGCGCCATCGTCATCACCGGCAACGAGAAGGCGTTCGCCGCCGGCGCGGACATCGGCGTCATGAAGGACTACAGCTACATGGACGCCTTCATGGCCGACTACATCACGCGCGACTGGGAGCACATCCGGCGCATCCGCAAGCCGGTCATCGCGGCCGTGGCCGGCTACGCGCTCGGCGGCGGCAACGAGCTCGCGATGATGTGCGACATCGTGATCGCCGCGGAGAACGCGCGCTTCGGGCAGCCCGAGGTCAACCTCGGCATCATGCCGGGCGCGGGCGGCACGCAGCGCCTGCCGCGCTTCACGAGCAAGGCGAAGGCCATGGACTTGTGCCTCACGGCGCGGATGATGGACGCGCAGGAGGCCGAGCGCGCCGGGCTCGTGTCGCGCATCGTTCCCGCCGAGAAGCTCATGGAAGAGGCGCTCGGCGTGGCTGCCCGGATCGCCGCCTGCTCGCTGCCCGTGGTGATGATGATCAAGGAGTCGATCAACCGCGCCTACGAGACGCCGCTCTCCGAGGGCGTGGTATTCGAGCGGCGCCTCTTCCACTCGCAGTTCGCGCTCGAGGACCAGAAGGAAGGCATGGCCGCCTTTCTCGAGAAGCGCAAGCCCGCGTTCAAGAATCGCTGAGGGCGCGCTTGCGGCCGGCGTAGAATCGGCCACGGATTCCTGGGAGAGGAGCCTATGGAACGTCCCTGGCTGAAGAGCTATCCCGCCGGCGTCGCGACCGAGATCGACCCGAGCGAGTTCTCCTCGCTCGTCGAGCTGTTCGAGAAGAGCATCGCCAAGTACGCCGAGCGCCCCGCGTTCCACTGCATGGGCAAGACCATGAGCTTCGCCGAGCTCGACCGCGCATCGCGCGACTTCGGCGCTTGGCTGCAGGGCAAGGGGCTCGCTAGGGACGCGCGCGTCGCCATCATGCTGCCCAACTGCCTGCAGTACCCGGTCGCGATGTTCGGCACGCTGCGCGCCGGCTGCACCGTCGTCAACGTGAACCCGCTCTACACGGCGCGCGAGCTCGAGCACCAGTTGAAGGACTCCGGCGCCGAGGTCATCGTCATCCTGGAGAATTTCGCCCACGTCCTCGAGCAGGTGCGTTCGCGCACGGCCGTCAAGCACGTGGTGCTCACTTCGCTCGGCGAGCTGCTCGGCGCCAAAGGCATCCTGGTGAACCTTGTGGTGCGCAAGATAAAGAAGCTGGTGCCGCCGTTCCGGCTGCCGGGCGCCGTGTCCTTCAAGCAGGTGCTCGCCGAAGGCGCCGGCAAGCGCCTCGAGACCCCGCGACTTGCGCACGACGACCTCGCGTTCCTGCAGTACACCGGCGGCACGACCGGCGTTTCGAAGGGAGCGATGCTCCTTCACCGCAACGTGATCGCCGCTTTGCTGCAGTACCGGGCCTGGCTTGCCCCCGCCATGAAGGGCGAGCGGCCGGTCATCATCACGGCGTTGCCCCTCTATCACATCTTCTCGCTCACCGTGAACTGCCTGAACATGATGGCGCTAGGCGGCGAGAACATCCTCATCACCAATCCGCGCGACATCCCGGGATTCGTGAAGGAGCTCGGCAGGCACCGCTACAACATCATCACGGGCGTCAACACGCTCTTCAATGCGCTGCTCAACAACGCCGACTTCCGGCGGCTGGACTTTTCCAGCCTGCGGCTCGCCGTGGGCGGCGGCATGGCGGTGCAGAAGGCGGTCGCCGAGCGCTGGAAGGAAGTCACCGGCGTCGCGCTCTGCGAGGGCTACGGGCTGACCGAGACCTCGCCTTCGGCGACGGCCAATCCGCCGGAGGTCGCCGCCTACACCGGCACCATCGGCGTGCCGATGCCTTCGACGGACGTGGAGCTGCGCGACGACGACAACCGCGCCGTGCCGCTCGGGCAGCCGGGCGAGATCTGCATTCGCGGCCCGCAGGTGATGGCGGGCTACTGGAAGCAGCCGGAAGAAACGGCCAAGGTGCTCGGGCCCGACGGGTTCCTGCACACCGGCGATATCGGCATCATGGACGAGCGCGGCTATATCCGCATCGTGGACCGCAAGAAGGACATGATCCTCGTGTCCGGCTTCAACGTGTATCCCAACGAGATCGAGCAGGTGGTGGCGATGCATCCCGGCGTGCTGGAGTGCGCTGCGATCGGCGTGCCGGACGAGCATTCGGGCGAGGTGCCCAAGGTCTTCGTCGTAAGAAAGGATCCGCAGCTCACCGAGCACGACGTGCTCGAGCACTGCAAGAAGGAGCTCACCGGCTACAAGCGGCCGAAGTACGTCGAGTTCCGCAGCGACCTGCCGAAGACCAATGTCGGCAAGATCCTGCGGCGCGCCCTGCGCGACGAGAGAAAAGCCGCCTAGCTCGAGCGTGGCCGCTTCGCGCGCAAACGCCCTCAAGGGCCTGGGCTGGATCGCCGTCAGCATCGCCGGCTGGTTTCCGATGTACTCGGTCGCCAAGCGCGCGCTCGAGCACATCGACTACTTCGCGCTCGGCTCGCTGCGCTACGGGCTGGGCGTCCTCGTGCTCGCCGGCCTGCTGGCGGCGAGCGAAGGCCGCAGCGCGTTTCGCTACGAGGGCAGGGGGCTTAGCGCAACGCTGTTCGGCATCATCGGCATTACCGGATTCAACCTGCTCGTCTGGGGCGGCCTGTCCTACACGCGCCCCGAGCACGCGGCGCTCGTCGTGCAGATGCAATCGCCGCTGAGCGCGCTCGCCTTGTGGCTGGTACGCGGGCAGCGGCCCGCCGGCTTTACGCTGCTATGCGTGGCCGCCGCGGTGGCCGGCGTGGCACTGGTGGTCACGAAGGGCCAGCCCGGCGTGCTGCTGGGCGGCATGGGAGCGCGGGAGCTGTTCGGCGATTTCCTGATACTGCTCGGCGCGCTGGCGTGGGTCATCTACGCGACGTTTTCGAGCCGGTTCGCGGGCTGGTCGGCGCTGCGCATGACGGTGCTTACGTGCATCCCAGGCTCGGTCGTGCTCGTGCTCGTCAATGCCGTCGTGATCGCCGCCGGCATCGCGCAGCTGCCGACGCTGGCCGCGCTTGCTGCCGTGGGATGGCAGGTTGCCTACTTCGTGCTCGGCTCCGTGGTCCTCGCCATGCTGGGCTTCAACGCGGCCGCGCGCTATATCGGACCGCTGAACGCGCTCCTCATGCTCAATCTCATCCCGGTCGGCGTGTTTGCAATCGAAGCGGCGCTCGGCCGCAGCTTCAGCGCCGTCGAGCTCGGCGGCGCCGGGCTTGTCGTAGTCGCCCTGGCGGCGAACAATCTCTATTTGCGCGGGCGCAGCACCAGCCGCTGAGCGCCGTCGGCTTCGATGCGCGAGCGCTGCGTGCGCATCGGCAGGTAGCGGCCCTCCGCCCAGGGCTTGGCGAGCGAGCGGTAATTCGCCGACAGCACGTTGCCGGACTGGCCGGCCGACTGGATGAAGACCGACGCTTCCGGGTCCGCGAGGTCGTAGATCGCCCGCAGGCTGGGCGCGTGATGAGTCGCGTAGGGCTCGGCGTCGTCGCTGAAGTCCATCGCGCCCACGTTGACGGTGTAGGGGCCGCCGCCCACCGGGACCGCGATGTCGAAGATCGGCGCCAGCCAGCGGCTGCGCGAGAGCGGACGGTGGCGGTGGTGGGCTGCGTGGGCGTCGCCCCAGCGCCAGCGCGAGAGATCGGCGCCATAGCGTCTCTCGAGATCCGCCAGCGCCTTTTCGAGCGATTGGCTGACCAGCTGGTCGCAGGACTCCACGGCGGCGGTCCGCACGTCGTCGCACCAGGCAGAGCCATTGGCGAGCGCCGCCGCCATGAAGACCGCACGCGTCGACCAGTAGTAGCGGAAGAGCTCGCCCAGCTCGTCGGCGTACATCTCGCGCGCCAACTCGCGCCACCATGCCATGGCGATGAGCGGCTCCGGCCGCGCGGCGTCCATCGTTCCGTCCCATGCGGCGAGCCGGCGCAGCGCTTCCCGGCCGCGCTCGCTCCTCGGCGCAGCTTGCAGCAGATGGGGTAGAAGGCCGCGCAATGCGGTCGCCGCCACGTCGGACTGGATGCGCGCGAAGCTCGCGGCATCGTGCTTGCGCTGCCCCTCGAGGAGCGCGCCGATGCGCTCGGCGCGGTACGGCGGCTCCCATTCGCTCGTGATGAAGTGGCGGTAGCCGGGCGGCACGATCTTCTGGTTCGCCGTCACGATCATGCCGCCTGGCGGATTGAAGGATCGCGGCAGCTCCTCATACGGAATGAAGCCCGCCCAGTCGTACTTTGCATCCCAGCCCGGCGCCGGCGCGAGGCCGTGCAGGTCGTTGGCGGGCTTGCGCATCGGCACGCGCCCGGGTGCGATGAATCCGATATTCCCGTCGACATCGGCATAGACGACGTTCTGTTGCGGCGCATGCAGGTTGCGGCCGATGGCGACGAAGCTCGCCCAATCGCGCGCCTGCGACAGCTTGAGGGAGGCCTGCAGCGTCAGGTCGTCCTCGGCGAGCGCGGTCCACTGGAATGCGAGCGCGTAGCCACGCGGCGTGGCGTCGAGCGCCCGTTGCCAGGCGTCCGAAATGAGCGGGCCGTGGCGCGAAATCCTCACGGTGAGCGGCTCGTCCTTCTGGCCCTTCACCTTGATGACTTCCTCTACGACTGCGAAGCGGCGCACGCCTTCGGGCGTCGCGTAGCCGCCGGAGGGCTCCAGCTTCTCGAGGTAGAGGTCCTGCACATCCGGGCCGGTGTTCGTGAACCCCCAGGCGATCCGGTCGGTCCGGCCCACGATCACGCCCGGCACGCCGGGAAGCGTGCCGCCGATGACCTCCAGGCCCGGCGCATGCAGATGGGCGAGATACCAGACCGACGGGGCGGTGAGGCCGAGATGCGGATCGTTGGCAAGAAGCGGTTTTCCGCTCGTCGTGCGCGCGCCGGACACCACCCAGCTGTTGGAGCCGATGCCTTCGGCGGTTTGCAGCGCCGAGACCTGGATCGGCTCGCGCTCGAGCGGGCCGTAGAGGCGCTTCAAATCCGGCAACGGCAGCGGCGCGTCGCCCGGATAAGGCGGCAGAAATTCGCGCATCGCGGCGAGCGGCAGGCGTTGCGCAAGGCTGAGGCGCAGCAGCTCCGATCGCCAGTTGCCGCCCAGATCCCAGGCCATCATCTTGAGCCAGGCGATGGAATCGACGGGCGTCCAGGGCTCCGGCCGGACGCCCAAGATCCAGAACTCCGGCGGCAGCACGGGCCGCGTAGCGAGGAAGGCGTTGACCCCGCGGCTATAGGCCTCGAGAAGCCGCCGCGAGCCCTCGTCGTAGCGCGAGAAGTTCTCCGCGGCGACGCGATGCACGCCAAGCGTGCGGAACAGCCGGTCGACCTCCAGGGCCGCAGGGCCGAGGATCTCCGCGAGGCGTCCCGCCGCGATGCGGCGGTCCATCTCCATCTGCCACAGCCGGTCCTGGGCGTGGACGAACCCGAGCGCGAACTGCGCGTCCTCGATCGTCGACGCGTAGATGTGAGGGATGCCTTGGCCATCGCGCAGCACCTCCACCGGGGCGCTCAGCCCCGTTAATTCGAGCTCGCCCTGGGCCTGGGGCAGGGACTGGCGCAGGTAGAGGTAAGCGCCCGCTAACGCAGCACAGCAGAGCGCCAGCAGCAATGCACAAAGTCTCGCAGCGAAACGCATTTTTCGAGCATACCTCGGCCAATGCCGCACCGCGGCAAATCTGCTATAAAGCCGGTCGGTGCTCTACAGCCTCTACGAAGCACAGCACACAGCGCTCGAACCCATGCGCTATGTCGCGGAATTCTGGCGCGGCTGGTTCGGCAATCCCTTCAGCCCGTTGTCGTACGTGCCGTTCGCGCGGCGCGTGGCGGCCTCGAGCGACCTTTTCCTGCGGGTGACGCAGCGCTACGAGAAGCCGGCCTGGCGGGTGGATGGCGTGCAACTCGAGGTCGCCCTCGACAAGCCGTTCTGCAAGCTCGTGCACTTCAAGCAGGCCGTGCCCAAGGCGCGCAAGGTGCTGATCGTCGCGCCGCTCTCCGGCCATCACGCCACGCTGCTGCGCGATACCGTGCGCGCTTTCCTGCCGGAGCATGACGTCTGGGTCACGGAGTGGGTGGATGCGCGCATGGTGCCGCTCACGGCGGGGCCGTTCCACCTGGCGGACTACGTCGATTACGTCTGCGAGTGGATTCGCTTCCTTTCCCCCGGCGTGCACGTAGTGTCGGTGTGCCAGCCGACGGTGCCGGTGCTCGCCGCCATCGCGCTCATGGCCGCGCGCGGCGAGTCCGACCGGCCGCTGACGATGACGATGATGGGCGGGCCGATCGACGCGCGACGCAGCCCCACCGCGGTGAACAACCTGGCAACGCGCCGGCCGATGAGCTGGTTCGACCGGCAGCTCATTCACCGCGTGCCGCCCAAGTATCCGGGCTACATGCGCCCCGTGTACCCGGGCTTCCTCCAGCACCTCGGGTTCGTGGCGATGAACCCGGACCGCCACCTCATCGCGCACTGGGACTACTACAACCACCTGCTGCAGGGCGACGGCGAATCGGCGGAGTCGCACCGGCGCTTCTACGACGAATACAACGCGGTGCTCGACATGCCTGCCGAGTATTACCTCGACACGGTGAAGACGGTGTTCAAGGAATTCGCGCTGCCGCGCGGCCGGATGTTCGTGCGCGACGAGCTCGTGCGGCCGCAGACGATCCGCGACACCGCGCTACTGACCGTCGAAGGCGAGCTCGACGACATCTCGGGGAATGGCCAGACCGAGGCGGCGCATCTCCTGTGCCTCAACATCCCGCGCGAGCGGCGCGAGCACTACGTCGCGCCGGGCGTCGGGCATTACGGCATCTTCTCCGGGCGGCGCTGGCGCGAGATGATCTTTCCGCGCGTCAGCGACTTCATGCGCCGGCATCAAAGCTCGTAGCGCGAGCCTTCTTCGCCGCGCACCGCGCGCTCGACCGTGGCGCGCTGCAGCTGCGGCGCGAACAGCTCGATGAACTCGTAGGCGTAGCGGCGAAGGTACGCGCCGCGCTTCACGCCGAGCCGGGTGGTGCTCGACTCGAACAGGTGGCTTGCATCGATCGCGCGCAGCGTGCGGTCGCGCTTCGGGTCGAAGGCCATCTTCGCCAGGATGCCGACGCCGAGGCCGAGCTCGACGTAGGTCTTGATGACATCGGAGTCCTGCGCGCTCAGCACGACGTGCGGCGCGAGGCCGCGCGTCTCGAAGGCCTTCTGCACCAGCGAGCGATTGGCGAATGCGAAGTCGTACGTGACGATGGGATAGCGCGCCAGCGCTTCCAGGGTGAGCGGCTGCTTCAGGAGCGGATGGCGCGGCGGCACCACGACGCAGCGGTTCCAGCGGTACACCGGAAGCGACACCAGCTCCGGATAGCTCGCGATCATTTCGGTCGCGACCGCCATGTCGGCCTCGCCGGCGAGCACCTGCTCGCAAATCTGCGTCGGATTGCCTTGGTGGATGACGAGCTCCACCTTCGGATAACGGCGCTTGAACGCGGCCACCGCCTTCGGCAGCGCATAGCGCGCCTGGGTGTGGGTCGCGCCGACGGTGAGCGTGCCGAGCTTGTCGTTCGCATACTCGGCGCCGGCGCGCCGGAGGTTCTGCGCCTCGCTCAGGATGCGCTCGGCGATGGCGACGACCGCCTTGCCAGGCTCGGTGACGGCCACGAGTCGCTTGCCGTGGCGGGCGAAGACCTGCACCCCGAGCTCGTCCTCCAGGGCGCGGATCTGCTTCGACACGCCCGGCTGGGAGGTGTGCAGCGCCTCGGCCGCCTCGGACACGTTGAGTCCGCGGCGCACCACCTCCGCCAGGCAGCGCAGTTGTTGCAGCTTCATATTCTATTAAAGAATAACATACTAACATATTAGTCTTTGTAGGAATATAGGGCGGCCGTAGCATGGCGCGCCATGTACCTCTATGACGCGATCGACCAGGGCCTGGTGGACGAGCGCGTGCGGCAGTTTCGCGGCCAGGTCCGCCGCTTCCTGGACGGCAAGCTGAGCGAGGACGAATTCCGGGCGCTGCGGCTGCGCAACGGCCTGTACATCCAACGCTACGCGCCGATGCTGCGCATCGCGATCCCCTATGGACTGCTGTCCTCGAGGCAGCTGCGCAAATTCGCCGACATCACGCGCAAGTACGACCGCGCCTACGGCCACTTCTCCACGCGCCAGAACCTGCAATTGAACTGGCCGCGCCTGGAGCAGGTGCCCGACATCCTGGCGGAGCTCGCCACGGTGCAGATGCACGCGATCCAGACCTCGGGGAGCTGCGTGCGGAACGTGACCGCGGACCACTTTGCCGGCGTGGCTCCGGACGAGATCGTGGACCCGTTCGTGTGGTGCGAAATCATCCGGCAATGGTCGACCTTCCATCCGGAGTTCAGCTACCTGCCGCGCAAGTTCAAGATCGCGGTCAACGGCTCCAGGGCCGACCGCGCCGCCGTGGCGATCCACGACATCGGCCTGCACGCGGTGAAGGACGAAGCCGGCGCCATCGGCTTCCGGGTGCTCGTCGGCGGCGGCTTGGGCCGCACGCCGATCCTCGGCAAGGTAATCCGCGAGTTCCTGCCCTGGCAGCACCTGCTGACCTACCTGGACGCCATCCTGCGCGTCTACAACCGCCACGGCCGGCGCGACAACCTCTGGAAGGCGCGCATCAAGATCCTGGTGAAGGATCGCGGCATCGAAAATTTCCGGGCCGAGGTCGAGGCGGAATGGGCGCACATGAAAGACGGCCCTGCGACGCTCACGGCGCAGGAGGTCGAGCGCGTCGCGGGCCGCTTCACCCGCCCGGCGTACGAAGCGTTGCGCGACGAAGAGCTGCGCGCCGATGCGCGCTACGCGTTCCCGCCGTTCCAGGCCTGGCTCAAGCGCAACGTGCACGCGCACAAGGTGCCGGGCTACGCGGCGGTGACGCTCTCCCTCAAGAAGACCGGCGTGCCGCCGGGCGACGTGACGGCGGACCAGATGGAAGCCATCGCGGGGCTCGCCGAGCGCTATTCGTTCGGCGAGCTGCGCGTCTCGCACGAGCAGAACCTGATCCTGGCCGACGTGCCGCAGCGCGAGCTGCCGGCCCTGTGGCGCGAGGCGCGCGCGCTGGGGCTCGCTACGCCGAACATCGGCCTGCTCACCAACATCATCAGCTGCCCGGGCGGGGACTTCTGCTCCCTCGCCAACGCGAAGTCCATCCCGGTCGCCGAGGCGATCCAGCGCCGCTTCGAGGACCTCGACTACCTGCACGACGTCGGGGAGCTCGATCTCAACATCTCCGGCTGCATGAACGCCTGCGGCCATCATCACGTCGGCCATATCGGCATCCTCGGCGTCGATAAGAACGGCGAGGAGTGGTACCAGGTCGAGATCGGCGGCAATCAAGGCGAGATTCGCGAGGGCAGGGGCGCCTCTCTAGGCAGGGTCCTCGGCCCCTCGTTTGCCCGCGCCGACGTTCCGGACGTCGTGGAGCGACTGATCAAGTGCTACCTCGGCCGCCGCGACAGCGAGAACGAGCGCTTCATCGATGTGGTGCATCGCATCGGCATCGAGCCTTTCAAGGAACACGTCTATGGCCATGCTCATCAAAAACCGGCGCATCGCAAAGAGCCAGTCCTCGCCTGAGGCCGAGGCCGGCGAAGTGATCCGCGTACAACCGGCGGACGACCTCGCGGCAATCGCCGTGCGGCTCGCAGGGGCAGCGCGCGTCGAGATCAATTTCCCCAAGTTCGGAGACGGGCGCGGCTACTCGATCGCCCGCCTGCTGCGCGACCGGTATGGGTACAAGGGCGAGCTCCGGGCGACCGGCCAGGTCGCGCGCGACCTGCTGCTCTACATGGAAGCGTGCGGTTTCGACAGCTTCGAATTGCGCGAGGGCGAGGATGCCGAAGAGGCGTTGACCGGGTTCGGCGACTTCAGCGACGCCTACCAGGGCACGGTGCCGCGCCCGCTGCCGCTCTTTCGCCGCCGCACGTGATCGAGCGCCTGACAGAGCAGCTGCAGCGCATTGCAAGCGAGTTCCAGCCGGCAGCACTCGCGAGCAGCCTCTCGGCGGAGGACATGGTGCTCACCGACGCCATCGCCGCCGCACGGCTGCCCATCGAGATCTTCGTCCTCGATACCGGGCGCCTGCACGCCGACACCCTCGCCCTTGTGCCCGCCATCGAGCAGCGCTATTCGCTGAAGGTGGCGGTCTTTCGCCCGAGCACCGAGGCGGTCGAGCGCTTCGTGGCGAAGCACGGGCTGGACGGCATCTATCGCAGCATCGAGCTGCGCAAGGCCTGCTGCGCCATCCGCAAGGTCGCGCCCCTGGCCGAAGCGCTGCAAGGCAAGCGTGCCTGGATTACGGGCCAGCGACGCGAGCATTCCGCGGGGCGCGCTCAGATCCCCGAGCAGGAATCCGACACCGTGCATGCGATGCAGAAATTCAACCCCCTCGCGGCCTGGCGCGAGGAAGACGTCTGGGGCTATATCCGCTCGCGCGGCGTTCCCTATAACGCGCTCTACGACCAGGGCTACCGCTCGATCGGCTGCGCGCCTTGCACGCGGCCCGTTGTTTCGGGAGAAGACTTGCGCGCCGGGCGCTGGTGGTGGG
>DATAHF010000036.1:0-7617 GCA_036263315.1 Burkholderiales bacterium
TCCACCTGCTGCTCGAGGCGGTGCAGCACATCGTCTACGGCCTCAGGCGCAGCGATATCCATTTCGGGCTGGTGGGCGGCGGCACCTCGCTCGAGGAAATGAAGAAGCTGGCGGGCGCGCTGCGCGTGGACGAGTTCGTCACCTTCACCGGGCGCGTGCCCGACGCCGCGATGCTGGCGATGCTGAACACCGCCGAGGTGTGCGTGAACCCCGACGTCGCGAACGAGATGAACGACATCTCCACGATGAACAAGATCATGGAATACATGGCGCTCGGCAAACCGATGGTGCAGTTCGACCTCGCCGAAGGCCGCTTCTCGGCGCGCGATGCCTCGCTCTATGCGCGGCGCAACGATCCCGTCGACCTCGCCCGCAAGATCGTCGAGCTGATCGACGATCCGCAGCGGCGCGCCGCGATGGGCGCCTACGGCCGGCGGCGCGTGGTCGAGGAGCTCGAGTGGCGCTTCGAGGTGCCGAAGCTGCTCGCCGCGTACGACGCGCTCTGGCCGCGCACCGCGCCGCGTCCGCGCCACGCCACCTGAAGGAGCCTGCCATGCATGCCTACCGGCCCGACGTCGACGGATTGCGCGCGATCGCGGTGCTCTCGGTGCTCGCGTTCCACGCGTTTCCCGCCGCCGCGCCGGGCGGGTTCGCCGGCGTGGACATCTTCTTCGTCATCTCGGGCTTCCTCATCTCCGGCATCATCCTGGCGGAGCTCGGCAAGGGGACCTTCAGCATCGCCGAGTTCTACCGCCGGCGCGTGCGCCGCATCTTCCCGGCGCTCATCCTCGTGCTCGCCGCCTGCCTCGCCATCGGCTGGCGCGTGCTTCTTCCGGATGAATTCCGCCAGCTCGGCAAGCACATCGCCGCGGGCGCGGGGTTCGTGTCGAACCTCGCCCTCTGGCGCGAATCAGGCTACTTCGATACCTCCGCGGCGCTGAAGCCGCTCCTGCACCTGTGGTCCCTCGGGGTGGAGGAGCAGTACTACCTCGCGTGGCCGCTGCTTCTGTTCCTCTTCCGCGGCCGGACGCGCCAGATGGGCTGGATGATCGGCGTCGTCGCGGCGGCGTCCTTCGCGCTGAATGTCTTCCTGACCGCGAGGCGCCCCGATGCGGCGTTCTACCTGCCCGTGTCACGCTTCTGGGAGTTGATGGCGGGCAGCGGGCTCGCGTATCTCTCGTTCTACAAGAAGCTTTCCCCGGAAAGCTGGGCGAGGGAGGCGCAAGCCATCGCGGGCCTGGTGCTGATCGCGGCATCGCTCGCGATCCTCGACGAAGCGAAGGCATTCCCCGGGTGGTGGGCGCTCCTGCCGGCGCTGGGAGCGGTGCTCCTCATCGCGGCGGGTCCGCAGGCTTGGATCAACCGCACGATCCTCGCGAACCGCGCGGTGGTGTTCATTGGCCTCATCAGCTATCCGCTTTATCTCTGGCACTGGCCGCTGCTCGCGTACGCGCGCATCGTCGTCGGCGCCGAGCCCGCGCCCGGCGTGCGCGTGGCCTTGTGCGCGGCAAGCGTGCTGCTCGCATGGCTCACCTACGAGCTCGTGGAGAAAAGAATCCGGGGCAGGGCGGCGCGCGCGAGCCTGCCCGCCCGCGCCGTCCCGGCACTCGCGGCGTCGATGGTGATGCTCGGCGGATGCGGCGTGCTCGCCTTCAAGAGCGACCTGCAGCCCCAATCCGCGCTGAATCCCCTCGCGGAGGAGGTGTCGCGCGCCTCGCTGGATTGGGCCTACGGCGCCGACGGCGTGCGCACCATCCGCGGCGACACCGAGCACGTCGCGCTCTTCATCGGCGACAGCCACATGCAGCATTACTGGCCGCGCATCCAGAAGATCATGAGCGAGCACCGCAAGCCCGAGCGCACCGTGGTGTTCGACACCGTCGGCGGCTGCGCGCCGATCCCCGGCATCGAGCGCGTGGGCCAGGCGTGCAGCGCGTTCGTGGAAGAGGCGTTTTCCCGCGCCGAGGCCGCCGACGTGGACACGGTGGTCGTGGCCGCCTCCTGGGTCGGCTTCCTGCACCGCCCGGATTACGTGCGCATCTCCGACGGCGCGCGCCTGGACCCGGCGTGGGCGCTGCGCCAGCTGGAAGCCCGGCTCGCGCGCCTTTCCGCGCGCGGCAAGCGCATCGTCATCGTGCTTTCATCGCCGCGCGGCACCGTGCTCGATCCCAAGTCCTCGGTCCACCGCGACGGCATGACGGTGCGCATCAGCTATGGCGCGCCCATGACCCGCGCCGCGCTCGCCGCGGTGACGGCGCCGATCGACGGGCGGCTGAGGCAGATCGCTGCGCGCATCGGCGCGGCCGTGATCGACCCGGCCGACTGGCTGTGCTCGCCGACGCTATGCCCGGCCGCCGACCCGCAGGGCCGCCCGATGTACAAGGATGAGTCGCATATCCGCGCGATCGTGGTGCGCGAGATCTTCGACGCGCTCGACCGCTACGTCTACGTCGACAACGAGCCCTTGGCGGAGCCGGGCAGCGCGAGCCGCGTTGCCGCCAGGTAGCCGGCGGCGCGGCGCCGCCACGCGTAGACGCGCGCCGTGAGCGGGCCGATGCGGTAGCCGCCCATGCCGGCCTTGATCTCGGTGGAGGCTGCGTCGTAGCGCTGCCGGAGGAATTCGACGCGCCACGCGTCGGTGTCGAGAATCGCGTACTCGGCGAAGCGTCCGCTCGCGCGGCGCGAGCCGTCCACCGCGCCCGGATTCAGGAGCCACGTTCCGTCGGATGCCCGCTCGAAGCGCTGCTCGTGCCGGTGGCTGAACACGCACAGCCGCGCCTGCGGGTACAGGGCGCGAAGCGCGTTGGGGTCCATGGCGTCGTGCGTGAGCACGATGCCGTTTTCGATTGCCCGCGTGCCTGGCAGCGCTCTAAGCCAGGCCGCGCTCGCCGGACGCAGTATCTTGCGCGTGCGGCGCAGCGCATAGGCCGCCCGGTCGGAGCAGCCGGCCGCTTCGAGCGCGCCGACGCTCACGAGGTCATGGTTGCCTGCCACGGTGACGCAGCGCCGGGCGTAGAGCAGCGATATGCAATCGTCCGGGTCGGCGTTGTAGCCCACGATGTCGCCCGCGCACAGGAAGCGCTCGATGCCGCGCGCCTCGAGATCGTCGAGCGCAGCTTCGAGCGCCTCGCGGTTACCGTGGATGTCGGCGATCACGCCGTAGCGGGCCATGGAACCGTTCAGCCTATATCGCGTATTCCACGGCTCGCGGTGTCGGCCGTTGCTCCATTCGGCTCAACGTCTTAGGTCGAACTATGCCCCTGCCGCCGCTACCCTGCCGGGGATGGTCGTCGCCATTCACCAGCCCCATTTCTTGCCCTGGCTCGGCTACCTGCATCGCATGGCGCAGGCCGGGCTTTTCGTGATCCTGGACCACGTGCAATTCGAGCGCGGCAACTACCAGAACCGCACCCGCATCCGCATGGGCGAGGAGGCGCGCTGGCTCACCGTGCCCGTCGTGCAGCGCTCGCAGAAGGAGCGCATCGTGGACAAGGAAGTGGACAACCGGCTCGAAGGCGACCGGTGGTGGCCGCGCGTGCACTTCGGCACGCTGCGCCACGCCTACCGCGACGCCGGCTATTTCGGCGCGTACGGCCCGGCGCTGCAGGACATCCTCCAGCGCCGATGGGAAAAGCTCGCCGACCTCAACCAGGCGCTGCTCGACATGCTGCGCGACGCCTTCGGCATCCGCACGCCGCTCGTGCGCAGCTCGGCGCTGCAGCTCGAGGGCGCGAAGTCGGAGCTCATCCTGAACATCTGCCGCGAGGTGGGCGCGGACACGCTGCTCGCCGGCTTCGGCGGCTCGCGCACCTATCTCGACGCCGAGGCGTTCGCGCGCGCCGGCGTGCGCATCGCATACCACGAGTTCGAGCACCCGGTGTACAAGCAGGCCGGCGCCGCGCCGTTCATCCCGGGACTGTCCTCGATCGACCTGCTCTTCAACTGCGGGCCGCAGAGCGCCCGCGTGCTGCTCGGCGAGCAGGCCCTGCATGAGTCGTGCGCTGCCGCCTGAGAGCTCGACCACCCGCTGGTATGCGACGCATATCCGCCGGTACGGCTATGGCTATCGCGCGCTCGGATTCGGCCACCGTTCCTCCCAGGAGAAGCGCTTCGGCGCGCTCCTCGGCCTGGGGGCGTTCCACGGCCGCAGCGTGCTCGATGCCGGCTGCGGCTTCGGCGATTTCCTGGCTTTCCTGCAGGAGCGCGGCATGAGCCCGCAGTACACCGGCTTCGACCTGTGCGCGCCGATGGTGGAGCGCTGCAGGAAGCGCTTCGCCGAGAAAGACGCGAGCGCGCGCTTCCTGGTCGGCGATGCGCTCACCTTCGCGGACGGCGCGCCTTACGACTACGTGGTCGCGAGCGGGATCTTCGGCCTCGCCGCGCGCGGCACGCGCGCGCGCATCCGCCCGACCGTGACGCGCCTGTTCGGGATGTGCCGCCAGGGGCTCGCCGTCAACTTTCTCAGCGCGCGCGCTCCGCGGCGGAGCACTGCGCGCGTCTATGTCGAGCCGGCGGAGATGCTCGAGCTCGGATTGAGCCTCACGCCGGCGGCGCGGCTCGACCACAGCTACCTGCCGAACGACTTCACTTTGCTGCTGCACCGCACGCCGCCCTGGCTGGGCGAAAACGCTTCGGAGGACGCTTCATGAACATGCCCATGCCCAAGCTGGGCAGCCGCTCTTTCACCGCGCGCTATGCGGGAAGCACGGTGCTCGCCATCGGGGCGCACCCCGACGATCTCGAGCTCGGCATCGGCGGCACCCTCGCGCGCCTTGCGCGCGGCGGCGCCCGGGTCGTCATGACGGTGGTGTCCATCCCGGGGGCGGGCGACACGCGCAGGCGCGAGGCCGAGCGCGCCGCCGCCATCCTCGGCTGCGAGCTGCGCGTGCTGCTCGAGCAGGGCCGGCGCATCGAGGACGTCAAGCACTACGAGCTCGTCGCCATGCTCGACGCGGAGGTGCGCGAGCTCTCGCCCTCCGCGGTGTTCACGCACAGCGCTTCGGAATTCCACCGCGACCATGTCGCGGTCTACAACGCCTGCCTGTCTTCGCAGCGCCTGGTCTATTTCGACTTCTTCTCCTACCACCCCACGATGTGCCGCCCGGTGCCCATGCCGTTCCATCCGCGCGCCTACGTCGACGTGACCTCCACCATCGATGTCAAGATGCAGGCGATCGACGCGCACGAGAGCCAGTTCGCATGCCGCGGCATCAGCACCGAGATGTACCGCGACATCGCCCGCCTGCAGGGCCGCATGGTCGGCGTTCCCTACGCGGAGGGGCTCGATGTCGGGCGGATGGTCCTCGCCTAAGCCTCCGGCGCGGGCCGCCGCACCCGCGCCAGCCGGCGAGACCTCGGTCAGCGTAGCGCGCACGGCGGCGGAGATCGCCGCGCTCGTGCCCGAATGGGAAGCGCTCGCCGGCGCGGCCCTGGAGCCCAACCCGTTCTACGAGTCGTGGATGCTGCTGCCGGCGCTGGATGCGCTAGTGGAAGGGGAGCCGGTATTCATCGCGGCGGTACGCGTCGCCGGGCAGCTCGCCGGCCTCTTTCCGCTGCAGCCGCTGCCGCGCTACAAGGGGCTGCCGACCCGGGCGCTGCGGCTCTGGCGGCATCGCCACCTGCTGCTTTGCGTGCCCCTCGTGCGAGCCGAAAGCGCCGCCGCCTGCCTCGATGCGCTCCTCGCCTGGGCCGCGGCCGAGGCGTCGGTGCTGCAGATCGAGGACCTGCCGGCCGGCGGCGCATTTCACAGGGCGCTCATCGACGCGATCGCGCGGCGCGACCTTCCCACGGCCGCGTTCAACATGTATACGCGCGCGGTGCTGCGCAAGGCGGCCGACGCGGAGAGCTATCTTGCCGCGGCGCTTTCCACGTCGACGCGCCGCAAGCTAGCGCGCAAGGCGCGCCGCCTCGCCGAGCGCGGCGCGGTGAGCCATGTGCGCCTCGCGCAGGCCGACGACGCGGACGCCTGGATCGAGAAATTCATCGTGCTCGAGGCGAGCGGCTGGAAGGGCGAGCGCGGCAGCGCGCTTGCGTCGCGCGAAGGAGACCGGCGCTTCGCGGTGGCGGTGCTGCGCGAGGCGCTCCGCCGCGGCCGCCTGCTTGCGCTGGGACTGGACCTGGACGGAACGCCGATCGCGCGCTGCTCGACGATCCTCGCTGCGCCCGGCAGCTTTGCCTTCAAGACCGCTTATGCCGAGGGCTACGCCGACTACTCGCCCGGCGTGCTCGCGGAGCTCGACCGCATGGCTGCGTTCCATGCGCTGCCGGACATCGCATGGATGGATTCCTTCACCGGGCCGAACAACGCG
This sequence comes from Burkholderiales bacterium, assembly GCA_036263315.1. GTDB lineage: Bacteria > Pseudomonadota > Gammaproteobacteria > Burkholderiales > SG8-39 > SCGC-AG-212-J23. The sequence continues at coordinate 6,309 of DATAHF010000036.1, forward strand.
CGGCTCGACGCGATGTGGAAGGATCGCATCGCGGTGCAGACGCTCCTCGTGAGCCTGAGCCGCATGGGCGACGTGGTGCTCGCCGCGATGCCCGCGATGCGCCTCGCGAAGCGCGTGCTGCGGCCGGCTGCCGCCTAGCGCCGCGGTCCCGCGGCGGGCGGCGTCGTCACCGGGACGTAGGAGAACTGCCAGTCGCTGTAGCGCGCGGCGCCCGTGAAGGCCTTGTCCGCCTGCGCGAACGCGCCGGTCTTCACCGGCTCCTCGGTCGAGAGGCTGTAGACGCCCATGATGCCGCCGCCCGGACCCTCCACCACGCCCCATTGCGCCTTCGCGGTCATCGGATCGATGTAGATGCGGCGCAGGTAGCGCTTGGCTACCGGGTAGCGCGTGTCCTTCAGCAGGTCCTCGAGCTTTTGCGGGTAGCGCTTGGCGATGCCCGGCGTGCTTTCGTAGTAGGCGCCGATCGCCTGGCGGAACTGGTCGCCGACGAAGAGCAGCTCCGCCTCCTTCGCGCGCTGCTGCACGTGCGAGGTGAACTCGCCGACCGCGGCCAGGCCGAAGCCCATCGCCGCGACGAGAATCAGAAGGCCAAGGTAGGTGAAGCCGGACTGCTTACCAGCGCTCGTAAGGCTTGCCATTCGAGCCCAGGCCCTTCGCGCTGCTGTGCACATCGTAGACGCCGCCCTTTTGCGGATCCGAAGGCGCTTCCACGATCCACAGCGGCTTCTGCGTGAGCGGATCGGTCGGGATCGCGCGCAGGTAGCGCTTGGCGACGAGCTCGTCGAGCGTCTTGGGATAGCGCCCGGCGTCGGCGTAGTGCTTGTCGAGCGCCTCGCGCATGAGGTTGAGGTTCTCCTGCAGCACCGCCTCCTCGGCGCGGTGCACGCGGCCCATGTAGTCGGGCACCACGACGGAAAGCAGCAGCCCGATCACGGTGAGCACCACCATCAGCTCCACCAGCGTGAACCCGAGCTTCCTCATTCTGGCTTCCATGCTCACCACTCCCTGTACTTCACGCCGTTCAGGCCCACGGCTTCGCTTTGCGAGAACACGTCGTACACGTCCTTGCCCGGCTTCGGATCCTCGTAGGAGCTCTCGTAGCTGCGCAGGCCCCATTCCTGGCCGCTGATGGGGTCGACCGGGATGCGCCGCAGGAAATAGAGCTTCGCGCCCTTGGGATTGGTCGCATCGGTCGCGCCCTGCACCAGCGCCTCGAGCGTCGGCGGGTAACCGGTCTTGTCGATCTCGCGCGCGATCCGCCCCTCGTCGAAGGCGCGCTTGTACGCGTCGATCGCCGTACGCAGCTCGC
>DATAHF010000037.1:0-12013 GCA_036263315.1 Burkholderiales bacterium
CGCGTCGCCGCGAGATGCCGCGCTGCGCCGAGCAGCATCGCGGTGTGGCCGTCGTGCCCGCAGGCATGCATGCGCCCGTCGTGGCGCGACTTGTACTCGAAGCGGTTCGCTTCCTGGATCGGCAGCGCGTCCATGTCCGCGCGCAGGCCGATGCGCCTCCCCGAATGGCCGTTGCGCAGCACGCCGACCACGCCGGTCTTGCCGACGCCGCGATGCGCCTCGATGCCGAAGGAGCGGAGCTTCTCCGCCACGAGCTCCGCGGTGCGCGTCTCCTGGAAGCCGAGCTCGGGATGCGCGTGGATGTCCCGGCGCCACGCCGTCATGTCGGCGGCGAGCGGCTGGATTTCCTCGAGCAGCATCAGCGTCCCTGCAACCTCAGGCCACTTCGAAAAGGCCGGCCGCGCCCATGCCGCCGCCGATGCACATCGTGACCACGACGAGCTTCGCGCCGCGCCGCTTGCCCTCGATGAGCGCGTGCCCGGCGAGGCGCGCGCCGCTCATGCCGTAGGGGTGGCCCAGGGCGATCGCGCCGCCGTTGACGTTGAGGCGCTCGTTCGGAATGCCGAGGTGGTCGCGGCAGTAGAGGACCTGCACCGCGAAGGCCTCGTTCAGCTCCCACAGGTCGATGTCGGCAACCCGTTTCCCGGTCAACTCCAGCAGCTTGGGAACGGCAAAGACCGGGCCGATGCCCATCTCGCGCGGATCGCAGCCGGCGACGGCAAATCCGCGGAAGATGCCCAGGGGCTTGAGGTTTCTCTTCGAGGCTTCCTTGTCGGACATGACGACGCACGCGGCAGCCCCGTCGGAGAACTGGCTCGCGTTGCCCGCGGCGATGCAGCCGCCTTCGATCGCCGGCTTGATCTGCGAGACGCCCTCGTAGGTCGTATCCGGGCGGATGCCCTCGTCCTCCGCGGCGGTGACCTCCTTCATCGCCTCCTGCCCGGTGTGCTTGTCCACGACCTTCATCTTGGTCGTGATGGGCACGATCTCGTCCTTGAACTTGCCCTGGCTGCGCGCCTGCGCCGCGCGGTTCTGGCTCTGCACGCCGAATTCATCCTGCTTCTCGCGCGAAATCTCGTAGCGCCGCGCCACGTACTCGGCCGTCTGCAGCATCGGCCAGTAGGTCTCCGGCTTGTGGCGGTGGAGCCACTCGTCCTGAAAGTGGTGCTTGTTCATCTCGTTCTGCACGAGCGAGATCGACTCGACGCCGCCGGCGACGTAGATGTCGCCTTCTCCCGCCATGATGCGCTGCGAGGCGAGCGCGATGGTCTGCAGGCCGGAGGAGCAGAAGCGGTTCACCGTCATGCCGGGGACGGTGATCGGGCAGCCGGCGCGCACCGCGATCTGGCGCGCGATGTTCCAGCCCGTCGCGCCCTCGGGGTTGGCGCAGCCCATGATGACGTCCTCCACCTCGTCGGCGTCGACCTTGGCGCGCTCGAGCGCGGCGTGCACGACGTGGCCGCCCATCTTGGCGCCGTGCGTCATGTTGAGGGCGCCGCGCCAGCTCTTGCACAACGGCGTCCGGGCAGTGGAAACGACGAGGGCTTCACGCATTGAATGTCCTTCCTTCCTTGGCGAGCTTGACGAGCAGGGGCGCGGGCTTCCACTGCGCACCCTGATAGCCTTTCTGAAAACCTTCAATCGCGGCGAGCACCTTGTCCAGGCCGACGCTGTCGGCGTAGAACATCGGGCCGCCGCGGTACGGCGGGAAGCCGTAGCCGGTGAGATACACCATGTCGATGTCGGAGGCACGCAGCGCTATGCCTTCCTCGAGGATGCGGGCGCCCTCGTTCACCAGCGCATAGATGCAGCGCTCCACGATCTCGTCGTCGGGGATCGCACGCGTCTTGATGCCGATTTCTTTTCTGTAGGAAGAGATGATTTCGTCCACTGCAGGGTCGGGGATCGGCTTACGGTTGCCGGGCTCGTAGCGGTAGAAGCCCTTACCTGTCTTCTGGCCGAAGCGGCCGAGCTCGCACACGCGGTCGGCGACGCGCGAATAGACGAAGTCGGGCCGCTCGACATAGCGCCGCTTGCGGATCTCCCAGCCGATGTCCTGGCCGGCCATGTCGTACATGGCGAAGGGCCCCATCGCCATGCCCCACTTCTGCAGCGCGCCGTCCACCTGCTGCGGGCTCGCGCCCTCGTCGATGAGGAAGAGCGCCTGCTGGCCGTATTTCTCGAGCATGCGGTTGCCGATGAAGCCGTCGCACACGCCGGCGACGACCGGGACCTTCTTCAGCGTCTTGCCGAGCTTCATGGTGGAAGCGAGCACGTCCTTGGCGGTGTGCTTTGCCCTCACGACCTCCAGCAGCCGCATGACGTTGGCGGGCGAGAAGAAATGCGTGCCGATGACATCCTGCGGACGCTTCGTGGCCTCGGCGATCTTGTTCACGTCGAGCGTCGAGGTGTTGGTTGCGAGGATCGCGCCGGGCTTCGCGATGGCGTCGAGCTTGCGGAACACGTCCTGCTTCACGTCCATGCGCTCGAACACCGCCTCGATCACGATGTCCGCGTCCCCGGCCGCGGCGAGATCCGCTGCCGGCTGGATGAGCGCGAGGCGCTTGTCCATGTCTTCCTGCTTCAGCCGCCCCTTGGATACCGTGGCGGCGTAGTTCGACTTGATCTTCGCCAGGCCCTTCTGCACCGCTTCCGGCGTGGCGTCGATGAGCGTCACCGGGATGCCGGCGTTGGCGAAGCTCATGGCGATGCCGCCGCCCATGGTGCCGGCGCCGACGATCGCGGCCTTGCGCAGCTCGCGCTGCGGCGTGCTCTCCGGCACGTCCGGGATCTTGGAGGTCTGGCGCTCGGCGAAGAACATGTGGCGCAGCGCCTTCGATTCCGGCGTATTCACGAGGTGCGCGAAGCGCTCGCGCTCGAACTTGCGGCCTTCGTCGAACGGCCGCGTGGCGGCCGCTTCGGCGCACGCCACGATCTCGAGCGGCGCCGGATAGCCCTTCGATTCCTTCGCCACCTGCTCGCGCACCTGCGCAAAGAACGTTTTGGCATCGCCTTGGAGCTGCGGCTTCAGGTCGCGGATCCGGCGCAGCGGTTTCTTGTCCTGGAGGAGTCTCCTCGTGTAGGCGAGCGCGGACTCCAGCAGGTCGCCTTGCACGATCTCGTCGATCGCGCCGAGCTCCTTCGCTCTTTCGGCCGGAACGAGCGTCCCCGTGGTCATCATCCTCACGGCTTCCGCCATCGGGATCACCCGTGGCAGGCGCTGCGTGCCGCCCGAGCCGGGCAGGATGCCGAGCTTCACTTCGGGCAGGCCGATCTGGGCCTTGGGCAGCGACACGCGGTAATGGCAGGCGAGCGCGAGCTCGAGCCCTCCGCCCAGGGCGAAGCCGCCGATCGCCGCGACGATCGGCTTCTGCATCGCGTCCTGCTGGTCGTTGACCTCGGGAAGATCGGGCTTCTCGCGCGGATGGTTGAACTCGCGGATGTCGGCGCCGCCGCAGAAGGCCTTGGCCGATCCGATGAGGACGACCGCCTTCACCGCGGGGTCGGCCTCGGCCTTCTTCAGGTGCGCCATGAGCGCGGCACGCAGCGCATTGCTCAGGCCGTTGACCGGCGGGTTGTTGAGGGTCACGACGGCGATGCCGTCGCGGACGGAATACGAAGCAACCTCGTTCACGGCCGGGGTCATGCGTGGCGTCTCCAGGAGAAGCGGGGATTTTATCTTCTGCCGCTACAATCGGGACGAGAGGAGGGCGGTTGGTTTCCACTGCGCTGCTGCGGGTGCAGGACGTCGGCGTGCGCTTCGGCGGCATCGTTGCGCTCGACGGCGTGTCGTTCGACGTGCCGGAGGGCTGCATCGTCGGGCTGATCGGGCCCAACGGCGCCGGCAAGACCACGCTTTTCAATTGCGTCTCGCGGCTCTACGACTGCGAGCGCGGCGACATCGTCCTGGACGGGCGCTCGCTCCTCGGCGTGCCGCGCCATCGCGTCGCTGCGCTCGGCATCGGCCGCACTTTCCAGAACCTGGCGCTGTTCGACACGATGAGCGTGCTCGAGAACGTGATGGTCGGCCATCACTGCCGCACGCGCACCGGCTTCCTGCGAAACGCGCTGCGCACGCCTGCGGTCGCACAGGAGGAGCGGGCGACGCAGGCGAGGGCGCGCGAGCTGCTCGGGCTCCTCGGCCTCGAGCCGGTGGCGCGCGTGCTGGTCTCGGACCTGCCTTTCGGCACGAGGAAGCGTGTCGAGCTCGCGCGCGCCCTGGCCTCGCAGCCGCGGCTGCTGCTCCTCGATGAGCCGGCAAGCGGCCTCAACCACGAGGAGGTGTCGGCGCTTGGCGCGCTCATCCGCGCGGTGCGCGAGCGGCTGCGCCTCACGGTGCTCCTGGTCGAGCACCACATGGGCCTCGTCATGAGCATTTCGGACCGGGTGGTGGCGCTCAACTTCGGGCGCAAGATCGCCGAAGGCGCGCCCGCGGAGGTGCGCAGCCATCCCGAGCTCATCAAGGCCTATCTGGGCGCGGCGGCCTGATGCTGCTCGAGGTGAAAGGCCTGCAGGCTTCCTATGGCGCGACGCCCGTCCTGCACGGGGTGGATCTCGCCATGCAAGAAGGCTCGGTGACCACGCTGCTCGGCGCCAACGGCGCCGGCAAGACCACTTTCCTGCGCGCCCTGTGCGGCATGGTGAAAACGAGCGGCGAAGTGCGCTTTGCCGGCGCGCGCATCGAGCGGCACGCCACGGAGGACATCGTGCGCCTCGGCGTGGCGCACGTCCCGGACGGGCGCGGCACCTTCGCCGGGCTCACCACGGAGGAGAACCTGCGCCTGGGCGGCTACACGCGCCGGCGAGCGCGCGAGCTCGAGGCGGACCTCGAGCGCATGTACGGCTACTTTCCGCGCCTCAAGGAGCGGCGCGCCCAGCAGGCGGGCACGCTCTCCGGCGGCGAGCAGCAGATGCTCGCGGTGTCGCGCGCGCTCATGCTGCGCCCGAAGCTGCTGCTTCTCGACGAGCCTTCCTTCGGCCTCGCGCCCCTCGTGGTGCAGGAGCTCTTCCGCATCCTCGGCGCCGTCAACCGCGAAGAGCGCGTGAGCATCCTGCTCGTGGAGCAGAACGCCGCCATGGCGCTCGCGCTCGCCGATCGCGCGTACCTCATGGAAACCGGCCGGATCGTGCGCTCGGGCGCGGCGGCCGAGCTGCAGCGCGACGACGCCGTGCGCCGCGCCTACCTCGGCTATTGAGATGAGCGCCGAAGCCCTCCTGCTGCAGGTCGCCTCGGGACTCGCCACCGGCGGCATCTACGCGAGCCTGGCCCTGGCGCTCGTCATGATTTACCGCGCGACCCATCTCGTAAACTTCGCGCAGGGCGAGATGGCCATGTTCTGCACCTACATCGCTTGGAGCCTGATGAATGCCGGCCTGGGGTACTGGACCGCGTTCTTCGCCACCGTGGCGATCGCGTTCGTGCTCGGCATGCTGATCGAGCGCATCGTCATCCGGCCGGTGGAGGATGCGCCGGTGCTCTCGGTGGTCGTGGTGTTCATCGGCCTGCTCGTCATCCTGAACAGCGTCGCGGGCTGGATCTTCACTTACACCATCAAGACCTTTCCCAGCCCGTTCCCGGCGGAGCTGCCCTACGGCATCCGCCTCGTGTCGCCGCACCAGCTCGGCGCGCTCGCGGTCACGATGGTGGTGCTCGCGCTGCTGTATGCGTTCTTCCGCTTCACCGCGCTCGGCCTCGCCATGCGCGCCGCCGCGCAGAACCCGGTGTCGAGCCGGCTGGTGGGCATCCGCGTGGGCTGGATGCTCGCGCTGGGATGGGGGCTGGCGGCGGCCGTCGGCGCCGTCGCGGGCATCATGGTGGCGCCCATCGTGTATCTCGACCCCAACATGATGAGCGGCACCTTGCTCTACGCGTTCGCCGCAGCGCTGCTCGGCGGGATCGAAAGCCCGGGCGGGGCGGTGGTCGGCGGCTTGATCGTGGGCGTGCTCGAGAACGTCCTCGGCGCGCTGATCGGCAACGAGCTGAAGCTCGTCGTTGCGCTCGTGCTCATCGTCGGCGTCCTGCTCGCGCGGCCCTCGGGCCTGTTCGGCAAGGCGCAGGTGACGCGCGTATGAGCCGGCGCATGCTCCTCTTGACGCTCGCGCTGCTCGCCATCGCCTGCGCGCTGCCCTTCGTCCTCACGAGCTACCGCACCTTCCAGGCGGCGCTCGTGCTGGTGTACGCGATCGCGCTTCTCGGGCTGAACATCGTGACCGGGTACAACGGGCAGATCTCCCTCGGGCACGGCGCGTTCTACGCCCTGGGCGCCTATTGCAGCGCGATCCTGATGGACCAGGCCGGCCTGCCCTACTGGGCGACGATCCCGATCGCGGGGGCGGCGTGCCTCGTGGCTGGCTTTCTCTTCGGACTGCCGGCGCTGCGCCTGGAAGGGCTTTACCTCGCGCTCGCGACCTTCGCGCTCGGGGTATCCATGCCGCAGATCCTGAAGTACCACCTGCTGGAGAAGTGGACCGGCGGCGTGCAGGGAATCGTCATCGCCAAGCCGGAGCCGCCCGCCGCGCTCGCGGCCGCCGGCCTGCGGCTCGATGCCGACCAGTGGCTCTACTTCTTCGTCCTCGCCATAGCCGTTATCATGTTCTTACTGGCGTGGAACCTGCTGCGCGGCCGCGTCGGCCGCGCCCTGGTGGCGATCCGCGACCACCATACCGCAGCAGGCGTCATGGGAATCAACACCGCGCTCTACAAGTCGCTCGCGTTCGGCGTGTCCGCCCTCTACACCGGGGTGGCGGGCGCGCTCGGCGCGATCGCGGTGCAGTTCGTCGCTCCGGACAGCTTCAACGTGCTGCTGTCCATCACCTTTCTCGTCGGCATCGTGGTCGGCGGCCTCGCCTCGCTCTCCGGCGCGCTGTTCGGAGCGCTCTTCATCCAGTTCGTGCCCAATATCGCCGACGAGCTCTCCAAGGCCGCGCCGTGGGCGATCTTCGGCGCAGTCCTGATCGCTTTCATTTACCTCATGCCCTCGGGGGTCGCCGGCGCGCTGCGTGCGCTCGGCGCTCGCCTCGCGGGCCAGCCCAAGGAGACGCGTCCATGAGACCAGTCCTGACCGCTTCGCTGTCCGCAGTGCTCGCCCTGGGACTGTCCCTGCCCGCGGCTGCGCAAAAGAAATACGACCCGGGCGCTTCCGACACCGAGATCAAGATCGGCAACACCAATCCGTACAGCGGTCCGGCGTCGGCCTACGGCGTGATCGGCAAGTCGATCGCCGCCTACATCAAGCTCGTCAACGACAAGGGCGGCGTCAACGGCCGCAAGATCAACTGGATCTCCTACGACGACGGCTACAGCCCGCCCAAGACCGTCGAGATGGCGCGCAAGCTGGTCGAGCAGGACCAGGTGCTGTTCCTGTACCAGACGCTCGGCACGCCCTCGAACACCGCGATCCACAAGTACATGAACATGAGGAAGGTGCCGCAGCTGCACGTCGCCACGGGTGCGAGCAAGTGGAACGATCCGAAGCACTTCTTCTGGACGATGGGCTGGCAGCCCAACTACCAGGACGAGGCCAAGGTCTACGCGAAGCACATCCTGCAGACCAAGCCCGACGCGAAGATCGCCATCCTTTACCAGAACGACGACTACGGTAAGGACTACCTGAAGGGCTTCGAGGACGGCCTCGGGCCGAACAACCGCAAGATGATCGTCGCCCGCGCCTCCTACGAGGTGAGCGAGCCGACGGTGGACTCGCAGGTGCTGCAGCTCAAGGCCTCCGGAGCCAACGTGTTCTTCAACATCACGACGCCCAAGTTCGCGGCGCAGGCCATTCGCGCCGCTTACGACAGCGGCTGGCGGCCGATCCAGTACCTGAACAACGTCTCCTCGTCCATCGGCGCGGTGTTCAAGCCGGCGGGGCTGGAGAAGTCCGCCGGCCTCATCACCACCGAGTACCTGAAGGACCCGGCCAACCCCGCGCACGCGAGCGACGCTGCGATCAAGGACTTCGTCGCGTTCATGAAGAAGTACTACCCGGACGGCGACGTCACCGACCGCAACGCGATCTACGGCTACACCGTCGGCCACGCGCTCGAGCAGGTGCTGAAGCAATGCGGCGACAACCTGACTCGCGAGAACGTGATGAAGCAGGCCGCGGCCATGAAGGGCTTCAAGATCGACACGTTGCTGCCCGGGATCACGGTCAGCACCGGGGCCGACGACTATGCGCCGCTGCAGGCCGTGCAGCTGCAGCGCTTCAACGGGCAGACGTTCGAGCTGTTCGGCCAGGTGGTCAGCACCGAGCACTGAGGAGAGCGGCGATGCAAGGCTTGATGATGGACGTGCCGCTGCTGCTCAGCATGCTGCTCGAGCATGCCGACCGGCACCACGGCGACACCGAGATCGTATCGAAGACGGTGGAGGGCACGGTCCACCGCTACACCTACCGCGCGGCGCACGCGCGGGCGCGCAGGCTCGCGAATGCGCTCAAGCGCCTGGGCGTGGCGCCGCACGATCGCGTCGCCACGCTCGCCTGGAACGGCTATCGCCACTTCGAGATCTACTACGCGGTGGCGGGTTCCGGCGCGGTGATCCACACCATCAACCCGCGGCTCTTTCCGGACCAGATCGCCTACATCGCGAACCATGCCGAGGACAAGGTGGTGTTCTACGACGCCACGTTCGCGCCGCTCGTCGAGAAGCTGAAGCCGCAGGTGAAGACGGTGAAGCACTGGATCGCGCTCGGCGATCCGTACGAAGATCTGCTTAACAAGGAGAACGACGCGTTCGACTGGCCGAGCTTCGACGAGCGCACGGCCGCATGCCTTTGCTACACCTCGGGCACGACCGGAAACCCGAAGGGCGCGCTCTACTCGCATCGCTCGAGCATGCTGCACGCCTATGGCGCGGCGCTGCCCGACGCGCTCAACATCTCCGCGTGCGACGTCGTGCTTCCGGTCGTGCCGATGTTCCACGTGAACGCCTGGGGGCTGCCGTATTCGTGCGCGCTTACCGGGGCGAAGATGGTGTTCCCGGGGCCGCACCTCGACGGCAAGAGCCTGCACGAGCTTTTCGAGGCCGAGGGCGTGACCATGAGCGCGGGCGTGCCGACCGTGTGGCTCGGCCTGCTGAACTACATGAAGGAAAAGAAGCTGCGCTTCTCCACGCTGAAGAGCGTGGTGATCGGCGGCTCGGCCTGTCCGCCGGCCATGACGCGCGCATTCCAGGAGGACTTCGGCGTGCGCGTGCTGCACGCGTGGGGGATGACCGAGATGAGCCCGCTCGGCACCTCGTGCACCTTCAAGACCAAGCACGCCAAATGGACCAAGGAAGAGCGCTATGCGCTCCAGAACAAGCAGGGGCGCGCGATCTTCGGCGTCGACCTGCGCATCGTCGGCGAGGACGGGGGCGAGCTGCCATGGGACGGCAAGGCCTTCGGCAACCTGGAGGTGCGCGGTCCCTGGGTGATCAAGTCCTACTTCAAGGGCGAGGGCGGCGACCCGCTGCACGCGGACGAGAGGCAACAAGGCTGGTTTCCGACCGGCGACGTGGTGACGATCGACCCGGACGGCTACATCCAGGTCACCGACCGCTCGAAGGACGTCATCAAGTCGGGCGGCGAATGGATCAGCTCCATCGACCTGGAGAACATCGCGGTCGCGCATCCCGCCATCGCCGAGGCGGCAGTGATCGGCGTGAAGCATCCGAAATGGGACGAGCGGCCGATCGTCGTGGCGGTGAAGAAGCCCGGCCAGGACGTATCGCGGGAAGACCTGCTCAAGTTCTACGAGGGCAAGGTCGCGAAATGGTGGATGCCCGACGACGTGGTGTTCGTGCCGGAGCTGCCGCATACCGCCACGGGCAAGCTCTCGAAGCTCGCGCTGCGTCAGCAGATGAAGGACTACAGGCTGGCCGCGGCGGATGCCGGCCGGCAATGACCGGAATCCGCGAGCTCGAGCCCCGCGTCGGGCAGGAAGTCGCCGTCTCGCCGTGGATCGAGATCACGCAGGAGCGCATCGACACGTTCGCCCGGGCGATCGAGGACTTCCAGTGGATCCACGTCGACCGCGAGCGCGCGCGCGGCTCGCCCTTCGGCGGCACGATCGCGCACGGCTTCCTCACGCTGTCGCTGCTCTCGCACCTCTCGGAGATGACGTTCTCGTTCGCCGACCGCAGGATGGGCGTCAACTACGGGCTTAACCGCGTGCGCTTCACTTCGCCGGTACCGAGCGGCTCGCGCGTGCGCGCACGCTTCACGCTGTCGAAATACGAGCACATCGACGGCGGCGGTGTGCAGGTCACCTGGACCGCGGTGATCGAGCGCGAGGGCGCCGACAAGCCGGCGCTCGTCGCCGAATGGATCGGCCGCCACTATTACTGAGACCAGGAGGCAGGACCCCCGATGAGATGGAAGCAGCGCCCACCGGGCTCCAACTGGGGCGAATTCGGCCCCGACGACCAGCGCGGCCGCATGAACTATGTGACGCGCGACAAAGTCCTGCAGGGCATCGCGGAGGTGAAGGAAGGCATCACCTTCTGCTGCTCGCTGCCGCTCGATTACCCCGGCGGCAGCGTGCTGAACCCGCGCCGCTCGCCGCCGCGGCTCGCCGCCACGCTGCGCGACAGCGGGCGCAATGCCGGGCGGCAGAATTTCTGCTGGCCGTTCGCCGAGGACAACCCCGACCAGACCGACGTCGTGTCCGACGACGTCGTGCTGCTGACCCTGCAGTACTCGACGCAATGGGACTCGTTCGCGCACATCGGCAGCCGCTTCGACGCCGACGGCGACGGCAAGCCCGAGATCGTCTTTTATAACGGCTTCCGCGGCGGCGAGGACATCGTGCCGGCGGCGGAGAGCCGCTCGGCCGAGCCCTGGGCGAAGTACGAGGGCACTCAGGCAAGGGCGCTCGGCATCGAGCGGCTCGCCGAGCACGGCGTCCAGGGCCGCGGCGTCATGATCGACCTGCATGCGCACTTCCAGAGGGAAAGGAAGGCCGTCGGCTACGACGACCTGATGCGCATCCTCGAAAAGGACCGCGTCGCCGTGGAGAAGGGCGACCTGGTGTGCCTCTACACCGGATTCGCCGACGTGATCCTGGAGCTGCGCAAGCAGCCCGATGCGAAGCTGCTGCACGGCACCTGCAGCGGCCTCGACGGGCGCGACGCGAAGCTGCTGCAGTGGATCAGCGACTCGGGGCTCGCGTGCCTGCTCGCCGACAATTACGCGGTGGAGCTCATCCCGACGAGCCTGTACAAGCCCAAGCCCTACGCCGCGATGCCGCTGCACGAGCATTGCCTGTTCAAGAACGGCATCCACCTGGGCGAGATGTGGTATTTCACCGAGCTCGCGCGCTGGCTGCGCGCGCACGGCCGCAGCCGCTTCCTCCTGACGGCGCCGCCGCTGCGCCTGCCGGGCGCCGTCGGCTCGCCCGCCACGCCTGTCGCCACGGTTTGAATCCTGTGGCCACCGTATGAGCAAAAAAGTCGCAGTGATCACCGGCGGCTCCTCCGGAATGGGCGAGGCAGCCGCGCGCCTGCTCGCGAAGAACGGCTGGCGGGTCGCCATCGTGTTCTCGAAAAACACGAAGCAGGCGCAGGATGTGGCGAGCCAATGCGGCGCCGACGCGATGACCGTGCAGGCCAACGTCGCCGCGGACGCCGATTGCCGCAGGGCGGCAGCCGAGGTGCTCGCGAAATGGGGACGCATCGACGCGCTCGTGAACAACGCCGGCACGACCAAGTTCGTGAGCCACAAGGACCTCGAGGGGCTGACGGCGGAGGATTTCGAGGCCATCTTCCGCGTGAACCTGATCGGGCCGTTCCAGATGATCCGCGCCTGCGAGAAGCCGCTGCGCGAGGCGCACGGCAGCGTGGTCAACATCTCCTCGGTCGCGCACCTGCTCGGCACGGGCTCGTCGATCGCCTACGCCGCGTCGAAGGCCGCGCTCAACACGATGAGCTTCTCGCTCGCGCGCGCGCTCGCGCCCGAGATCCGCGTCAACATCGTCTCGCCGGGCTATGTGCGCACGCCCTGGCAGATCTCCGCCAAGGGCGAAGAGGGCTCGC
>DATAHF010000038.1:0-4516 GCA_036263315.1 Burkholderiales bacterium
CGCGCGCGACTCGGTGAAGCGCATCACCGGGATGGTTGCGCGCCGCAGCCTGCCGGCGCGCAGGAGCCCCGCGCTCAATCCGCGCTGAGGAAGCCGATCAGCGCGTCGAGCGTGGCGTCGGGCGCCTCGGCCATGAGCGAATGCCCCGAGGGCGGCAAGATCACGGTGCGCGAGCCCCTGATCGCCTGCGCGAGCGCCGCGGCGCTCTTGGGCGGCGTCATGACGTCGCGGCTGCCGAGGACGAAGAGCGCCGGGCATTTCACCTTCGCCGCGCTCTCGAGCCCGACGGCATAGTCGTTGCACGCCTTCAGGTCGTTATAGAGCACGCCGGGGGCGAGCCTCGCGAGGCGCGCGAGCGTATCGCCGTACATCCACATGCCGGGGTTCGGGTTGGCGCCCAGCGGCACTTGGGGCGCATGGCCCCAGATGGTCTCCATGTCGTAGGCCGCCTGGTCGTTGCGCCGCGCCGCGTCCAGGAACGCCTCAGAAACCTTCATCGGGTAAGCGGTCCCCAGGAACGCGATGCGCTCGACGCGTTCGGGCGCGCGCGCAGCGCACTCGAGCGCGACCAGCGCGCCCATCGAGTGGCCGACCACGCTCGCTTTCCTGTTTTCGATGACCTTCAGCACCCAAGCGGCCATTTCTCCTATGGAAGCGAGCGGCGGCCCTTCGGAGCGTCCGTGTCCCGGCAGGTCGAGCGCGAGGACATTCCAGCCGTGGTAGCCGAAGTAGCGGCTCTGCAATCCGAACCAGGAATGGTCGAGCCCCGCGCCGTGGACGAAGACCACCGTGCTTTTCTTCGGGTCGAGCTCGTGCGCCGCGGTATAGGCGAACGCCTTCTTGCCGTCGACTCGAAGCTCCATCAGGCCCTGGACGCGGCCTTCAGCGCGCGATCGAGGTCGTCGATCAGGTCCTGCGGATCCTCCAGGCCGATCGAGAGCCGCACCGTTCCGGCGGTGATGCCCGCGCGCCGCAAGTCCTCATCGCTCATCCGGTAGTGCGTGGTCGTGGCCGGATGGATGACGAGCGACTTCGCGTCGCCCACGTTGGCGAGGTGCGAAAAGATGCGCAGCGCCTCGATGAACGCCTTGCCCGCCGGGCGCCCGCCCTTGATGTTGAAGGAGAACACGGCGCCCGCGCCCTTGGGCAAGAGCTTCCTGCACAACGCATGGTCGGGATGGTCGGGAAGCTCGGGATACAGGACCGTCTCGACCTGCGCATGGCTTTTCAGGAATGCGACCACGGCGCGCGCGCTTTCCACGTGGCGCGGCATGCGCAGGTGCAGCGTCTCGACGCCCTGCAGGATCTGGAACGCGGTCATGGGCGCCATGCAGGCGCCGAAGTCGCGCAGGCCTTCGCGCCTCGCGCGCAGCAGGAAGGCGCGCGTGCCCGACTCCTCCTCGAAGTCCATGTGATGGAAGCCTTCATACGGAGCAGTCAGGGTCGGGTACTTGCCGGACGCCTCCCAGTTGAAGCGCCCGGAATCGACCAGCACGCCGCCGATCGCGACGCCGTGCCCGCCGAGGAACTTGGTGGCCGAGTGGTACAGGAGATCGGCGCCGAGCTCGAAGGGCTTCATCAGGTAGGGCGTCGTGAACGTGGAATCGACGAGCAGTGGGATGCCCGCGTCGTGCGCGATCTTCGAGAGCGACGGGATGTCGAGCACGTCGAGGCCCGGGTTGCCCAGGGTCTCGCCGAAGAAGAGGCGCGTCTCCGGCCGGATCGCGCGCTTCCACTCCTCGATGTTCCTTGGCGGAACGAAAGTCGTCGAGATGCCGAAGCGCTTGAGGGTGTAGCCGAGCAGGTTGTGCGAGCCGCCGTAGAGCGCATTCGACGCCACGATATGGCTGCCCGCGTCCATCAGCGTGACGACCGCGAGGTGCAGCGCCGCCTGCCCCGAGGCGGTGGCGATCGCCCCTACGCCGCCTTCGAGCGCCGCGATGCGCTCTTCCAGCACCGCGACGGTCGGGTTCGAGATGCGCGAGTAGACGTGCCCCGCGCGCTCCATGTTGAAGAGCGACGCGGCGTGCTCGGTGTCGCGGAAGACGTAGGAGGTGGTCTGGTAGACCGGGACCGCGCGGCTCCCGGTCGCCGCATCCGGGGTCTGCCCGGCGTGCAGCGCTAGGGTGTCGAACCCAGGGTACTTAGGACCAGCCATCGAAATCGGTGCCTGACCCCGATTTCCATCAGTGCAGGTTCTTGCGGGACGGGCGCGTGTAGTTCTCGAACGCGCGCTCGGGCTTCTTCTGCTGCGACGCTTTTTCCTTCCAGTCGCGATCGAAGAGGTCGTTCACGAGCGCAGTGACCTCGCCCACCTTGTCCTTCTCGAACTGGCGGCCGAGGATCGCGGCCACGTCCTCGATCATGCAGCGGCGCTGCGCCTCGTGGATCGCGTGCGCGGTCGGGCCGACGAAGAGAAGCTTCGCTTCCTGCTCGCCGTTCTCGTGGTACACGGTGACCTCGACCTCGACCGCCTCGTAGCAATACGGGCCGAGATTGTCGAGCGCCGCCTCCAGCACGCCGTTGAAGCTGCGGCCGATCTCGCCGGTCCAGCAGACGTAGAGGATGAGCTCTTTGTCGTCGTACTTCAGGCCCGGCTCGTCGGGCTCGACGCTCTTCACGTCGGCCAGGCTGTCGGCATCGAGATACTCGAGCCACGGCGCCAGCGCCTGCTCGATCTGGCGGCGCGAGACGCCTTCGAGAATCGGAATATCGGCGTGAACGTGGACTTCGTGCCGCATGGCGAATACCTCGGGAGGGGATGGCGAATTCTACCGCTAAAATGCCCTGCGATCCCCCTCGCCGCTTCGCTCGAACTCAATGTCGCCCCGCATCTTGCCCAACTACGACGGCGGCAGCCTGGTCAATCTCATCGCCTCCGTCGTCGCTGCGCGCGGCGGCGTCGCGCGCCATCGCGAGCTCGATCTGTTGCCCGCGCGTGAACTCTCCGCGGCGCGCAATGTCGTGCTCTTCATCGTCGATGGCCTCGGCGACGGCTATCTTCGGCGCCGCGGCGCGGGCGGCGAGCTCGCGCGGCGCCGGCGCGGCGCGCTGACTTCGGTGTTCCCTTCGACCACCGCTTCCGCGATCACGACGTCTTACACGGGCTGCACGCCGCTCGAGCACGGCCTCACCGGCTGGTTCACCTATTTCGGCCAGGCGGGCTGCGTCGCCGCGGCGCTGCCGTTCCGCTCGCGCGGCGACCTCGCGCTGCTTTCCGCGCGCGGCGTGAGCACCTCGGACATCTTCAGCGCCGATCCGATCTTCGGCGCGATGCCGGTGCGTTCCACCGTGGTTTCGTACCGCGAGATCATCGACTCGGACTACAACATGCGCCACTGCGCCGGCGCGGAGCGGCGGGCGTACCAGAAGCTCGAGCAGCTCGTCGACGAAGTGGAAGCGGCCGCGAAGTCCGGGCCCGAAAAGAAATTCATCTACGCCTACTGGCCCGAGTACGACGCGGTGTCGCATCGCCACGGCTCGGAGAGCCCCGAGGCGTTCGCGCGCTTCAGCGAGCTCGACCGCGCATTCGGCACGCTATGCAGGCGGCTCTCGGGCACCGATTCGGCGATCGTCGTCACCGCGGACCACGGCTTCGTCGACGTCGAGCGCGAACATTGCCTCGAGCTGCCTGCAGAGCTTCTCTCCATGCTGCGCTTTCCGCTCTGCGGCGAGCGGCGCGTGGCGTATTGCCACGTCCATTCGCCTGCGGCGTTCCGCGAGAAAGCGCAGGCGTGGCTCGGCGACCGGGGCGAAGCGCGCATGAGCCGCGAGCTCGTGGACGAAGGCTGGTTCGGCGGCGGCGCGCCGCATCCCCGCCTCGCCGAGCGCGTAGGCGACGTGGCGCTCGCGATGCGCGAGCGCTACACGGTAAAGGACTGGCTGCCCGGCGAGCCGCGCCACCTGCACATCGGCAACCATGGCGGCACCAGCGAGGACGAAATGACCATTCCCTTAATAGTGGAGAGCGCGTGATGAAAGCCAAAGTGAACGGCATCGAGATCAACTATGAAGTGCACGGCAAGGAAGGCGCGCCGTGGCTCGTCCTGAGCCACTCGCTCGCGTGCAGCGTGCGCATGTGGGACCCGCAGATCGCGGCCTTCAAGGACCGCTACCGCATCCTCGCGCACGACATGCGCGGGCACGGCCACACCAGCGCGCCGCAGGGCCCCTATACGCTCGACATGCTGGCCGATGACGTGCTCGGCCTGATGAAGGAGCTGAAGATCGCGCGCGCCACCTACGTCGGGCTGTCCATCGGCGGGATGATCGGCCAGACGCTCGCGCTGCGCGCCGCGCCGCCCTTCGACGGCATGGTGTTCGCCGACACCACGCACACCCAGCCGCCGGAGGCGGTCAAGCAATGGGAGGAGCGCATCCGCATCGCCGAGAGCCAGGGAATGAAGGCGCTGGTGCCCTCCACTTTGGAGCGCTGGTTCACCGAGCCCTTCCGCAGCCATCCCGAAGCGAAGA
Organism: Burkholderiales bacterium; assembly: GCA_036263315.1. Classification (GTDB taxonomy): domain Bacteria; phylum Pseudomonadota; class Gammaproteobacteria; order Burkholderiales; family SG8-39; genus SCGC-AG-212-J23. The sequence goes on from DATAHF010000038.1 coordinate 4,474, forward strand.
AGATCGCCGAGCTGATCGCCTCGACGCCCGTGGCGGGCTTCGT
>DATAHF010000039.1:0-20309 GCA_036263315.1 Burkholderiales bacterium
GCCGGCGCGCAGCCGCTCGCGCATCGCGTTGCCGAGCTCGAAGCGCAGGAAATGCACCGAGGAGGTCTTCTCTTCGTTCTCGCGCTCGAGGTCCTCGTCGGCGATGGCGAAGACGCGCTCGCAGCCCTCGACCTGGACCCAGACGCGCCGCTCGATGCCCTTCAGGCGCGCGAGCACCCGCCGGCGCTCCTCGGCGTCGGGGTATTCGAGGAGCATCGTCGCCTTCCAGTTCGAGCCGTCGGGCACGAGCGGGTTGTATGCGTCGAGCTCGTGCCGGATCCCGTCTTCCTCGAAGATGCGCTCGATGCGCAGCATCTCCTGCACCTGGTAGCGGATGGTGAGCTCGTCCTCGAACTGCAGCGTGACGTGCTCGCCCAGGTGCACGGTGCGGCGCTTCTTGTGCGCCATGACCTTTTCCCGGAATTGCGGCCGCTGGCGCGCGTATTCCTCGAGAGAAAGCAGCGTCTCTCTTCGAATCATGGCTAGCCGCTGATCGCGACCGCGCGCGTGCGGCTGCGCCGGTCCGCTTGCAGGAAGCGGTGCAGCTCGATCAGCGCCTGGCGGTAGACCTCGCGCTTGAACTCGATCACGTGATCGAGGGGCACCCAGTAGTCGTGCCAGCGCCAGGCGTCGAACTCGGGATGCCCGCTCGCGCGCAGCTTGACGTCGCAGTCGCGCCCCGTCATGCGCAGGAGGAACCAGATCTGCTTCTGCCCGCGGTAGCCGCCGCGACCCAGGGAGGAATGGTCGCGGCGCAGCCATTTCTCGGGCACCTCGTAGCGCAGCCATTCGCGGGTGCGGCCGAGCACGCGCACGTGATCGGGCTGCAGGCCGATCTCCTCCTCGAGCTCCCGGTACATGGCCTGCAGGGGTGTCTCGCCCGCCTTGATCCCGCCTTGCGGGAACTGCCACGCGTGCTGATTGACGCGCTTGCCCCAGAACACGTCGTTCCTCGGGCTCGCGAGGATGATGCCGACATTAGGACGGTAGCCATCGCGATCCAGCATACGATACCGCCTCTCTAAGCTAGAATCGGTTCCGATTTTTCCACAGGCCGGCTGCAAACTCAATGCGCCGCGGCTCGGCGCCAGACTCGGATGCGCGCCTCCCGCTTTTTCATCGCGACGTTGAAGGAAGTTCCCGCCGACGCGGAAATCGTGAGCCACCGGCTCATGCTGCGCGCGAGCCTCATCCGGCGCCTTTCCGCCGGCATCTACACGTGGCTGCCGCTCGGCGTGCGCGTGCTGCGCAAGGTCGAGGCCGTCATCCGCAGCGAGATGGAGCGCGCCGGCGCCATCGAGATCGCCATGCCGGTGGTGCAGCCGGCGGAGCTGTGGCAGGAATCGGGCCGCTGGCAGGCCTACGGGCCGGAGCTCCTGCGCTTCAAGGACCGCCACGAGCGCGATTTCGTGATCCAGCCGACCTCCGAGGAGGTCGTCACCGACCTCGCGCGCAGCGAGCTTAAGACCTATCGCCGGCTGCCGGTGCACTTCTACCAGGTGCAGACCAAGTTCCGCGACGAGCGCCGCCCGCGCTTCGGCATCATGCGCGGGCGCGAGTTCATCATGAAGGACGGCTATTCCTTCCACGCCGACCTCGCCGATCTCGAGCGCGAATATCGCAACATGCACGACACGTATACGCGGATCTTCACGCGGCTCGGCCTCAGGTTCCGCGCGGTGGCCGCCGACACCGGCGCCATCGGAGGCACCGGCTCGCACGAATTCCACGTGCTCGCCGACTCGGGCGAGGACGCGATCGCCTTCTGTCCGCAGTCCGAGTACGCCGCGAACGTCGAGCTCGCGGAAGCGCTGCCGCCCGCGGCCGGGCGAAAGCCGGCGGGCGAAGCGATGCAGAAGGTGGCCACGCCCGGCAAGAAAACCTGCGAGGAGGTGGCCGCGCTCCTGAAGATCGATCTCGCCCGGACCGTCAAGGCCGTCGCGGTGGTGCACGAGGGCGCGTTCGCGCTGCTGCTCGTGCGCGGCGACCACACGCTGAACGAGGTGAAGACCTCCAAGGTCGGAGGTCTCGACCCTTTCCGCTTCGCCTCGGAGAGCGAGATCCGCGCGCACCTGCATTGCGAGGCCGGCTACATCGGGCCGGTGGGAGCGAAGGGAATCCGCGTCATCGCCGACCGCACGGTTGCGGCGATGAGCGACTTCGTGTGCGGCGCGAACGAGGCGGGGTTTCACCTCACGGGCGTCAACTGGGGCCGCGACCTCCCGGAACCCGAGGTCGCCGACGTGCGCAACGTGGTGCCGGGGGACCTTTCGCCGGACGGCAAGGGCACGCTCGAGATCGTGCGCGGCATCGAGGTCGGCCACATCTTCCAGCTGCGCACCAAGTACTCCGAGGCGATGAAGGCGATGTACCTGGACGAGGGCGGGGTGGCGCGGCCCATGGAGATGGGCTGCTACGGCATCGGCGTCACGCGCATCGTCGCGGCGGCGATCGAGCAGAACCACGACCCGCGCGGCATCGTGTTCCCGGCGCCGATCGCGCCCTTCGCCGCCTGCCTGGTGCCGATCGGCTATCACAAGAGCGCGACGGTGCGCGAGGCGGCGGACAAGCTCTATGCCGAGCTGGGCGCGGCCGGCGTAGACGTGCTCATGGACGACCGCGACGAGCGGCCGGGCGTGCTCTTCGCCGACATGGACCTCATCGGGGTTCCGCACCGCATCGTGCTCTCGGAGCGCGGGCTTGGCGCAGGCAACGCAGAATACAAGGCGCGCCGCGACGAGAAGCCGCGCGATGTGGCCCTCGCCGGGATCGTGCCTTTCCTGAAGGAGCAGCTCGCCGCCGCATGAGGATGCTGGCCGCGCTCCTCATGGTGCTCGCGCCGCTGCCCGCCTTCGCCGGCGCGCAGATCTACGAGCCGCTCGCCGACAGCGTGCGCAGCCGGCTCTCCGCGCTGGTGTCGGACCGGGCGCCGGCGAGCATGGCGTTTCATTCGCCGCGGGACGCGCAGCGCTGGCTCGCGGCGATGGACCAGCGCCTGGAGCGCCGCATCCCGGACCGCAAGCAGCGCCTCGAGCTCCTGCGCACGGTGCACTACGAGGCGCTGCGCGCGCGCCTCGACCCGCAGCTCGTGCTGGGCATGATCGAGGTGGAAAGCGGCTTCCGCAAATATGCCGTCTCCGCCGCGGGCGCGCGCGGCTACATGCAGGTGATGCCGTTCTGGGTGAAGCTGATCGGCCAGCCGAGGCACAACCTGTTCCACCTGCGCACCAACATCGCCTACGGCTGCGCGATCCTGCGCCACTACCTCGACATCGAGAACGGCGACTATTTCCGCGCGCTCGGCCGCTACAACGGCAGCCTCGGCAAGCCCGAATACCCCAACCTCGTGCTTTCGGCGTGGAAGGGACGCTGGAAGTACGACGGGCCGACGGCATGATCGGCGCGTTCCTCGACCGGCATCCGCGCATCGCCAACCGCCTGTACGGCTTCACGCCGCCCGAGCGCGGCACCGTGGTGCTCGTGCACCGGCGCGTCTACATCGTGCCGGCGCGCCTGGGATGGCTCTTCGGCGGCACGCTGATGGTGCTTCTCATCGGCTCGATCAACTATGCGCTCTCGCTGGGCTTCGCGCTGACCTTCATGCTCGGCGGGATGGCGCTGGCCGGCATGGTGCACACCGCCCGCAACCTTGCACGCATCGCTGTGAGCGCCGGCCGCTGCGAGCCGGTGTTCGTCGACGATCCCGCGCAATTCCGGCTGCACCTGCAGGGCCGCTCGGGATTCGACCGCCCCGCGATCCTTGCGCGCCACCTCGACTCCGGATCGCAGCTCGTCGTCGACATCGCGGCCGGCGCGGAGGCCGAAGTCGTGCTCTCGGCGCCCGCGCGGCGCCGCGGCTGGATGCCGATCGGCCGCGTGATGCTGGAGACGCGCTTCCCGCTGGGCCTGTTCCGCGCGTGGAGCTATGTCGAGCCCGAGCTCTCCTGCCTCGTCTATCCGAAGCCCGAGCGCTCGCCGCTGCCGCCGCCGAGCGCCGAGGCGGCCAGCGGCACGCTCAGCATGCAGATGCCGGGCAACGAGGATTTCTCCGGCTTGCGCGGCTACCAGCCTTCCGATTCGCCGCGGCACGTGGCGTGGAAAGCAGTGGCGCGCACCGACCACATGCTGACCAAGCAGTTCACGGGCGAAGCCTCCGCGGAGCTGTGGCTCGACTGGCGCTTGCTGCCCGGCGCGCTCGGCATCGAGGAGCGCCTCTCGCGCCTGTGCGGGTGGGTGCTCGCTGCGGAGCGCGCGGGCGCGCACTACGGCTTGAGGTTGCCCGGCGTGGAGCTCGCGCCGGGACGCGGCGGTGCGCATCGCGCCGCCTGCCTGAAGGCGCTCGCGCTGCATGGCGAGCCGGGAGCCGTCGCGCCATGAGCCCGCTGCCGCATCCGCTCGCCCCCGAAGCGCGCTCGGTCAACGGCCGCGACCTGGCGTGGCTGAGCGCGTCGCTGCTCGTCGTAGTGGCGCCGCACATGTTGCGCGCGCCGTGGTGGCTCACGCTGCTCACGCTGTGCCTGTTCGCCTGGCGAGCGTATTACGTGATGAACCGCGCCCCGCTGCCCTCGCGCTGGCTGGTGCTCGCGGTGGCGCTGGTCGGGATGCTCGGGCTGTGGATGGAATACCGCTCGCTCTTCGGGCGCACGCCCGGGATCATGCTGCTCGTGCTGTTTTCGGGCCTGAAGCTCCTCGAGACGCGCACCCACCGCGACGCGGCAATGGCCTCCTTCCTCGGCTACTTCCTCATCGTCACCAACCTCCTCTATACGCAATCGATCCCGACCGCGTTCCTCATGTGCGGCGCGCTTTTCCTGCTGACGAGCACGCTGGTGGGATTCAGCGCGCCGCAACGCCCGGCGCGCGCCAACCTGCGCACCGCCGGCCTGCTGCTAACGCACGCAGCGCCGCTCGCGTTCGTGCTGTTCCTGCTCTTCCCGCGCGTCCAGGGGCCCTTGTGGGGCTTGCCGCAGGATGCCTACGCCGGGCTGAGCGGGTTGTCCGACTCCATGTCCCCGGGCAACCTGTCGCGCCTCGCGCTCTCGGATGCCACGGCGTTTCGCGCCGAGTTCCAGGGCGAGCGGCCGCCGCATCGCCTGCTCTACTGGCGCGGGCCGGTGCTCTGGGACTTCGACGGGCGCACATGGAAGGCCGGTCCCGCCGTGCTGGCGCGCTTCATGCCGCCGACGGGCGGCACGACGCGCTTCAAGTATTCCGTCGTCCTCGAGCCGCACAACCAGACCTGGCTTTTCGCGCTGGAGTCCGCAGCCTCCCTGCCGAACGAGGGCCGCTTCAGCGTGGATGGGCAGGTGGTCACGCAGCTTCCGGTGCGCGCACGCATGCGCTACGAGCTCGAATCCATCGCCGATCCGGATCCGCGGCCGATGGAGCAGCCGAGCCTCCTGCGGCGCGCGTTGCGCCTGCCCGGAGACTTCAACCCCAAGGCACGCGCGCTCGCCGCGGAATGGCGCGAGGCCGCGGCGAGCGACGCCGAAGTGGTCAGCCGGGCGATCGCCTTCCTGCGTGGCGGGAAGTACCTGTACACGCTGGAGCCCGCGCTGCTTGGCGAGCATTCCGTGGATGACTTTCTCTTCCGCACCAAGGAAGGGTTCTGCGAGCACTTCGCCTCCGCCTTCACCTTCCTCATGCGCGCTGCCGGGGTGCCGGCGCGCGTGGTGATCGGCTACCAGGGCGGCGACTACAACCCGGTGGACGGCATCCTCACCGTGCGGCAAGCCGATGCGCACGCCTGGTCGGAGGTATTCCTGAACGGTCGCGGCTGGGTGCGGGTCGACCCCACCGTCGCGGCGGCGCCGGTGCGGCTGGAATCCGGCCTCGCGCGCTCGGTGCCGAACGCCGACGCGCTCCCGTTCCTTTCGCGCACGGACTTCCAGTGGCTGCTCGGGCTGCGCTACCGCTGGGATGCCCTCGCCCATGCCTGGAACATCTGGGTGCTCGGCTACAACCCGGCCCGCCAGCGCGAGCTGCTCAGCTTCGTCGGCATGCCGGACGCCGACTGGCGCATGCTCACGGCGACGCTCTTCACGCTGCTCGGGGTCATGACGGCGCTGCTGCTGGCGTGGTCGTTCCGGCGGCTGGTGCGTCCGGACCCGGTCCAGGTCGCATGGCGCGCCTTCTGCAGGAAGCTCGCCTCGCGCGGACTCGAGCGCGCACCCCACGAAGGGCCGCGCGACTACTCCGAGCGCGCCGCGCGGGCGCTCCCCGTGTCGCGCCGCGCGATCCTGCAGATCGCGGCCCTGTACATCCGGCTGCGCTACGGCGCCGAGCGCACCGAGCCGCGCGTCGCGGAGCTGCGCCGCATGGTGCGCGAGCTGCACCTGACGTGAAGCGGCTCGCAACGCTCGCCACAACTGCGGTGCTGCTCGCCGCCGCCGGACATGGCCGGGAGGCGCTTTCGGCGAGCGGCTACGCCGAGCGGCCGGAGGTGCGCGCCTTCGTCGCCGAGATGGCCGAGCGCCACGGCTTCCTGCCGCACGAGCTGAACCGGCTCTTTTCGCGCGTGCAGCGCATGGCGCCGGTGCTGCAGGCGATCGAGCCGCCGTCGATGGAGCGCCCGCGCTCCTGGGAGGAGTATCGGGCGATGTTCGTCAACGAACGGCGCATCGCCGCCGGGCTGCAATTCTGGAAGGCGCACCGCAAGGCGCTCGAGCGCGCGCAGCGCAAGTACGGCGTGCCGGCGCCCGTGATCCTCGGCATCATCGGCGTGGAGACCTTCTACGGCCGCAATACCGGGCGCTGGCGGGTAGTGGACGCGCTCACGACGCTCGCCTTCGACTACCCGCCGCGCGCCGATTTCTTCCGCGCGGAGCTCGTGAACTACCTCCTTCTTGCCCGGGACAGCGGCGCCGACGTCTTCGCCGCGCGCGGCTCCTATGCCGGAGCGATGGGCATCCCGCAGTTCATGCCGGGGAGCATCCGGCGCTACGGCGTCGACTTCGACGGCGACGGTACGATCGACCTGCAGCGCAGCGCGACCGACGCGATCGGCAGCGTGGCGAACTTCCTGCGCGAGCACGGCTGGGCGCCCGGCGGCGCGGTGTGGCGCCCGGTGCAGCTCTCCGGGGAAGGCTATCGCGCCCTGCTCGGCGGCGTCGAGGCGAAGTTCACGCTGGCGGAGCTTCAGCAGGCGGGTGTGCAGCCGACCGGCCCGCTCGCGCCCGACGCGCGCGCCGCGCTCATCGAGCTGGAGACGCCCGGGGCGGCGAGCGAATACCGCCTGGGGCTGCAGAACTTCTACGTCCTGACCCGCTACAACCGCAGCACTTTCTACGCCGCCGCGGTCTCCGACCTCGCCGACGCGCTCGCCAAGGCTCAGGAGGCCGGCAGGTAGCGCAGCGGATCGACGGGCGAGGCGCCCTTGCGGATCTGGAAATGCAGCTTCGGACGATCGGAGTCGGTGCTGCCGAGCTCCGCGATCCGCTGGCCGCGCGTCACCGTCTGCTGCTCCTTCACCAGGATCTCGCGGTTATGCGCGTAGACCGTGATGAATCCGTTGTCGTGCTTGATCACGACGAGCTTGCCCAGGCCCGGGATGCCGCTGCCGATATAGGTGACGCGCCCCGCCGCCGCGGCGAGCACCGGCTCGCCCAGCTTGCCGTCGATGTCGATGCCCTTGCTGCGCGGCTCGGAGAAGCCGGTGATGACCTTGCCCTTCACCGGCCAGATGAAATCCGCCGGAGCCTCGGCACGCGCGGGCTCCGGGGCCGCTGGCTTTTGCGGCTCGATGCGCGCGAGCTTGGCGGGCTCGGGCGCAGGCGCGGGCGAAGGCGCGAGCGGGCGGGATTCGAGCGGCTTCCCCTCGACGCGGCCTGAGCCTGCCGCGGCCGCCACCTGCACCGCGGGCCGCTCGTTCGGAGCCGTCACGCGCAGCAGCTGTCCGACGCGGATCTTGGTCGGGTCGTCGAGATAATTCCATTGCGCCATCTCGCGGTAGTCGGCGCCGTGCTCGAGCGCGATGGAATACAGCGTGTCGCCGCGTTTCACCTGGTAGAAGCCCTGCGGCACGGCGCCTGGAACGGGCGCCGCCTGGGCGGAGGGCGCCTTGGCCGCAGCGGCCGGACGGCCGGGATTGCGCTCGGAAACCGGCGCGCCGCTCGGCCGGCTGGCGCAGCCGGCCGCGAGCGCCAGGATCCCCCCGGCGAGCAGCGCGGCAGCGAGCTTCATCATTCTTTCAGGCCTTCCCCGCCTCCATCGGCACGAAGCGCACCGGGTCGAGCTCGGACTCGATAAACCCCCGGCCGCTGCGCTCGATCAGCACCAGCCGCTGCTGGTCGCCGTTATTGGAATGCAGCGGCAGCACCATTCTGCCACCAGCGGCCAGCTGGCGTAAAAGCGCCTCGGGCACGGCCCGCGCCGCCGCCGCCACGATGATCGCCTGGAACGGGGCGGCCTTCTCGAGGCCCGCATAGCCGTCGCCGTGGGCGAGGCGCAGGTTGGTGAGCTTCAGCCCGAACAGGTTGGCGCGCGCGCGCTCGTGCAGCCCCTTGATCCGCTCCACCGAGTAGGCGTCGCGGAAAACGCGCGCGAGCACCGCCGCCTGGTAGCCGCAGCCGGTGCCCACTTCCAGCACGTTGGCCGGCGTGCGATCCTGGATCAGCATCTCGATCATGCGGGCGACGACGTACGGCTGGGAAATGGTCTGGCCAAACCCGATCGGCAGCGCCGTGTCCTCGTAGGCGCGGCTCGCCAACGCCTCCTCGACAAAGAGATGCCGCGGCACGCCCGCCATGGCGCCGAGCACGCGCTCGTCGCGGATTCCCTTGTCGCGCAGGCGCTGGACCATGCGCGCCCGCGTGCGCTGCGAGGTCATGCCGATCCCCGAGGTGTCCTTCACCTTGCCAGCCACTCCTTTGCCAGCGGGATCTGGGCGCCGTGGGTGAGGTCCATGCGAAGCGGCGTAACCGACACCCGCCGGTTTTCGACTGCGCAGAAATCGGTGCCCGGGCCCGAGTCGGCCGCGCCGCCCGCCGGACCGATCCAATACGCGGTATCGCCGCGCGGGGTCTGCATCTTGACCACGGGCTCGGCCTTGTGGCGCCTGCCCAGGCGCGTCACCTCGATCCCGGCCAGCGCGGACGCCTCGATATCGGGGACGTTCACGTTCAGCAGCACCGGCTCGCCCAGGGGCGAGCGGCGCAGGCGCTCGACGATCTGCAGCGCGATGCCGATGGCGCTCTCGAAGTGCTTGCCTTCCTTGCTGGTGAGCGAGACCGCCACGGACGGGATCCCGAGGAGGTAGCCCTCCGTCGCCGCCGCGACCGTGCCGGAGTAGATCGTGTCGTCGCCCATGTTGGCGCCCAGGTTGACGCCGGACACCACCACGTCGGGCGTGAAGTCGAGCAGCCCGGTCACGGCGATGTGCACGCAATCGGTCGGCGTCCCGTTCACGAAGAAGAAGCCGTTCGCCGCGCGGCGCACCGACAGCGGGCGGTCGAGCGTGAGCGAATTGGAGGCGCCGGAGCGGTCGCGCTCGGGGGCGACGACGGTCACCTCGCCGATCTGGCGCAGCGCTTCCGCTAGGAGGGTGATGCCGGGCGCGAAGTAGCCGTCGTCGTTCGAAACCAGGATGCGCACCGCCCGGATTGTACGGGCGTAGCCTGCATTGCGCGGGCTAGCCTTTCGGCGGCGCGGTGAAATACAGCCCGCGCCCGCTCGCCACGAGGGCGTCGTCCTTGTCGAAGACCTCCGCCTCCGCGACCGAGAACTGGCTGCCCCACTTGATGACGCGCCCGCGCGCCGTGAGGTCTCCCGGCATCGCTGCCCGGTGATAGTCGACCCGCATGTCGAGCGTCGGCACGCCGCGGCCGGTACGCGTGACGAGCGCCCAGTCGGCGGCAAGGTCGACGAGCGCGGCGAGAATGCCGCCGTGCGTATAGCGCTTGTCGGGATTCACGATCCATTCCTCGCGCCACGTGGCGCACAGCTCGATGAGGCCTTCCTCCACCTTCGTGACCCGCAGCCCGAGCCATTGGTGGAACGGTCCGCGGGTGATGAGCTTCTGTACGGCATCGATGCTCGGCACTTCGCTCGTCATGGCGTCACCACCACCTTTCCGATGACCTCCCGGTCCTGGATGAGCCGCAACCCTTCGGCGGCCTGATCGAGCGGCACCACCCGGTCGATGACGGGCTTCACCCGGCCCTGCGCCACGAGCTCGAGCAGCGCGCTCAGGTTCTCGTCGTAGAAGCTGTTCGAGCCGATGATCTTCAGCTCGAAGCTCCACACGTAGCGCAGGTCCTCCTTCGGGTCGTGGCCCGCCGTGGCGCCGCACACCAGGAGCTTGCCGCCGCGCTTCAGGCAGCGCAGGGACGGCACCCAGGTGTCGCCGCCGGTGAAGTTGACCACCGCGTCCACGCCGCCCTCGTAGCTGCGCCGCTGCGGCTTGCCGTATTTCTCGATCGCCCACTTGGACCAGTCGGTGCTCGCGTAGTTGATGCCATGGTCAGCGCCGATTTCCTTCAGCCGGGCAAGCTTCTCCTCGCTGCTCGCGCAGGCGATCACTTCCGCACCGAGCATCTTGCCGAGGATGACGCATGCCGTGCCGACGCCGCCGCTTGCCCCCAGCACGACGACGCGCTCGCCCGCCTTGAGCGTCTGGTGCGTGATGAACATGCGGTGCGCCGTGCCGTAGGCGACGGGCAGCGCGGCCGCGTCGACGAAGCTCACCTTGTCGGGCATGCGCAGCAGCTGGTCCGCGGCCACGAGGCAATACTCGGCCATCCCGCCGTCCAGCATCTCGCCCATGAGGCCCTTTTTCTTGTTGAGGGGATTCACGAGCACGCGGTCTCCCGGCTTCCAGCCCGTGACGCCGGCGCCGACTTCGACGATCTCGCCCGCCATGTCGAGTCCGATGACGACCGGCAGCGGCACCTTGATGCCCGGCATGCCGCGCACCGTGAACACATCGTGGTAGTTGAACGAAGAGGCGCGCACCCGGATCACGACGTGGCCTTCGACCGGACGCGGCTGCGGATGGTCGGCGACCTCCAGCTCCTGCAACCCGCCGTGCCTGCGCAGGAGAAGCGCTTTCATGACGGCGACCCCGCGGCGGTCATCTCGGTCTCGGCGAGCCGCGCGAGCGCCTTGCGGTCGAGCTTGTTGGTCCCCGCAAGCGGCAGCTCCGGCAGGAACCAGACGCGCCGCGGATGCTGGTAGGCGGGCGCGTTGGCGAGCGCATACTGCTTCAGCTCGTCTTCGGCGGCCGCCGCGCCGCGCTTGAGCACCACGAAGGCCACGGGCTTGGTGCCCTTGATCTCGTCGGGCACCGGGATGACGGCGGCCTGTTCAACCGCGGGATGACGCTCCAGCATTTTCTCCACCTCGCTCGGATAGATGTTCTCGCCGCCGGAGACGAACATGTCGTCCACGCGGCCGACGAAGGTATGAAAGCCGTTCTCGTCGACGCTGAAGACGTCGCCGGTGATGTAGTAGCCGTCGGGCGTGAAGGCGGCGCGCGTGGCCTCCGGCAGCTTGTGGTAGCCCGTCATGAGCGCCGGCGACTTCATCTCGAGGACGCCGCCCAACCCGCGGCGCAGGCTGACCCCGGGGTGCGGGTAGCCCACGGAAAGGTCCGGCTGCGGCAAGCCTTGCGGATGCGGCCCGAACACGACCGGCCCGGCTTCGGTGGTGCCGTAGGCGTTCACGATCGTCGCCTTCGGGAACAGGGCGCGCAGGCGCTCCATCAGGCTCGCGCTCACCGGAGCGGAGCCCATGCGCACCGTGCGCACGGACGAAAGGTCGGTGCGCTCGAGCAGATCCTTTTCGCGAAGCATCATCGCCATCATCGGCGGCACGGCCGTGAGCCACGTGCAGCGATATTTCTCGATCGCGGCGATGTAGTCGCGCGCGGAGAACTGCGGCATGAGCACGACGGTCGCGTGCGCGGCCGCGGCGAGCTTGGCGAGCGCGAGGGCGTTCATGTGGTAGAGCGGCGCGGCGATGAGCAGGCGATGGGCGGACGCGTCCTGGCCCTGCAGCCGCGTCCTGACCACCCAGAGATGGCTCTGGTGGGAGAGCACCACGCCTTTCGGCCGGCCGGTGGAACCGGAGGTATACAGGAACATCGCCGTCTCGCCCTCGGCGGGCCGTACGGGCTCGTGCCGCGCCCCTGGACGCAGCGCGCTCCACTCAAGCGCCGGAATATCCACCGGCACGGCGTTCCTGCGCGCCGCATCGCAGAGCACGAGCCGCGCGTCGCTGTCGCGCAGCACGAATTCGATCTGGCGCGGCGGAAACTTGAAGTTGACCGGCACCGCCACGAGGCCGGCGCGCATGATGCCGAAGTACCCGGCGACGAACTCGCTGCGGTTGGCCGAGAGCAGGCCGACGCGCTCGCCCCGCTTCAGGCCGCGCTCGAGGAGCAGCCGCGCCGCGCCGTCGGCGAGCGCGTCGAGCTCGCCATAGGAAAGCTCGCGCGGCGGCCGCTCCCCGCCCAGGTCGACGATTGCAGTTTTCTGCCGCGGTTGCGACCCGTCGATCAGGTCGCCGAGATTGAATGCGTCTTTCAAGGTTTTATTGTACAAATAGGCGATGAAACAGGACGACGCAAAGACCCTCGAGCAGCCATTCACGGAGACGTTTCGCGGCTTCATCGAGCGGCTGCGCGCCGCCGGCCAGCTTGCCGACATGCGCCAGCCGGTCGACATCCGGCACATCGCCACGCTCGTGGACCAGGCGGACAAGGCACTCATGTTCCACAACGTGGTCGGCTACGGCATGCCCGTGGCCTCGGGCCTCATCCGCTCCCGCGAGCGCGCCATCATGTCGATGGGCTGCGCGAATTACGCCGAGATCGAGGCGAAGCTGCAGCACGGCATCGACCATCCCGTCGCGCCGCGCCGCGTCGCGACCTCGCCCACGAAGGAGCGCATCCAGAAGGGCGACGAGGTCGACCTCTTCCGCCTGCCGGTGCCGATGTCCTCGATCTACGACGGCGGCCCGATGATCACCGCCGGCGTCGTCATCGCCCGCGACCCGGAATACGGCATGAACAGCGGCGTCTACCGCTTCATGGTCAAGGAGCGCAACCTCGTCGGCATCGACATCGTCACGCCGAACAACATGCGGCTTTTCGCGCAGCGCGCCTACGAGGCCGGCAAGCCCTGCCCGATCTCCATCTCGATCGGCACGCACCCAATGGAGATCATGGGCGCAGGCTACCGGGCGCCCATCGGGATGGACGAGATGGCGATCACCGGCGGCATCCGCGGCGCCCCGGTCGAGCTCGCGCCTTGCGAGACGCTCGACCTCCCGTATGTCGCGGACGCGGAGATCGTGCTGGAGGCCGAAATCCTGCCCACCGGCTGGACGCAGCCCGAGGGCCGCTTCGGCGAATTCACCGGCTTGATGGGCGGGCTGCACTGGAACCCGAACGTGCGCGTGAACGCGGTGCTGATGCGCAAGGACCCGATCTACTACGCGCTGCACATGCCGTGGGAGAACACCTGGCTCGCCGCGCCGACGCGCTACCAGGCGATCCGCCGCGCGCTGCGGACCGCGGGCGTGCAGGTCAAGGACATCAACGTCACACTGGGCGGCCGGGCGTTCTGGCACGCGGTGATCTCGATCCGCAAGCAGCCGGGCGAGGGGAAAAACGCGCTGCTCGCCGCGCTTTCGGTCATGGACCTCAAGCATGTCGTCGTGGTCGACGACGACATCGACGTCTTCAACCCGGTGGAGGTGGAGTGGGCGATCGCCACGCGCGTCCAGGGCGATCGCGACGTCATGATCGTCACGCACGCGCGCGGCAAGCCGCTCGATCCCAGCCTGCCGCCCACGCCGCCCGGCGTCGTGCCGACCACCGCCAAGGTCGGCATCGATGCGACCATCTCGGAAGGCATTCCGCGCGAGCGCTACGAGCGCATCTCGTACGCGTACGCCGATCGCGCCAGGATTGCCGACTATCTCGGCGGCAAGGCCGATGCGGCCAAGGTCGCGCCCGCGGGAAGCGTCGACGCGCTGGCCACGGAAATCCACGCCGCGATCGAGAAGACGCCCGCCTATTACACCGAGCTTGCGGAAAGATTTTCCGGCTTCGACTTCCAGACCGTGGCGCGCGCCATCGGGAAGCTGCACGCCGACCAGAAGCTCTGGCAGGACCCGCGCGGCAGGTTGTGCGTGCGCGGCTCGAGCTTCGCGGCCCGGCTCAAGACGAGCAGCGACTAGCCGGGCGGCGGCAGGTGGGCCTGAGCCGCCGCCGGGGCGACAGGGACGCGCACACCACTGCTTGCCTGATGCTCGAGATGCAGCCGCGCCTGCCTGGCGATGCCCAGGATGAGGCGCAGGCGCGGAAGGATCTGCCCGCGCGGATGCTCGCTCAAGGCGAGCGAGGCATGCTCCTCGATCTGGGACAGCTTGGCGATCAGCTCTTCCAGGCGGATGCGGCGCGGGGCGCCGTCTTCGGGTGTGGAGAGGGGTGTCGAAAACATGGCGGTATCCTCAATTGGGTGGACGGCGCGTGCAATTGCCGAGCCCTTGTCGTGGATCCCGCTACACGGCGACGTCCGCCGGCCACGCCTTCGGTGCGATAGATTCATGCAACACAGGCGTATAGGGTATGCGCTTCCAGATTCGCCATAACAGCCGGACAGGAAATTGCACTCTTCGGGGAAGACCAAGCCGCACAGGCGCCTGCGCATCCTGGTGGTCGACGACAACATCGACCAGGTGCACACCATCGCTTATCTGCTCAAGGACCGCGGCCACCACGTCGACTACGCCATCAATGGCATCGTGGCGCTCGACCTGGCGCAGCGCACGAAGCCGGAAGTCGTGCTGCTCGACGTGAAACTGCCGGACACCTCGGGCCTGGAGCTGGCGCGCCAGTTCCGCCGCAATCCCGAGCTGAAAGGCGTGCGCATCATCGGCATTACCGCGACGCCGCTGAGCTCCGAAGACGCTCTCGCCGCCGGGTTCGACGAGCTGCACAAGAAGCCGCTCGACCCGCGGCTGCTCGACGCGCTGCTCGAGCAGCGCTAGCGCCGCTCGGGCGCGATCTTCCGGATCGGGGCGGAGAACGCCTCGTGCGTCGCCTCATCCACCGGCTTGTGCCGCACTCTTACGCTCGCCGGATCCTTGCCGAGGAAATTGTCGCCCTTCCAGTTTTTCGCCGGCCGGATGGGCCGCGGGGCGAAGCCGCCGCCGCAGTTCGGGCAGACATTGCCGAGGACCGTCTCCACGCAATGCGCGCAGAAGGTGCACTCGTAGGAGCAAATGCGCGCCTCGAGCGAATCGGGCGGCAGCGGCTTGTTGCAGTGCTCGCACGTCGGGCGCAGCTCCAGCATCAGGCCGCCTGCGCGCCGCGGTCGAATGCCATGCGCGCAAACCGCGCCCGGTATTCCGCCGGGGTCATCCCGGTGTGGCGCTTGAATAGTCCCCTGAAGAAGGCGACGTCCTCGTAGCCGATGCGGGCGCTCACGTTCTGCACCGGCAGGCGGCCGCGCTCGAGCATCTCCTTAGCGCTCGACATGCGCAGCGCCTGCACATAGGCGCCGGGCAGCCTGCCGGTGGCGGCCTTGAAGCGCCGGATGAAGTTGCGCGGGCTCATGCCGGCGCGCGCCGCGAGCGCTTCGATCGGAACCGCGCTCGCGAAATGCTGCTGCAGGTAGGCCTCGATCCTGCGGATGCGCTCATCCGCATGCGGACGGGACAGCGGCAGCACGGAATAGCCTGACTGGCGGCTGCGCGGCATGCTGAGCAGCAGTGCCTTCGCGCACTGCAGCGCCGTCTCGTGGCCGCAGAATTTCTCCACCAGGTAGAGGGCGAGGTCCGTGGATGCGTAGACGCCGCCGCTGCAGAACACGCGCCCGTCTTCGGTGAGGAACTGCTCGGCACGCCAGCGCACGTTCGGGTAGCGCGCGCGCAGGACTTCGGCCACCGCCCAGTGCGTCGTCGCTTCCTTGCCCTCGAGGATTCCCGCCTCGGCGAGAAACGCGACCGCGGTGCAGATGCCGGCGATGTACGCGCCGCGCGCGTGCCATTTGCGCAGCCAGGGCACGAGCGGCCCGCGCTTCGCGATGGCGGGCAGCACGTCCCATCCGGGCGCCGCCACCACGATGAGATCGGTGCGCCTGATGTCGCGCAGCGCGAACTGCGGCTTCAGCGTCAGGCCGCAGATTCCCTTCACCGCGCGCCCGTCCACCGAGGCGGTGCGCACGCGAAATCTCGGCTGCTCCGGCTCGCCGCGCAGCCAGTTCCACACCGATCCGGCGGCGTGGAACACCTCGATCGGCCCGATCGCGGTCGAGGCATAGCCGGCGTCCAGGAGGACGACGGTCACGTCGATCAACCGGGCCGGCCGTGCCATCAGCTGCCGTACGCGGTCATCGGGCTGATCACGGTGCGCACTTCCGTCACCTTGTTCGCCGGAAAGCCGCTGCGCGTGGCGTGCTCCTGGACCGCGGCCTCGCTCTCGGCGAGGTAGATGCAATAGGTCTTGTCGGCGACGACGAACGACTGCACCCACTGCACCTTGCCCGCGAGCTCGTCCAGCGCCTTGTTCGAAGTGGCCGCCGCGCCCTTCAGCTGCTCGCGATTCAAGGCCCCGACCCCCGGGATGTTGCGTTCGATGACGTATTGCTTCATGGCTTGCCGCTTCCTTGTGGTTGGAGGAGCGCGCAGTTTTGCTCGTTCCGGAGTGTGCCGCCAGATGGCAATAACGACAATCTACATGGGTTTTCATGCCAAAGCGCGGCCGGGCGCATCTTTTGATGCAGGTCAAATCCCGGCGGACGCTGGCCGGCACACTGTCGCCATGGCGAATCGCTTCCCGTCCGAGTACCGCGAAACCCTCGAGCGCCTGATCGAGCAGATGTCCGAAGAAGCGCGGCTTCAGGGTTTGCAGGCGCCGGTGGACTATGCCGCGCTACGCGCGCGGCTTCGGGAGGCGGATTTCGGACTGTGCCGGCGCTGCGGCGCCGTGCTTTCGCTCGCCCGTCTGGTGCGCAACCTTAGCGTGACGTTGTGCCAGCAGTGCGAGGACGCCCGGCGCTAGGCGAAAAGTCTTTTAGTGAAGATGGTCGGGGCGGCGAGATTTGAACTCGCGACCACCTGCACCCCATGCAGGTACGCTACCAGGCTGCGCTACGCCCCGACGCAGCGCTAATTTTACCCGCTCTACTGCTGCAGCTGGTCGAGAACCGCCCGCAGCTCGCGCTTGATGGCCGCAAGGTCCGCGCCGCCGCCGGCGGCGGCAGCGACCGGGCGCGGCGCGCGCGCCTGCGGATCGGGCTTTTCGTCGTGCGTAAGCGAGCTGTCGAGCCGGTTGCGCGCCCCGCTGATGGTGAAGCCTTCCTCGTAGAGCAGCTCGCGGATGCGGCGGATGAGGAGCACTTCGTGGTGCTGGTAGTAGCGCCGGTTGCCGCGCCGCTTCACCGGCTTCAGCTGCGTGAACTCCTGCTCCCAATAGCGGAGCACGTGCGGCTTCACCCCGCACAGCTCGCTCACCTCACCAATGGTGAAGTAGCGCTTGGCGGGGATCGGCGGGAGCTCAGCTTTCCTGCGGCTTTGCTCCATGGCGCGCCTTCTCGACCATCGCCTTCAGCTTCTGGCTGGCGTGAAACGTGACGACGCGGCGGGCGCTGATGGGAATCTCCTCGCCGGTTTTCGGGTTGCGTCCGGGGCGCTGCGGCTTGTCGCGCAGTTGGAAGTTGCCGAAGCCGGAAAGCTTGACGCTCTCGCCGCGCTCCAGGGCGCCGCGGATCTCTTCAAAAAAGGCTTCCACCATGTCCTTGGCTTCCCGCTTGTTCAATCCGACTTTCTCGAACAGCAGGTCGGCCAGCTCGGCCTTCGTCAAAGTCATTGCAGCTCCCTTATCCCCTTGATTATTCACGCCCTGCAGCTCCTCAACTGCGAAGGCTGGCGGAGAATTTGCGCCCCAGCAACGCCACCAAGGCGTCGCGGGCCGCATCGGCTTCCGCATCGGTTAGGGTACGTTCAGTATCTTGCATAACTACCCGGAACGCAAGGCTTTTTCTCCCCGCCACCCCCTCTTTGCGGAGGCTTTCCCCCTGGTACAGGTCGAACAGCCGGACGTGGGTGACGATGGGGGGTTTTTCGGCCTCCATGGCGTCCAAAAGCGCCTGCACCGGGACCGCCGCATCCACGAGCACCGCGATATCGCGTACCACCGGGGGGTATTTGGATGGCACGCCCGGCCGCGGCAGGCCCACCTCCTGGAGCAGCGCCGCGTCCATCTCGAAGAGCACCGGCGCAAGCGGGAGCTCGTATTTCCGCTGCCACCTGGGATGCAACTCGCCGAGCCACCCGGCCGGCTTTCCCGCAGCCAGCACGCGCGCCGATCGCCCGGGATGAAAAGCGGGATGCGTCGCCGCCTCGAAGCGCAGCGCAATCGGCGCCGCGAGGGCCTCGAGATCGGCCTTGAGGTCGAAGAAATCCACGTTGCGATCGTCGCTGCCCCACTGCTCGTCGAGCGCGGGGCCGAGCGCCGCGGCGGCGACCCGGACCGGCTGGCGGATGCCTTTCACGGAAAGCGGCTCGTGCTCCGCGCCGGGTGAGCGCAGGTAGACGCGGCCCAGCTCGAATACGCGGATGCGCGGCAGCTTGCGCGCATGGTTGTAGCGCAGCACGGAGACGAGCGAGCCGATGAGCGTGGTGCGCATCACGGAAAGCGGGCTCGCGATCGGGTTCAGCAGGCGGATCGGGTCCGGATCGCCCGCGAAATCGGCCTCCCAGGCCGGCTCCACGAAGCTGAAGTTGATGACTTCGCGGTAGTCCGCGGCCGCCAGGCGCTCGCGAAGCGAGTGCAGCGAGCGCGTGGCCTCCGGCGCCGCCAGCATGCGGGCGGGGACGCGCGGCGGGTGCGCGCCGATGCGCTCAAAGCCATAGACGCGCGCCACTTCCTCGATCAGGTCTTCCTCGATCTCGAGGTCGAACCGGTAGCTCGGCGGCGTCACCACCAGTCGCTCGCCCTCGTTCTTGTGCGGGAAGCCGAGGCGGGAAAAGATGTCCGCCATTTCCTCCGGCTTCACCGGCACGCCGATGATCTTCTGGGCGCGCGTGATGCGCATTGCCACGGGCTTGCGCTCCGGCAGCCGCGCCTGCAGGTCCTGCGTCGGCCCCGGCTGCCCGCCGCAGAGCTCGAGCACGAGATGCGTGGCGCGCTCGATGCCGTCCACGTTGTTCGCGAAGTCCACGCCGCGCTCGAAGCGATGCGACGCGTCGCTCGTGAAGTTATAGCGGCGCGCGCGCCCCTGCACCGCCGCCGGGTAGAAGAAGGCCGATTCGAGGAAAATGTTTTTCGTCGACTCGTCCGCCTTGGTGCTCTCGCCGCCCATGATGCCCGCGAGGCCGATCGGCCCGGAGTCGTCCGTGATGCACAGCACGCTCTCGTCGACCTCGACTTCCTGGCCGTTGAGGAGCAGGACCTTCTCGCCCTTGCGTCCCCAGCGCACCTCGATCGCGCCTTTCAGCTTGTCCAGGTCGTAGACGTGGAGCGGGCGGCCGAGCTCGAGCATCACGTAGTTGGTGATGTCCACCAGGGCCGAGATGCTGCGCTGGCCGGCGCGCTCGAGGCGCTGCTTCATCCATCCCGGCGTCGGCGCCGCCGGGTCCACACCCCGGATGACGCGCCCGGCAAAGCGCCCGCAGCCCTCCGGGGCCGCGATGCGAACGGCGTGCTTCGCCTCGCCCTTTGCCGAGACTTTCTTTATCTCCGGAGAAGTCAGAGGCGAGCGGGTCAACGCGGCGACTTCCCGCGCGACACCGAGGATCGAGAGGCAGTCGCCGCGGTTCGGCGTGAGCTTGAGCGTCAGGATCTCCTCGTCGAGGCCGAGCAGCGCGCGCACGTCCGTGCCGGGCTTCGCTTCCGCGGAAAGCGCAAGCAGCCCGGAATGATCGTCCGACAGGCCGAGCTCGCGCGCCGAGCACAGCATCCCCTCGCTTTCCACGCCGCGCAGTTGAGCCTTCTTGATCTGGATGCCTGGAAGCACGGCGCCGACCCGGGCAAGCGGCGCCCGCATTCCGGCGCGCACGTTGGGCGCGCCGCAGACCACCTGGACCGTCTGCGCGCCCGTGGAGACGCGGCACACCGTGAGCTTGTCCGCCGCGGGATGCTTGTCGACCGACACGATCTCGCCGACCACGACGCCGGAGAACGATGCAGCCGCCTCACGCGATTCCACCTCGAGCCCGGACATCGTCAGGAGCTCGGCGAGCGCTTCCGTGGCGAGATCGGGATTGCAGAACGCGCGCAGCCAGCGCTCGGGAACCCTCACGCGAACTGTCCCAGGAAGCGCAGGTCGCCGTCGAAGAACAGCCTCAGATCGTCCACCCCG
>DATAHF010000040.1:0-10568 GCA_036263315.1 Burkholderiales bacterium
TTACAGCGGCTTGATGTTCGCCGCCGCCGGGCCCTTCTGGCCTTGCGTCACGTCGAAGGAGACCTTCTGGCCTTCCTTGAGCGACTTGAAGCCGGAGCCCTGGATCGAGCTGTGATGCGCGAAGAGATCCTTGCCGCCGTCATCCGGCGTGATGAATCCGAAGCCCTTCGAGTCGTTGAACCACTTAACGGTACCTGTAGCCATTGTCATTCCACCTGTATTGAAAAACGTCTTAGCGCGAGACTGTCCGAGCCCCGCTTCGGGCACGATGTTCAAGGGAGGGAATGACTTCCACTAGGGCGCCGCTTGTGGCGGCTGAAGGGACGGTATTCACTGCTTGAGATCCTGCGGGCAACACTCTAGCACACCTGGCGAAATCGGGCTCGGGCACCGCCGGATCCCGCTCCTCCTCGCCGCCGGGCGGCTGGAGGAAAAGCACGTAGATGCCGGCCCCGATTGTTACGACGAGCACCACCTGGACCACGATCAAAAGCTGCATGCGCGCTCCCTGTCGCTGCCTGCGCCTCCTCGCCGGAAACGCCAAAGCACAACGCATGCCACGGTGCATTGCCCCGGCAACCGCGTTTTTTCCGCTTTTTTTGCACAGCGACGGTGCGGCGCGCACCGCTTTAAAGCCGCTTCGCCACTTCCTCCAGCATGACCTCGGTGGCGCCGCCGCCGATCGACTGCACGCGCGCATCGCGCGTCATGCGCTCGATGACGGACTCGCGCATGTAGCCCATGCCGCCGTGGAACTGCAGGCAGTCGTACATCACCTCGTTCACCAGCTCGCCGCAGTAGGCCTTCGCCATCGACACTTCCTTCACGCAATCGCGCCCCCCGGCGTCGAGCGCCGCGGCGTGGCGCACCAGCTGGCGGCCCGCCTCCACCTTCGCCGAAAGCATCGACAGGCGCTGGCGGATGGCCTGCTTGTCCCACAGGGGCGCGCCGAAGGCCTTGCGCGTCTTCACGTAGTCGAGCGTGATCTCCAGGGCCTTCGCGCTCTCGCCCATCGCCATGGCGGCGATCGCGATGCGCTCGTTCTGGAAGTTCTTCATGATGGCGTAGAACCCGCGCCCCTCCTCGCCGAGCAGGTTCGCCGCCGGCACGCGGCAGCCGTCGAAGGCGAGCTCCGCGGTGTCGGAGGAGCGCCAGCCGTGCTTGTCCAGCTTGCGCGACACCGCGAGCCCGGGCGTGCCCTTCTCGACGATGAACATCGAGACGCCCTTCGACCCGGCCGCCGGATCGGTCTTCGCCGCGACGAAATAGAGGTCGGCGAGCGCGCCGTTGGTGATGAACATCTTCGCGCCGTTCAGCACGTAGACGTCGCCCGAGCCGCTTTTCTCCTTTCGGGCGCTCGTGCGGATCGCCTTCACGTCCGAGCCGGCATCGGGCTCGGTCACCGCCACGGCGGCGATTTTTTCGCCCGAAATGATCGCGGGCAGATACTGCTTCACCTGTTCCGGCGTACCCGCATTGACGAGGTGCGGGGAAGCCATGTCGGTATGCACGAGCACCGTGATCGCGAAGCCGCCGAAGGTCGAGCGCCCGAGCTCCTCGGCGAGGAGCGCCGTGGCGCGCGCATCGAGCCCCGAGCCGCCGAACTCCTCGGGATAGCGCAGGCCGAGGAAGCCGAGCGCGCCCATCTGGCGCAGCACCTCGCGCGGCACGAAGCCCTGCGCCTCCCACGCGGCCGCCTGCGGCACGATCTCCTTCTCGACGTAGCGGCGGATGCTCTCGCGCAGCAGCGCTTCTTCAAACGACATGGCGCCTCCCCGGCAGGCCGCGCGCGACCAGGATCCCGATGACATTGACCGCCGCGGCGATTCCCACGGCGTAAGCGTAGCTCCCCGTGAGGTCGAAGATGCGTCCGGCAAGGATGGGAAGCGTAACAGCGGCCGCGCACCACGCGATGTAGAGCCGCCCGGCGACGAGGCCGAACTGGTTGCGGTGCCAGTACTGCGCGATGGCGCCCGCCACGAGGCCGGAGACGAGGCCGTAGCCCACGCCCACCATGGCGAGCGTCACGGCGGCGACGAGCGGCGCCGGGAACGCGGAGAGGACGAGCGCGCCGGCGAGCGAGCAGAGATGCGCCGCGATGCCGGTACGCGCCGCGCCGAAGCGGTCGACGAGCCAGCCGCCGGCGATGCGCGCCGCGCCCACCGCGCCGGTGATGAAGGTGGTGGCGCCGACCGCGAGCGCCGCCGCGCCGCCGTAGGCCTGCACCATGCCCGCGGCCTGGCTGAGCACCGTCAGGCCGGCCGCCGCGGCGAGGAAGAACACCGTGGTGAGGAGCCAGAAGGTGCGCCCGAGCGGCTCGCGCGCGGCAACGTCTGCCGCCGAGTCGTCGAGCATGCGGATCTCGGCGGCGCGATAGAGTGCGGCGGTGAGCGCGCAGGCGACGAGCACCGCCGCGCCGAGGCCCGCGAGCGCCGCGCGCACGCCGTAGTCGCGGATCGCCCAGCCAAGCAGCGGTGCGCCCACCATCGCGCCCAGCGGATACAGGCTCACCACGTAGCCGTTGGCGAGGCCGCGCGAGCGCGTCACCGTCTGGTTCACCGCCTGCTGCGCGAGGATGTAGAGCACGCCCGCGCCCGGGCCGAAGAGCACGCCGTAGCCGAGCGCGAGCTGCGCGAAGCTGCTGGCGGTCGCCGAGAGCGCGAGCCCGAGCGCGCTCAGGACGCCGCAGCCCGCGGTGAGCACGATCGGCGAGAGCCGCCGGTAGAGCTGCGGCGCGAAGTTCATGCCGGCGGTGAGCGTGATCGTGGCGAGCGCGAACACGAAGCTCATCTCGGCGCGCGTGGTGCCGAGCAGCGCCTCCATCGGCTTCAGGAACACGCTGAAGGCGTACAGCGTGCCGAAAGGCAGGTTCACGATCGTGGCAGCGAGGAGCGCCGCCGCGGCGCGCTGTTTTCCATCCATCACCCGATGGTAATTCGCCCCACGCTACCATGCGGGCATGGTTCGACACATCGTGCTCTGGCGGCTCAAGCCCGAAGGCGTCGCGCAGTTCGCGCTGATCCGGGAAACGCTGGAAAAGCAGGCGGGGCGCATCCCGGGCCTCTTGCGCATCGAAGTCGGGCGCAACTTCCGGGAAGGCCGCCGCGCGGTGGACTTCGCGCTCACCTGCGACTTCGCCGACCGCGCCGCGCTCGAGACCTACCACAAGCATCCCGCGCACCACGAGACGCGCGCGGTCGTCGACCCGCTAGCCGAAGAGCATTGGATCGCCGACTACGAGCTCTGAGCGCCCGGCGGCGTGAACCAGCTCACGTGCGCGTTCACCACGCGCCAGCCCTCGGGGGTGCGCATCCACGTCTGGGTCTGCCGCCCGCGGCGGTTCGACTCCGGGCGGAGGAACTCGCAGCTCGCCGTCGCGGCATCGCGCCCGTAGGTGGTGATCGAGACCCGCAGCAGCTTGCGCCGCTGCACGTCGGCGGGCGGCCGGCCGCGGCGGAAGGCGAGGATCTCGTCGCGCCCGTACAGGTTCTCGGCGAGCCCGTAGCGCACCGTGTGCGGGCTCGGCCAGAAGCTCGCGTCGAGCACCGCGACGTCGTTCGCGTTGAGCGCCGCCTCATAGCGCTCGAACGCGGCGCTGACCTCGGCGAGCACTTCGGGGATGTTGATTTCCATGCGTGGTTATCCTGCGAAGAACGGCTCCGGCAGCCCGCGCACGCCGGCGTCGAGGGCGAACAGGCTGCCCGCGAGCGGCTGCTTGGCGAGCGCTTCCTTCGACAGCGGGAAGGTGGCGCTCGTCACGTACAGCACGTCGAGGTTCTTCCCGCCGAACGCGCACATCGTGGGCCGCTGCACCGGCACGCCGACGACGCGGTCGATGGTGCCGTCGGGCGCGTAGCGCGCCACGTGCCAGGCGCCGACGTGGCAGATCCAGTAGTAGCCCTCCGCGTCCACCGCCGCGCCGTCCGGGCGCCCTTCCTTGCCGTCCATGGCGATGAACGTGCGCCGGTTGGCGATCGCGCCGCGCTCGTTGTCGAAGTCCCAGGCCCACACCTGGTCCTGCCGGCTGTCGGAATGGTAGAGCGTGCGCCCGTCCGGACTGAAGCCGAGGCCGTTCGCGCACACGAGCCCGTTCACCATCGGCGTGCAGCGCCCGTCGGGATCGAAGCGGTAGAGCGTCCCCACGGGCTGCGTGAGCGTCTCCTCGATCGTGCCGGCCCAGAAGCGCCCGGCCGGGTCGCAGCGCCCGTCGTTGAAGCGCGTCTCCTTGTTTGCGGGATCGAACTCGAACACGCGCTTCACCGCCGGCGTGTCGCCGAGCGTGACGAACGCGATGCCCGACTGCATGCCGGCGACGAGGCCCCCGCCCTTGCGGAAGGCGAAGCAGCCGATGCGCTCGGGCATCATCCAGCGCCGGTTCTCGCCGCTCGCCGGGTCGAAGCAGTTCACCGACGGCTCGTAGATATCGACCCAGTAGAGCTTCTGCTCGAGCGGATGCCAGCGCGGGCACTCGCCGACCAGGGCCCTGGTCCTGAGGACGCATTTCATCTTGCGCGCCGCGCGATGAAGTCGATCTCCACCTGGCAGCCGCGCGCGAGGCCGGTCACGCCGACGCAGGTGCGCGCGGGGAAGCGCCCGGGCTCGAAGTAGCTCGCGTACACCTTGTTCATGCGCTCGTAGTGCGCCTCGAAGTCGGTGAGGAAGACGCGCGCGCTCACCACCTCGCGCAAATTGGAGCCCAGGCGCTCGAGCACGCTCTTCAGGTTCTCGAGCACGACGCGCGTCTGCGCCTCGATGCCTTCGGGCACGATGCCGTCGGCGCCGATCGGCATCTGGCCGGTGACGAAGAGCCAGCCGTCCACTTCCACCGCGTGGCTGTAGGGCGCGACCATCGCCGGCCCCTTGTCGAGCACGTGGAAAAGCGCCTCGCTCATGCTTTTACCGCCTGCGCGGTCAGCTCGTTCCCGACCATCTCGCGCACGCGCCTTTCGATCTCGCGATGGCGCTCGCCCGGCGGCAGATCCGCGGTGGCGATCACGATCTCGCAGGTCTTGCGGCCGAAAGCCTGGATGAGCTTGGTGTCGTCGCCGCCATTGGGCGGCACGCGCAGGACGATCTCGGCGTTGTAGGTCGGCACGACGCCGCTCGGATAGCGCTTCGGCGCCGGCAGCGGCTTGCCCTCCTGCAGCGCGCGGATGCCGCGCCGGATCTGGCGCCGCACCGTGGCGACGCCCCGGTCGCTGGAGGCGAGGTGCTCGTTGGCGTGCAGCGCGATCGAGCGCTGCCCGACGAGCGCGTCGTAGTCGCCCGGGCTTTTCTGGCGCTCGGCGTACGGCCGCTCCGCGGTCTGGCCCATGAAGTCCACCTTGCCCAGGCCGATCGCCTCCTCGCGCCCCTCGTCGCGCGGGTCGATCACCTTGTTGAAGTGGCGCAGGCCGATGGCGTAGGAATTGCGGTCGTCGATCGGCACGATCCAGCGCGAAAGCCACGCGCACACCGCGAACTTCTCGCGCGCGGCGTCGACGAAGCCGGTGCCGAACTGCGCCGCGTTGGGCAGGATGACGTCGCTCGCGCGGATCCACAGGTTGT
Source organism: Burkholderiales bacterium (assembly GCA_036263315.1). Lineage (GTDB taxonomy): Bacteria > Pseudomonadota > Gammaproteobacteria > Burkholderiales > SG8-39 > SCGC-AG-212-J23. The sequence continues at coordinate 5,548 of DATAHF010000040.1, forward strand.
CCTCGGAGCGGCGCGTCGCGATGGCGAGCAGCCCGATCGGCGTCTCGAGGAACTCGAGCTGCGGCAGCGCGCTGAAGGAGGGCGAGAACTGCACGCCGCTCACGATCGCGTGCAGGTACGCGGTGTGGATCGGGTCGGCGCCGTTCTCGTGCGCCTGCAGCCAGTTGCACGGGGTGTGGATCTTGTAGGGCACGAGGCGATTGGGCTGCGGCCACGATTCCCAGCAGTCGTACAGCGGGAACGGCGGCGTCTCCTCCGGCGGCCCCATGTAGGCGAACACCAGCCCGCCGTACTCGCGCGTGCGGTAGGCGCCGTGGCACAGCGTGCTCTTCAGCGTGCTGGAGGGCGGCTCGCTCGGCGTCTCGAGCACCGTGCCGTCCACGTCGTAGAGCCAGCCGTGGTAGCAGCAGCGGATGCCGCGCTCGGACACGATGCCGAACTCGAGCGAGGTGCCGCGGTGGCTGCAGTGCCGGTGCAGCAGGCCCACCTGCCCGCGCTTGTCGCGGAAGATCACCAGCGCCTCGCCGAGGATCTGGATCGGCACCGGCGCGTCGCCGAGCTCCGAGGCGAGCGCGATCGGATGCCAGAAGCGCCGCAGGTATTCGCCGCCCGGCGTGCCGGGACCGACGTGCGTGAGCTCGGCGTCCTCGTCGAGCTGCAGGCGGCGGTGGTAGCCGCCGAATTTCGGGATGTCGAGGGTCTTAGCCATGGAACCTCCGGGACTTCATGGGACGACGGCGACCGCGCCTTCCTGGCGCCGCGACGCGTGCCAGGGCAGCGCCAGCCGCTCGAGCGCGTCGATGATGAAGAAGAGCACGATGCCGAGCAGCGCGAGGATCACGATCGCCCCGAACATCGTGGTGGTGTCGAACTGGCCCTGCGAGAGCAGGATCAGGTAGCCCAGGCCGCGCTTCGCGGCGACGAACTCGCCCACGATGGCGCCGATCAGCGCGAGCGAGATGGCGACCTTCATGCCGCTGAAGAGGCTCGGCAGCGCATGCGGGAACTGGATCTTGACGAGCACCTTGAGCCGCGAGCCCTTCAGCGCGCGCCCCAGGTCGAGCATCTCCGGCTCGACCGACTTCAGGCCGTGCACCATGTCGATGACGATGGCGAAGATGGCGATCATGGCGGCGATGGCGATCTTCGGCTCGATGCCGGTGCCGAGCCACAGGATGAAGAGCGGCGCGACCGCGACCTTCGGCACGCTGTTCAGGGAGACGAGCACCGTGTAGAGCGTGCGCTCGACCAGGCGCGACTGCACGATCGCCACGGCGAGCACCACGCCGAGCACCACCGCGAGCGCGAACCCGAGCAGCGTGGATTCCAGCGTGTAGGTGGCGTGGTAGACGAAGATCGACGGGTTCTCCTTCATCGCGACCAGCACCGCCGAGGGCGGCGGCAGCATGAACACCGGCACCTTGAAGAGCCGCGTGAGCGCCTCCCACAAGAGGGCGCAGCCGAGCAGCACGGCGATCACGAACAGGGCGTTGCGGCTGTTGCTCTTCATCGCGCCGACTTCCGGAACTCGCCCAGCGTCTCGAAAAGCGCGCGGATGCGCGCGGCATGGGCGACGAACTCGGGCGAGTCGCGCATCGCGAGCGGCCGCGGCCGCGGCAGCTCGACGTCGAGCACGGCCTCCACCCGGCCCGGCCGGCGCGCCATCACCACCACGCGGTCGCCGAGGAACACCGCCTCGGAGATGTTGTGGGTGACGAACACCACCGTCTTCGGCGAGCGCAGCCACAGGTTCTGCAGCTCCAGGTTGAGCTCGTCGCGCGTGAACGCGTCGAGCGCGGCGAAGGGCTCGTCCATGAGGAGGAGCGACGGATCGTCGACGAGCGCGCGGCAGATCGCGACGCGCTGGCGCATGCCGCCCGAGAGCTCCCACGGATAGCGCTTCTCGAAGCCGGCGAGGCCGATCATCTCGAGGAGCTCGCGCGCGCGCGGCTCGTGCGTGCTCCTCGGCAGGTCGCGGAACTCGATCGGCAGGAGCACGTTGTCGAGCACGGTGCGCCAGTCGAGCAGCACGTCGCGCTGGAACACCATGCCGAGCTTGTCCGGCGGCTCGCTGACGGTGCGCCCGTCGACGCGCAGCACGCCCGCCGAGATGCGCTCCAGCCCGGCGATGCAGCGCAGGAACGTGCTCTTGCCGCAGCCGCTCGGGCCCACCAGGCTCACGAACTGGCCGCGCCGGATCGCGAGGTCGATCTTGCGCAGCGCCTCGATGTCGCCCCGCGCCGACCCGTAGGTCTTCGAGAGGCCCTCGGCGACGATGAACGGCTCTTGGGTAATGGCTTTACTTTGGTGCCGGGATGAACTCGTTGGTGAAGTACGCCGCGGGCTTCGCGCCGGGCTTGATGAGCTTCGCCTCCTCCATCGCCTTCAGCGTCGCTTCCCAGTCCTTCGAGGACTGCCAGCCGAGCGGCTCGCCCTTGGTGTTCGGGGTGAAGTAGTACGGGATGTGCTGCTTGATCATCGCCACGGTCTGCGCGCGGTCGATCTTCGCGTCGGGCCGGCGCTTGATGATGATGTCGGCGGCCTCTTCGGCGGCCTTGTCGCCGCCGTCGATGATCTGCTGGTAGGACTCGAGGAACGCCGCGGTCAGCGCGCGCAGCATCTTCGGCCGCGCCTTGATGGTGCTCTCCTGCACGACGAGGCCGTAGGACGGGAGCACGAAGCCGTAGTCGGCGAGCAGGATCGTGTCGGAGGGCCGCGCCTTCTCCACCTGCGGGGCGCCGAAGGGGAGCGAGGTGATCATCCCCATGCCGCGGCCGCCGGCGTAGGTGGACACCTTGGAGGCGGCGTCGACGCTCACCAGGTTCACCTTGTCGCGGCTCGTGCCGCCCGCGCGCAGGAACGCGTCCATGAACGGCCCCTCGAACGAGGTCGCGGTGTAGATGAGCTCCTTGCCCTCGAGGTCCTTGATCGTCTTGATGCCCGAGCCGCGCGGCACGAAGATGCCCATGGTGGTCTTGCGCATGAGGCCGGCGATGGAGGTGATCGGCATGCCCTTTTCCTTGCCGACCGCCATGGCCGAGAGGTCGGTGTAGCCGACGTCGATCTTGCCCGCGGCGACGAGCTGCACCGTCACCACCGAGCCGTTGCCGTCCTCGTGCGCCACGTCGAGGCCGTGCTTCTTGAAGATGCCCTTCTCGAGGCCCCAATGCCAGCCGGCCTGCACGCCGGTCGGGGTCCAGCTGTCGCGCACGGTGACCTTCTCCTGCGCGCGCGCTCCCGCGGACAGCACCACAGCCAGCAGCAGGAAAAACGTTCTCGACAGGGACATGGCGGGCTCCTCGGATGGGGACGCGAGCAGTATGGGGCGCACCCGCCGCGCGTCAAGAAGAACGTACACTCCTGTCCGAAATGCGGACACGCACCAGGACGACACGGCGCAGCACCAAGGGCGTGCGCCGCACGCTGGAGGTGCTGCGCGCGCTCAACGTGGCGAACGGCTCCACGGTGGTCGAGCTCCACGCGCTCACCAGCATCTCGCGCCCCGCGCTCTACCGCCTGCTGGAGGAGTTCCAGGCGGCGGGCTACATCCGGCGCGATGCGCGCGGCGGCTTCCACCTGACGCACCTGGTGCGCTGCCTGAGCGACGGCTTCCGGAACGAGGACCGCATCGCGGAGGTCGCGACCCCGGTGCTCGACGACCTGCAGCGCCGCGTGCTGTGGCCCGCAGACCTCGCGGTCTATTCGAACCACGCCATGCACCTGCGCGAGACGACGCGCCGCCAGAGCCCGCTGGTGATGGACCGCGCGCAGATCGGCCTGCGGCTCCCGATGCTCGCGAGCGCTGCCGGCCTTGCTTACGTGGCGCACTGCGACGACGGGGAGCGCGAGGCGCTGATCGAGGCGCTGCGCAAGTCCGACCGCCCCGAGGACCAGCTTGCCCGGGACGCGCGCCGCGTGGCGCAGCTCGTGCGCCAGACCCGCGCCGACGGCTACGGCAGCCGCTACAGCGCCGCCGTTCCCGGCCTGCCCGATGCCGCCGAGACCGGCGCGATCGCCGTGCCGGTGCGCCAGCAGGCGCGCGTGTGCGCCTGCCTCGTCATCACGTTTTTCTCCAAGATCATGACGGCGCGCGAGGCCGCGAGCCGCTACCTGGCCGACCTCGACGAGGCCGCGCGCCGCATGGGCGCGCGGCTCGCCGACGCGCCAGCGCTGCAGGACTAGGTCGGCGCGCCTTCAGCGCGCGCGGCGCTTGGCTTTGCCGGCGGTGAACTGCTTGGCGAGCCGCTTCACGGTGGCCGCCTCGCCGCGCACGCGGAGCGTCGCGCCCTCGGCGTCGGCGCGCTCCTCGAGCACCTGGCAGCTCGCGAAGATGTTGCCGCGCTCGCTCTGCGCGCTCCACGGCAGGAAAAGGTCCGCCTCGACCAGGTCCTTCTGGAAGAAGGCGACGATCCTCTGGTGCAGGCGCGCGACGTCGTCCTTGCTGCGCGCGCTCATCACGATGCACTCCGGGTACTGGCGGCGCAGCAGCGCCGCGTCGCCGCCGCGGTCGATCTTGTTGAACACCAGCAGGCGCGGCACGTCTTTCGCGCCGATCTCGTCGAGCACTTCCTCGGTCACGGCGAGCTGGCGCTCGTAGCCTGGATCGGCCGCATCCACCACGTGCACGAGCAGGGAAGCCTCGAGCGCCTCGTCCAGCGTGGACTTGAACGACACCACCAGCGCGTGCGGCAGGTTCTTGATGAAGCCCACCGTGTCGCTCACGAGGATGCGCGGCACCGTCTCGGGGTGCAGCGCGCGCACCGTAGTGTCGAGCGTCGCGAAGAGCTTGTCGGCGACCAGTGCCTCGCTTCCTGTCAGCGCCCGCATGAGGGTGGACTTGCCGGCGTTGGTATAGCCAACGAGCGCCACCCGCGCGAGCCCCTGGCGCTCCTGCCGCCGGGCGCGCTGCGTCTTGCGCCCGAGGTCCATCGCGTCGAGCTCCTTCTGCAGCTCGGCGATCCGGTCGCGGATCTTGCGCCGGTCGAGCTCGCCGTGCGATTCGCCGCCGCTCCGGCCGCCGG
>DATAHF010000041.1:0-10775 GCA_036263315.1 Burkholderiales bacterium
CACGAGCTTCGCGTTCGGGTTCTTGCGCGGATCGGCGTCATACAGCCCCGCCTGGTCGGTCAGGATGACGAGCGCGTCGGCCTCGACGAGGTTGGTGACCAGCGCGCCGAGGGTGTCGTTGTCGCCGAGCTTGATCTCGTCGGTCACGACCGTGTCGTTCTCGTTGATGACCGGGATGACGTTCAGCGCGAGAAGCGTGCGAAGCGTGGAGCGGGCATTGAGGTAGCGCTGGCGGTCGGCCATGTCGGCGTGGGTGAGCAGCACCTGCGCCGTGTGCAAGCCGTGCTCGCGGAAGCGGCTCTCGTAGCATTGCACGAGCCCCATCTGGCCCACGGCCGCCGCCGCCTGCAGCTCGTGCATCGCATGCGGCCGGCGCCGCCACCCCAGGCGCTGCGTGCCTTCGGCGATGGCGCCGCTCGATACGAGGATGACGCGCCGCCCGAGCTTGGCGAGCTGCGCCACCTGCGCGGCCCAGCGCGCGATGGCCTCGCCGTCCAATCCCCGGCCGGCGTTCGTGACGAGCGAGGACCCGACCTTGACGACCAGCGTCTTCGCGGCGGCGAGCGTCATCGGCCGAGCGCCTTGGCGATGGCGAAGCAAAGCTCGCGGCAGCCTTCGCCGGTGAGCGCCGAGATGCGGAACCAGGGCCGCTTCCACCGTAGCGCGGACAGGGCCTTGCGGATGCGCGCATCGGCGTCCTCGACCGCGTCGACCTTGTTGAACACCAGCCAGCGCGGCTTGCGAAAGAGCGCTGCGTCGTATTTCTTCAGCTCGGCGGCGAGCGTGCGCGCGGCTTTCGCCGGTGCTTCATCGCTGATGTCCACGACCTGCAGCAGGACGTGCGTGCGCGCGAGGTGGCGCAGGAACTGGTGGCCGAGGCCTGCGCCCTCCGCAGCGCCTTCGATGAGGCCGGGGATATCGGCGATGACGAAGCTGGCTTCCCCGGCCCGCACCACCCCGAGCGAGGGATTGAGCGTGGTGAAAGGATAGTCCGCGACCTTCGGGCGCGCGCTCGACACGGCGCGCACCAGGCTCGACTTGCCGGCGTTGGGCAGGCCGAGCAGGCCCACGTCGGCCAGGACGCGCAGCTCCAGAGTGAGGTGGCGCGACTCGCCCGGCTCCCCGCGCGTGAACTGGCGCGGCGCGCGGTTTACGCTCGACTTGAAATGCAGGTTGCCCAGCCCGCCGCCGCCGCCGCGGGCGAGCAGCGCGCGCGCGCCATCGGCGGCGAGGTCGGCCACCAGCGCGCCGGTCTCCTCGTCGCGGATCACGGTGCCGACCGGCATGCGCAGCTCGACGTCGCGGCCGCCGCGGCCGTGGCAATCCGAGCCCATGCCCTTCTGGCCGCTTTCGGCGCGGTGGATGCGGGCGAAGCGGTAGTCGATGAGCGTGTTGACGTTGCGATCGGCGCACGCCCACACGCTGCCGCCGCGGCCGCCGTCGCCGCCGTCGGGCCCGCCGCGCGGGATGTACTTCTCGCGGCGAAACGAGGCCGAGCCGTCACCGCCCTTGCCGGCATGCACCTCGATCTTCGCCTCGTCGATGAATTTCATGGGTCAGAAATGAAAAAGCCCTACCGGCTTCGATAGGGCTTTCGTTGTGGGAGAGGGTACGGCTTACGCCGGAACCACGCTGACGGTGTTCTTGGATTTCTCCCCCTTCACCGCGTACTCCACCTTGCCCGCCACGTACGCATACAGCGTGTGGTCGCGGCCGATGCCCACGTTGGTGCCGGGATGCACGCGCGTGCCGCGCTGGCGCACCAGGATCTGGCCGGCGTTCACCTGCTCGCCGCCGTATACCTTCACGCCCAGGCGCTTCGCCTGCGAATCGCGCCCGTTCCGTGAGCTGCCGCCTGCTTTCTTGTGTGCCATACGACGCCTCTATCCCTGAACGATGTCTTTGATGCGGACCTCGGTGTAGCCCTGCCGATGGCCCTGGGTTTTCTGGAAGTGCTTGCGGCGGCGCAGCTTGAAGATGCGCACCTTGTCGCCGCGCCCGTGCTCGACCACGGTCGCCGTCACCTTGGCGCCGGACACGAAGGGGGCGCCGACCTTGACGGCGTCGCCAGCGCCCACGAGGAGGACTTCCTCGAAGGCCACGTCGGCGCCGACCTCGGCGGAGAGGAGCTCTACGCGCACCTGCTCGCCGCTTGCGACGCGGTACTGCTTTCCGCCCGACTTGATCACTGCATACATGGGAGTCTCTCGATGCCTTTACGAAAATACGCCTGCCTTTAGAAACGCCTTCACCAAATACGTTGCGCTGGCAAAGACTTGGAATTATAAGCGAATCATGAGCTTCCTGTCCATGCTGGCGCCGGTCGCCGCAGACCTCGAGGCGGTGGACGGGGTCATCCGCCGCCGGCTCGATTCGGACGTGGCGCTGGTGCGCCAGATCGCCGAGTACATCGTGGCCGGCGGCGGCAAGCGGCTTCGCCCGGCGCTGCTGCTGCTCGCGTGCGGGGCAGCGGGCTTCAGCGAGAAGGCCGGCGGCGCGGTCCGGCTGCAGCTTGCCGCGGTGCTGGAATTCATCCACACGGCCACCTTGCTCCATGACGACGTGGTGGACGAGTCGCCGCTGCGCCGCGGCCGCAGCACGGCGAATACCGCCTTCGGCAATGCCGCCGCGGTCCTCGTCGGCGATTTCCTGTATTCGCGCGCTTTCCAGATGATGGTCGAGGTCGACAACATGCGCGTGATGCAGGTGCTTGCGGAGGCCACCAACACCATCGCCGGGGGCGAAGTGCTGCAACTGATGGGGAGCCACGACCCCGAGGTGGACGAGGCGCGCTACCTCGAGGTCATCCGTCGCAAGACGGCGAAGCTTTTCGAGGCGGCGGCACGGCTCGGGGGGGTGCTGGCCGGCGCGCCCGCGCCGGTGGAGCAGGGGCTCGCCGAGTACGGCATGCGCGTCGGCACGGCGTTCCAGCTGATCGACGACGTGCTCGACTACTCGGGCGACGCCGAGACCATCGGCAAGAGCCTGGGCGACGACCTCGCCGAAGGCAAGCCGACGCTTCCCCTCATCCACGCCATGCGCGCCGGGACCCCGGCGCAGGCGGCGCTCGTGCGCCATGCGATCGTGGATGGCGGCCGCGAGGACTTCGCGGGCGTGCTGCAGGCGATCCGCGCGTGCGGGGCGCTCGAGTATGCGAGCGCCTGCGCGCGCCGTGAGGCCGATGCCGCCAGAAGCGCGCTAGCGGTGCTCGGCGCGTCGGAATTCAAGACTTCTTTGCTAGAATTGGCGTCCTTTTCCGTGACGCGCCGCAGCTAGCAGCAGGCTAGCAGCCCGCGCGGCACGGCCTCAGTCGGGGCGTAGCTCAGCCTGGTAGAGTACTGCGTTCGGGACGCAGGTGTCGCTGGTTCAAATCCAGTCGCCCCGACCAATTTTCCCAACCATTGGATAATCGCGCGATGGGCCGCTTCATCGTGCTGGTCGCGCTCGTGCTGGTCGCCGTGTGGCTGCTGCGCCGCGCGCTGCGCCGCCTGGACGGCGAGGCGCCGCGCGACCCGGCCTCCGCCGACCTCGTGAGCTGCGCGCAATGCGGCGTGCATCTTCCCCGCCCCGAGGCGCGCGCCGCCGACGGGCGGCTCTACTGCAGCGAAGAGCACGCGCGGCTCGGGCCGGCGCGGCGCTAGCGACCGTGCAAAGCGCAGCCCGCTATACGCCGGTCTTCGGGGATGCGGCCCAGGCGTCGGCGTCGTTCTGGACCTCGCTGCGCTACTTCAACCTGTACCGCATCGCGGTGGCGGCGCTGTTCTTCGTCACGACGCTCGTCTATGGCGACGCGCTCAACCTCGGCTCGCACAGCCTGCCGCTGTTCCGCGCCGTGGCCGGCGCCTACCTCTTCGCCGGGATCTTCTTCCAGGTCGTGCTGCGCAACCTGCGCGTGCTGTTCAACGAGCAGCTGTCGCTGCAGGCCTTCGTCGACATCCTGGCGATCACGCTTCTCATGTATTCCAGCGGCGGCATCCGCAGCGGCCTCGGCGTCATGCTGCTCATCTCGCTCACCGGCGCCGCCATCGTGGCGCCGCGCCGGCTGACCTATCTCTATGCTGCGCTCGCCGCCATCGCGCTGCTGCTCGAGCAGGGCTACTGGGTGCTCGGGCACGACGTGCCGGTGGCGGCATTCCTGCAGACCGGCCTGCTCGCCATCGGCTGCTTCGCCACCGCCGGGATGACGGGGTGGCTCGCGCAGCGCGTCGCGGCCAACGAAAGCCTCGCGCGCCAGCGCGGCCGCGAGCTCGCCACCCAGATGCGCGTCAGCCAGCTCGTCATCGGCGACATGCACGACGGCGTGGCCGTGCTCGACCGCGAGGGTCGCGTGGTGCAGCACAACCCGCAGGCGCAGCGGCTGCTCGCGGTGGAGCGCCTCCTGGGCGCGCAGATCACGCAGCTCCTGCCCGGATTCGCGGCGCGCTGGCAGGCATGGCACGGCGGCGAGCGGGCGGCGCGGCCCGCGGCCGACTTCCAGATCCGCGGCCACGACATCGGCCTGCGCCTGCTCGACGCCGGCACCGAGGAGCAGTTCTCGGTGCTCTTCATCGAGGACACCACGCGCGCGCGCGAGCAGGCGCAGCAGCTGAAGCTCGCCGCCCTCGGCCGCCTGACCGCCAACATCGCGCACGAGATCCGCAATCCGCTCGCCGCCATCAGCCACGCCGCCGAGCTGCTGGACGAGGAAAAGCGCCTGGAAGACCGCGAGCGCCTGACCAGCATCATCCGCGACAACACGCTGCGGCTGGAGCGCCTCGTTTCCGATGTGCTGCAGCTCAACCGGCGCGACCGGGCGGCGCGCGAGGCGATCCGCATGCCTTCGTGGATGCAGTCCTTCATGGCGGAGTTCGTCGCGAACGAGCGCATCGCGCAAGACCGGCTCGCGCTGGAAGCGGCCGCGGAGGCGGCCGTCGAGTTCGACCATGAGCATCTGCACCAGGTGATGTGGAACCTGCTGCGCAACGCGGTGCGCTATGCGCGCACCGAGCCGGGCAGCGTGCGCATCCGGGTGGCGCGCTTCGCCGATCGCGTAGAATTGAGCGTCATCGACAACGGCCCCGGCGTGCCGGCAGCGAGCCAGGGACAGCTCTTCGAGCCGTTCTTCACGACCGAGGCGAAGGGCACCGGCCTGGGGCTCTATCTTGCGCGCGAGCTGTGCGAGGCCAACAGGGCGACGCTCGAATACGTGAACGACATGCCGGGGGCACATTTCAGGGTGGTTTGCCGCGAGGCGGCCGGCGCATGAAGCGCGCCGAGCGGCGCGGCCCCGCGCATTCCGCGCAAGTGCTCGTGGTGGACGACGAGCCCGACATCCGCGAGCTCCTCGAACGCACGCTCATCAAGATGGGCATCGGCGTCGCGAGCGTCGGCACGGTCTCCGAGGCGAAAGAGCGGTTGAAGAGCGAGCACTTCGACCTGTGCCTCACCGACATGCGGCTGCCCGACGGGGAGGGCCTCGACCTCGTGCGCCACATCGGCGCCCTGGGCGCGGACCTGCCGGTTGCCGTGATCACCGCTTTCGGCAGCGCCGAAAACGCGGTCGCCGCCCTGAAGGCCGGGGCGTTCGATTACGTGTCCAAGCCCGTCGGCCTGGAGCAGCTGCGCGCCCTCATCAAGTCCGCGCTGTCCCTGCCGGACCGCGCGCAGGCGCCCGCCAAGGGCCAGCAGCTCCTGGGCGAGAGCGCTCCCCTGCAGAATGTGCGCGCGCTCATCGCAAAGCTGGCGCGCACGCAGGCGCCGGTCTACATCAGCGGTGAATCGGGCAGCGGCAAGGAGCTCGCCGCGCGCTTCATCCACGACAACGGCGCGCGGCGCGAAAAGCCGTTCGTGCCGGTCAATTGCGGCGCCATCCCGGAAACGCTGGTGGAGAGCGAGCTCTTCGGCTACCGCAAGGGCGCTTTCACCGGCGCGAACGAGGACCGCAACGGGTTCTTCCAGGCGGCGCACGGCGGCACGCTGTTCCTCGACGAGATCGCCGAGCTGCCTTTGCACACCCAGGTGCTGCTGCTGCGGGCGATCCAGGAGAAGCGCGTGCGCAAGGTGGGCGCGACGCAGGAGGAGCCGGTCGACGTGCGCATCATCTGCGCGACCCACCAGAGCCTCGCAGCGCTCGTCGAAGCCGGGCGCTTCCGCCGCGACCTTTATTACCGGCTGAACGTCGTCGAGCTGACGATGCCGCCCCTGCGCGAGTGCCGGGACGACATCCCGCTGCTTGCCGCCAATATCCTGCGCAGGCTCGCGGCGCAGAACGGCGTGGCGGAGCCGCGCCTGTCGGCCGAAGCTTTGCGCGAGCTGATGGGCTACGACTTCCCCGGCAACGTGCGCGAGCTGGAGAACGTCCTCGAGCGGGCGCTGGCGCTGTCGGGCTCCGCCGAGCTGAGCGCCGCGGACCTCGCGCTGCATCGCATGTCGCCGGAGGAGCCCGCCGGGCCGGAGGGCCCGGCGAAGGGCGGGTCGCTGAGCGCGCCGCTGCCGGAATACCTCGACCGTCTCGAGCGCGAGGCCATCCTCGAAGCGCTGTCGCGCACGGGGTTCAACCGCACCGCGGCCGCACGCGTGCTCGGGATCACGTTCCGGCAGCTGCGCTACCGGATGCAGCGGCTGGGCATAAAGGAAGACAAGCCCTCGGCATGAATATCGGCGCCGACGGCCTCGTCGCGAGCGCCCGCCAGGTCGCATCGCCCAACCACGACGAGCGGCCGGCCGGGACCGCCGTGACGCTGCTGCTCCTGCACTGCATCAGCCTTCCGCCCGGGCAATACGGCGGCGACGCGATCGAGCGCCTCTTCACCAATCGGCTCGATCCGCGCGCGCACCCCTACTTCGCGGAAATCGCGCCGCTGAAGGTGTCGGCCCACTTCCTCGTGCGGCGCGGCGGCGAAGTCGTCCAGTTCGTGCCGGTGCACCGGCGCGCCTGGCACGCGGGGGAATCGGCCTGGCGGCAGCGGCCGCGCTGCAACGATTTCTCCATTGGCGTCGAGCTCGAAGGCACGGACTCCGCGCCCTTCGAGGCGGGCCAGTACCACGCGCTCGCTCGCCTCGCCCGCGCGCTTCGCGGCGCGCTTCCGCTGCGGCACGTTGCCGCCCACAGCGAAGTCGCGCCGGGACGCAAGACCGACCCCGGCCCGGGGTTCGACTGGGCGCGCTTCCTGCGCCCCACGCTCTAGATCTAGTACCCCGGCGTCCCGTCAGGCCCCGCATGTGGTGTTGCGCTGCACCATAGACGCGCGTCGACTACTATATCTAGCGCGCGGCGAGAAAAAAATCCGATATCTAGTTGTGGCGCGCTTGCAAAAAAAAAATTCCGTGTGTACATTGAATCGCAACAGGTAGTGACCAACGCGTAGTGCAGTACTAAATATTGAGTATCAGTCGCGGCCGGGCTGCCGCGGCGCAACACGGGAGAGGCACCATGCAGATCGCTCAGGACAACGCCGCCACGACCACTGCTCTTGGCGTTAGCCTTCCTGAGTCGAGTACCCCGGGGCGCGGCCCCTACGGCGAGTACAAGATCATCCGGCGCAACGGCGCCGTGGTCGGCTTCGAGCCGGCCAAGATCTCGGTTGCGATGACCAAGGCTTTCCTGGCCGTCAACGGCAGCCAGGGCGCCGCCTCCGCCCGCATCCGCGAGATGGTCGCCGGGCTGACCGAGGGCGTCGTCGGCGCGCTCCTGCGGCGCCAGCCCCAGGGCGGCACGTTCCACATCGAGGACATCCAGGACCAGGTCGAGCTCGCGCTCATGCGCTCCGGCGAGCACGACGTGGCGCGCGCCTACGTCCTCTACCGCGAGGAGCGCGCCAAGGCGCGCGCCAGCGAGAAGGCCGACAAGAAGCCCGAATCCGAGCTGCACGTGGTGGAGAACGGCCGCAGGATGCCGCTCGACCGGGAACGGATCGCGCAGCTCGTGCGCGCCGCGTGCGAGGGCCTGTCCGCGGCGAATCCGCAGCCCATCCTGGAAACGACGCTGCGCGACCTGTACGACGGCGTGCCGATGGACGAGGTGCGCAAGTCCGCCATCCTCGCGGCCCGCGCCCTGATCGAAAAGGATCCGGCCTACAGCTACGTCACTGCGCGGCTGCTCCTCAACACCATCCGGCTCGAAGTGCTGGGCGAAGAGGCGAGCCAGGCGGACATGGAGCAGCGCTATGCGGCGTACTTCCCGCAGTTCGTGGAGCGCGGCATTGCCGCCGAGCTGCTCGATCCCGAGCTCGCGAAGTTCGACCTGCAGGCGCTGGGCAAGGCCCTCAAGGCGAAGCGCGACCTGCAGTTCGGCTACCTCGGCCTGCAGACGCTCTATGACCGCTACTTCCTGCACGTGCAGGGCCGGCGCATCGAGCTGCCGCAGGCGTTCTTCATGCGCGTCGCGATGGGCCTCGCGCTGAAGGAGAAGAACCGCGAGGCGCGGGCGATCGAGTTCTACGACGTGCTGTCGAGCTTCGACTTCATGAGCTCCACGCCGACGCTCTTCAACTCGGGCACGCTGCGCTCGCAGCTGTCGAGCTGCTACCTCACCACCGTGTCGGACGACCTGGAAGGGATCTACGACGCGATCAAGGAAAACGCGCTGCTCGCGAAATACGCCGGCGGGCTGGGCAACGACTGGACCCCGGTGCGCGCGCTCGGCTCGCACATCAAGGGCACGAACGGCAAGTCGCAGGGCGTGGTGCCGTTCCTGAAGGTGGTGAACGACACGGCCGTCGCGGTGAACCAGGGCGGCAAGCGCAAGGGCGCGGTGTGCTCCTACCTGGAGAGCTGGCACCTCGACATCGAGGAGTTCCTCGAGCTGCGCAAGAACACGGGCGACGACCGGCGCCGCACGCACGACATGAACACGGCGAACTGGATTCCTGACTTGTTCATGAAGCGAGTCATGGAAAATGCGGAGTGGACGCTGTTCAGCCCGTCGGATGTGCGCGAGCTGCACGACAAGTTCGGCAAGGCCTTCGAGGACGCCTACCTGCGCTACGAGGACAAGGCGGCGCGCGGCGAGCTCAAGCTGTTCAAGAAGATTCCCGCGATCCAGCTCTGGCGCAAGATGCTGTCGATGCTCTTCGAGACCGGGCATCCGTGGATCACGTTCAAGGATCCCTGCAACCTGCGCAGCCCGCAGCAGCACGCCGGCGTCGTGCACAGCTCCAACCTGTGCACCGAGATCACCCTCAATACTTCGGCCGACGAGATCGCCGTGTGCAACCTCGGCTCGGTCAACCTGGTCGCGCACCTCGCGGATGGCGGGCTGGATTTCGCCAAGCTGAAGGCGACCATCCGCACCGCGATGCGGATGCTCGACAACGTCATCGACATCAACTACTACGCGGTGGAAAAGGCGCGCAACTCCAACCTGCGCCACCGGCCCGTCGGCCTGGGCATCATGGGCTTCCAGGACTGCCTGCACCGCCTGCGCATCCCGTATGCGTCGCAGGAGGCGGTGGACTTTGCCGACCGCTCCATGGAGATGGTGTGCTTCGCGGCGTACTGGGCTTCCACCGAGCTCGCCGAGGAGCGCGGCCGCTACTCGAGCTTCCCGGGCTCGCTCTGGGACCGCGGCGTCCTGCCGCAGGACACGCTCGACCTCCTCGCCGCCGAGCGCGGCGGCTATGTCGAGGTCGACCGCTCCTCGAGCCTCGACTGGGATGCGCTGCGCGGCCGCATCAAGCAGCACGGCATGCGCAACTCCAACTGCGTGGCGATCGCGCCGACCGCGACCATCGCCAACATCGTCGGCGTCTCGGCCAGCATCGAGCCCACCTACCAGAACCTGTTCGTCAAGTCGAACCTGTCGGGCGAGTTCACGGTGACCAACGAATACCTGGTCGCCGACCTGAAGAAGGCGGCCCTGTGGGACGAGGTGATGATCGCCGACCTCAAGTACTTCGACGGCAACCTGGCGCGCATCGACCGCGCGCCGGCCGACCTGCGCCGGCTGTACGCCACGGCGTTCGAAGTCGAGCCCAAGTGGCTGGTGGAAGCCGGCGCGCGGCGCCAGAAGTGGATCGACCAGTCGCAGTCGCTCAACATCTACATGGCCGGCGCCTCGGGCAAGCGGCTCGACGAGACCTACAAGCTCGCCTGGATCCGCGGCCTGAAGACCACCTATTACCTGCGCTCGATGGGCGCGACGCACGCCGAGAAGTCGACCAGCAAGGCGGGCGCGCTGAACGCGGTGCCGACCTCGGGCGGCGAGCTCTCGGGCAGCGCGGACACCACCGAAGCGGCCGCCGCGGAGCCCAAGTTCTGCTCGATCGACAATCCCGACTGCGAGGCCTGCCAGTGATTTCGCTCGGCAAGCGCAGCTTCGCCGGGCCGTTCCTCGCGACGGTGTGGACCCCGCCGCGCGCCGCGGGCCTGTACGCGGTCATGGTTCCGGGCTGGCGGCTGCTCACGTTCCATCCTGTGCACATCGGCCACGCGACCGACCTCGCGTATGCCGGGCTGCTGCGCGGCCACGACCACTACGCGGAATGGCTGTCGCTCGCCGGCACCGAGTGGAACCTGTATGTGGCGACCTGCCAGATGCCCGGCTCGAGCGAGCCCGAGCGCCAGGCGGCGTGCCGCGAGCTCGCGCGGATGCAGCAAACCATAACCATCAGGGGGCCGAGCCATGCTCAGCTTTGAGGAAGAGGCGCCCAAGCTCGCCGCCATCCCCGGGGTGGCGGTGCAGCCTGCCGCCGCCTTCATGCCGGCGGGAGCGGCGCAGGCCGCGCCGGCGAGCGCCGACAGCCGGCTGCGGCGCGTCAGCGTCGAGGACAAGCAGGTCATCAACTCCAAGGCCGACG
>DATAHF010000042.1:0-24238 GCA_036263315.1 Burkholderiales bacterium
CGATGATGCCGAGCAGCAGGCCCCAGACCACCATGGCGATGGCCTTGATGAGCGAGCCGTGCGCGAGCACCGTGGCGGCCACCAGGCCGAACACCATCAGCGAGAAATACTCCGAGGGGCCGAACTTGAGCGCGACTTCCGCAAGCGGCGGCGCAGCGACCGCGATGATGAGCGTCGCCACGCAGCCGGCGAAGAAGGAGCCGATCGCCGCAATGGCGAGCGCAGGCCCCGCCCGCCCCTGCCGCGCCATCTGGTAGCCGTCGAGGCACGTGACCACCGAGGACGACTCGCCCGGGATGTTGACGAGGATCGCCGTGGTCGAGCCGCCGTACTGCGCGCCGTAGTAGATGCCGGCGAGCATGATGAGCGCGGCGACCGGATTCAGGTTGAACGTGATCGGCAGCAGCATCGCGATGGTGGCGATGGGCCCGATGCCGGGCAGCACCCCGATCAGCGTGCCGAGGATCACGCCGATGAAGCAATACAGCACGTTCAGCGGATGGACCGCGACCTGGAAGCCGAGGACCAGATTATGAAAGATTTCCATTGCCGTCTCCGCTTACTCGAACGCCGCGGGCCAGATCGGGAAGGGCAAGGTCAGGCCCTTGACGAACACCAGCCACGAAAAGACGAAAAGAATTGCGAACAGGATCAGCACCTCGCGCCACTTGAACTCGTGCCCGCCGTAGGCGCTGACGAACACCAGCGCCGCCGTGGCCCCGACGAGGCCGAGCGGCTTCATGAGATATCCGTAGAGGACGACGCCGACGGTGATGAAGATGAGCGGGCGGAAATGGAACTGCGGCACCGCGGGTCCCTGCACCGCGAGCGATCCGGCAAGGACGATGAGGCCCAGCACCGTGAGCAGGCCGCCGAGGACGGTCGGGAAGTAGCCGGGGCCCATGCGCACGGCCGTCCCCATCTGGTAATGGGTCAGCGACCAGGCCATGAAGAACACGCCGAAGCCGATGAACATGACCGCGGACCAGAAGTCCTTCGGACTCTTGATTTTCATTGCCTCCTCCAGAGGTATGACACAGGCCCGGTACCGCTATGGGCCGCGGGTCTTTTTGCGCGGCAAAGTGTAACACGGGCCTAACGGCGCTCGCCTTGCAGAAAACCGTCAGAAACGGCCTGCGATTCGTCGGAAGCGCAGCGCCGCCAAGCGCTCAAGGTCCTCCGGCCGGTCGACGTCCCAGACGGTGCGCAATGCGCGCCAGCGCAAGCCGCGCATATCCAGATTGCGCGTGGTTTGCCTGTATGCGCCGCGCTCCCCCCAGCGCACGCCTTCAAAAGACAGGCGTGAAGCGGACCGCGCCCCGATAAGGGCGTAGCCGCCATCCTCGGCCGGCGCGAGCGCGACGTCGCAGGCGCCGCACAACAAGCGCGCCGCGCGGCGCAGATCGCGCGCACGAAGCGCGGGGCAGTCGCTGCCGATGAGGAGCGCGGCGCGCCGGCGGCGAAGCGCGCCGGCCAAGGCGCGCCGCATGCGCTCGCCCAGGTCGGCGCCGCGCTGCGGCTGCACGCGCACGCCGTAGCGCCGCGCGCACGAGCGGAAAAAGGAATGGCGCCACGGCGTGCCATGCAGCTCCACCGGCCCGCAGCCGGCGCGAAGCGCGGTGAGGACGGCTTGCCGCGCAAGCCGCGCGTGAAGCTTCGCCGCGCCGGCAGCCCCCAGCTGAGCGGACAAGCGCGTCTTCGCCTTGCCGGCTACCGGGGCGCGCGCGAATACGATGACGACGCAGCCCGCCCTCACCGGTAGCGCTCCGCCAGGTGCGCCGGGTCCGCACCGAGGGCAAATGCGAGACGCAGCCGCCACATGAGCAGCAGTGTGGCCAGCACGCCGCGCTTTTCCCAGCGGCGCCCGGACGTGCGTACCCGGGCGCGCAGGCAGGCGGGGCGGGCCTTGCGCTTCATTGCCTTGCTGAATGCCACGTCTTCCATGAGGGGCAGGTCCGGAAACCCCTCGAACGCCTCGCGGCGCACGAAAATGGCCTGGTCGCCGGTCGCGATGCCGGTGAGCCGCGAGCGCGCGTTCATGGCGCATGCGATCACGGGCAGCATGGGATGCCGGCCCTCGATGCGCACGTCGAAGCGGCCCCAGGCGTGGTGCTCCAGCGCGTCCCGGATCGCCTGCAGCGCGCGCGGCGGGAGCCGCGTATCGGCGTGCAGGAAGACAAGCCGCGCCCCGCGCGCTGCGCGCGCGCCCGCGTTCATCTGGCGCGCGCGACCGCGCGGCGCCGTCAGCAGCTGGTCGCACAGGCCGCGCGCAACGTCCGGCGTGCCATCTTCGCTCCCGCCATCGACGACGACGACTTCGACCCCTTCGCGGCGAAGCGGCGCAAGCGCCTCGAGAAACGCCCGGACGCCCCGCGCTTCGTTGAGCACCGGCACGACGACCGAAAGCGCTACGCCCGCATCCATGCCTGCAGCCGCTCGACCTTGCGCAAGAGGCCCTCGGGCGCGTGCGCGCGCCTCCAGGCCCCGGCGGCGTGCTTGTTCGCCTCGGCGAGAGTGGGATAGACGTGGATCGTCCCCAGGATCTTCTTCAGCCCGAGGCCGTGGCGCATGGCGAGGACGAATTCGCCGATCAGCTCGCCGGCCTGCTCGCCCACGATCGTGGCGCCCAGCACGCGGTCCCCGCCCGGAACGGTGAGCACTTTCACCATGCCGTGGGCCTCGCCGTCGGCGATGGCGCGATCGAGGTCATCCAATCGGTATACGGTCGCCTCATACCGGATATTCCGCTGCCTCGCGTCGGTTTCATTGAGGCCGACCCGCGCCACTTCCGGCTCGGTGAACGTAGCCCATGGGATCACGGAATAGTCGGCACGGAAGCTGCGGAAGGCCCCGAGGAGCGCGTTTACGGTCGCATACCAGGCCTGGTGCGATGCCGCGTGCGTGAATTGATAAGGCCCGGCCGCGTCGCCGCATGCGTAGATGTTCGGATAGCGCGTGCGCAGGTAGTCGTCCGTGGCGATGGTTCCGGACCTCGTCACCGGGATGCCGAGCTCTTCCAGCCCGTAGCCGGCGGTATTGGCCTGCCGGCCGAGCGCGCAGAGGAGCGCGTCGAACTCGACAACGACCTCGGCGCCGGCGTGCTGGGCGACCAGCCATTTGCGCGATCCTTCGACCCGCACCTCGGTTGCCTTGTGCCCGGTCAGCACGCGAACGCCTTCGGATGCGAACCTGCTCTGCAGCGCCGCGGACACCTCCTCGTCTTCGCGCGCGAGAAGGCGAGGCAGCATCTCGATCTGCGTCACCTGCGAGCCGAAGCGGGCGAAAGCCTGCGCGAGCTCGCAGCCGACCGGGCCGCCGCCCAGCACCACGAGGCGGCGCGGCAGCTCGCGAAGGTCCCAGACATTGTCGGAAGTGAGGACCTCGACCTTGTCGATGCCCGGGATCGGCGGCACGAAGGGGCGCGCGCCCGCCGCGATGATGATCGAGCGCGTGGTGACGACGCGCCTCGCGCCGTTGCTCGTGATTTCGACCGACCAGGGCGAGGCGATGCGTGCCTCGCCCTGGAGGCATTCGACGCCGAGGCTGCGGTAGCGCTCGGCCGAGTCGTGCGGCGCCACTGCGGCGACGACGCGCTGCACCCTCTCCATGACCTGAGCGAAATCGACTTCGGCGTGGGCACTTTTCAGGCCGAACTCCGCGGCGCGGCGCATCTGGGCAAGCACGCGTGCCGATTTGAGGAGCGCCTTCGACGGGACGCAGCCGGTGTTGAGGCAATCGCCGCCCATGCGGTGCTTCTCGACGAGCGTCACCTTCGCGCGCAGGGTCGCCGCGATGTACGCGCACACGAGGCCAGCCGACCCGGCACCGATCACGACGAGGTTGCGCTCGAAGCGCGCCGGCCGGGTCCAGCGCGAGTACACGCGCTTTGCCCGCACGGCGTCGACCAGCTTCTTTGCAAGGAGCGGAAAGAACGCGAGCAGCAGAAAAGCGCCCACCAGGCGGGGCGAGACGATCTCCGCGGCGGAGTGGATCGAACTGAGCTGGGTCCCGGCATTCACGTACACCATCGTGCCGGCGAGCATGCCGAGCTGCCCCACCCAGTAGAAGGTCCACGCCCGCATGGGCGTGAGGCCCATCACCAGGTTGATGGCAAAGTAGGGGACGTAGGGAATCAGGCGCAAGGTGAACAGGTAGAACCCGCCCTCGCGCTCGATGCCCTCGTTCACGGCGCGCAGGTAGCCGCCGAAGCGCTGCTGTACCCAGTCGCGCAGGATGAACCGGGACAGCAAGAATGCGAGCGTCGCGCCAAGGCTGGCGGCAAACGAGACGAGGACCGTGCCCCACACGAAGCCGAACACCGCGCCGCCGATCAGCGTCAGGATGGTGGCGCTTCCCGGGAGCGACAGGCCGGTGCAGAGCACGTAGACGAAAAAGTAGGCGAGCAGCGTCTCGATCCGGTGCGCGGCGTAGTAGCGCTCGACCGCGGCGCGCAGCTCCTGCAGGTTGGCAAAGCTCAGGTACTGCGGCCCGCCCGCGACGAGAAAGGCGGCGACGGCGAGCAGGAGGAGCGCGGCGATCGCGAGCCGCGCGCGCGTCACGGTGCGAGCGCGCCGCCGCAGGACGAGCCCTGGCCGGCGGTGCAGCCGTAGCAGTGATCGCGCACGGCGATCGGATTGCCCGCAAGATCGCGCCCGATGAGCTCGGTGATATGGATGCGCTTGCGGCCTGCGATGGCCAAGGGCAAGCCGAGCATCTGGTTGAAGTCGCAGTCGTACAGAAAGCCCCGCCAGTCCACTGAGACGAGCGTGCGGCACATCACCGCGCCAAGGTTCTCGTCGCGATGCGCGCGGCGCAGGAGCTGCATGTACTCGCCGAAGGTGCCCTTCGAGACGAGCGTCGAGCCGAAGCGCTGGATCGGCATGTTGGCGAGCGTGTAGAGCTTGTTGAAGACCACGCCGTGCCTCTCCGACAGCGCCTTGCGGTAGTCGGCCTCGAGCTGCTCCTGCGGCGGCGGCAGCGACGGGCCCTGGGGGTTGTAGACCAGGTTGAGGACGAGCCGGCCCGCGGGCGCGCCGTAGCCCAGCGCATTGAGGCGCTTGAGCGCCGCAATGCTGCGCTCGTACACGCCCTGCCCGCGCTGCCGGTCGACGAGCTCCTCGCCGTAGCAGGGCAGCGAAGCGGTGATCTCGACGTCCTGCGCGGCCAGGAATTCGCCGAGATCCTCCTGGCCCGGCTCGAGGAGCACGGTGAGGTTGCAGCGATCGATCACGTGCGCGCCGGCGCTTCGCGCCCGGGAAACCAGCGTGCGGAAACCGGGATTGAGCTCGGGCGCGCCGCCGGTCACGTCGAGCCTGCGCAGGCCCGACATCTGCAGGAAGACGAGCACGTCGCCGAGCGTCTCGCGCGACATCATCTCCGTGCGGTGCGGCCCGGCATTGACGTGGCAATGCAGGCAGCTCTGGTTGCACCTGTAGCCGAGGTTGACCTGCAGGGTCTCGAGCGGTCCGCGGCGCAAGGCAGGAAACCCGAACTCGCGCATAAGGGGAAGCGTCGCGTGCATGCCTGCTCTAGTCGGAAGCCGGGGACTGCGCCTTACAACCCGCTAAAGGACATTCAGCGCGCGCTGCGACTGGTCATCGAGCAGCTCGAGCAGCCGCTGGCTGGTCGCGCGCAGGCGCTGGGAGAGCATGAGCACGAGCTCCATGAGGACCTTGGCGCCGAGCATCGGCTGCTCGACGATGATGCGCGCCAGGCTTTCGCGGTCGAGCATCGCCACCAGGACCGGCTCGACGGCCACGCACGTGGCGAAGCGCGCTTCGCCGTCGATCATGGACATCTCGCCGAGCACCTTTCCGGCATCGACCTCGGCGATCAGCTGCGGCGTATTCCAGCGGTCGCGCTTGCGCACCTCGACCTTGCCCTCGATCAGCATCAGCATGAAGTCCCCGCCGTCGCCCTCGCGGATTACCTCGATCCCCGGCTCGGCGCGGTAGACCTCCATGAAATGCGCGAGCAGGCGCACTTCCGAGGACGAGAAGTTCTCGAGCAGCGCGCATTTGGGAATCAGGGCGCGCAGCTGCTCGGCGAACTGGGTGGCGTCGCCGAGATGCTCCAGATGGGCAAGCTGCTGCGGCCGGTCCGGCATACGTGGCGCATTATGCCCAATCGCAGACGCAGGCGGTCGGCCCGCGTGCGCGCTCAGCCGCGCCGCAGCTTGCGCCGGCGCTGGACGCCGGCGGCCAGGCCCTCGAGCAGCTTTACCGAATCGTCCCATCCCAGGCAGGGATCGGTCACGCTCTGGCCGAAGACGAGCCCGCGGCCGGTCCCGAGATCCTGCCGGCCCTCCACCAGGTTCGACTCGACCATGAGGCCGACGATGCGCCGCTCGCCCTGGGCCACGCGCTCCGCGATGTCGCCCGCCACGTCCGCCTGGCGCTTGAACTGCTTCGATGAATTGGCGTGCGAGCAATCGATCATCACGCGCTCGGGCAGCTTCGCGCGCGCGAGCTCCTCGCACGCGGCCTGCACGCTCGCGGCGTCGTAGTTCGGCTGCCTGCCGCCGCGCAGGATGACGTGGCAGTCCTCGTTGCCCCGCGTCTCCACGATGGCCACCTGCCCGCTCTTGTGCACCGAGAGGAAATGGTGCTTCTGGCGCGCCGCGAGCAGGGCGTCTACCGCGATGCGCACGTTGCCGTCCGTGCCGTTCTTGAATCCGACCGGCGCCGACAGGCCGGAGGCGAGCTCGCGGTGCACCTGGCTCTCCGTCGTGCGCGCGCCGATGGCGCCCCAGGAGACCAGGTCGCCGATGTATTGCGGCGAGATCACGTCGAGGAACTCGCACCCGGCGGGCACGCCGGCCTGGTTGATCTTCACCAGCAGGTCGCGCGCGATGCGCAGGCCCTCGTTGATGCGAAAGCTGCCGTTCATGTACGGATCGTTGATCAGACCCTTCCATCCCCCGGTCGTGCGCGGCTTCTCGAAGTACACGCGCATCAGCACTTCGAGGTCGTCCTGGTGCTTTTTTCGCTCCGCGAGCAGCTTTTCCGCATAGGCGATGGCGGCCGCCGGATCGTGGATCGAGCAGGGCCCGATCACGACGAGCATGCGGTCGGAGCGCCCGTGCAGGATCTGTCGCACCTTGCGGCGCGTCTCGCTGATCAGCGCCTCCACCGCCGTTCCCTGGATCGGGAAGAAGCGGATGAGGTGCTCGGGCGGCGGCAGCGGGACGATGCTGGCAATGCGCTCGTCGTCGGTGAGCGAGGTCTTGTCCTGGTGCTCGTGCGTGGTGTCGGTGGGCGCGGTCATGGTTGTTCACCTTGGGCAAAAAAAAACCGCCAGGCTTTCGGCTGGCGGTTTTTCGGGATTCGCGGTGATGCGGCTAGCCGTTCCCCTCCGCCAGCAGGCGCGGGAAATAGAAAAAGAAGAAAAACCCGAAGAAGCAGCGGCTCATCGGAGTCGATTGAAGCACGAATGCTCCTCGGCTGGCAAATGGCAAGGCGTTGCGCGCGCCTATTTGGGCCACAGGACCATCTGGGTGCACCGGAAGAGCGCGATCCTCGCGCCGGTCTGCTCGACCTTGACCTCGGCGTCCCAGACCTGGGTGGTGCGCCCGAGGTGCACCGGCGCAGCCCGGCAATGCAGCGCGCCCTCGAGCGCGGTGCCGAGGAAGTTGGCCTTGAGCTCGATGGTCGTGAAGCCGCTCGCGCCGGCGGGCAGGTGCGTGACACAGCCGTAGCCGCAGCTCGTGTCCGCGAGCGCGATCACCGTGGCGGCGTGCAGGAAGCCGTTGGGCGCCAGCAGCTCGCGGCGGATCTCGAGGCGGCTCTCCAGGGCCTCCGGGCTCACGGACACGATCGATAGTCCGATGAGACCAGGCAGGTGCCCGCCGCTTCGGCTATTGAACGCCTCGGCGGTCAACTCCGAGCGGAAGCTTGCCGTTAAGGATTTCATGGGCGGGACTCTACCCGATTGGCACTCATGCTCGCCGATTGCCAGGCGCGGGGTTTGCTAGGTCGTACGCATCATGCTAATTTTTTCCTGCGGGGTGGAGTCAGAAGCCAAAAAAAAGGAAGGTGACCACATGCCGGAAACCGTCGCCAAGCCACAGCCTGTCATTCCCATCGCCGGCTTCAAGGACGTCTACGACGTGCCGACGGTGGAGAAAGCCCTGCACGAGCTTTCCCCCGGCGCCAACGAGGCGCTGCGCGCGGTCTACGAGAAGATGCTGCGCCTGGGCGGCCAGCGCTTCACCGTGAAGCCCTCCGCGCTGCCCGAAATGGACCCGCTGTTCGACGACCTGCCGAACTTCGGCGAGGTGCTCGACGACATCCGCAAGCATCTCGCGCTGTGCATCGACTCAAACGACTCGGTCGAGCTGCCGCCCATGCTGCTGTTGGGCGAGCCCGGCATCGGCAAGACGCACTTTGCGCGCAAGGTCGCCGAGCTCCTCGGCACCGGATTCGGCTTCGTGCCGATGAGCTCGCTCACCGCGGGATGGGTGCTGTCCGGCGCGTCGTCGCAGTGGAAGAACGCCAAGCCCGGCAAAGTATTCGACACCTTCGTGAACGGCGACTACGCCAACCCGGTCATCGTGGTGGACGAGCTCGACAAGGCGAGCGCCGACGGACAGTACGATCCGCTGGGCGCGCTGTACGAGCTGCTGGAGAGCCAGACCGCCACGCGCTTCGTCGACGAGTTCGTGGAGCTGCCGATCGACGCCTCGGGCGCCGTGTGGCTCGCGACCGCGAACGACGCGGCGCGCATTCCCGAGCCGCTGCTCAACCGCCTTTCGGTGTACGAGATCGAGGCCCCCGACGCGAGCGGCGCCGCGCGCATCGCGCAGACCATCTACGGCGAGATCCGCGGCGCGCACGATTGGGGCCGGCAGTTCCCCGAGACGCTGGGCGCATCCGCCCTCGAGCGGCTGGCGGCCCTGCCGCCGCGCGAGATGCGGCGCGCCATTCACGCCGCCTTCGGCAATGCCAAGATCGCGGGCCGGGCCGAAGTCTCGGCCGACGACATCAACGACGGCCGCGCCAGCCGCAGGTCGCGGATCGGCTTCTAGCGCGCCGCCGGCAGCGCCGCCCTCACAGCCGCTGCTCGACCCACGGCTGCACCGATTGAAGCGCCGCCGGTAGCTTGGCGGCATCGGTGCCGCCGGCCTGCGCCATGTCGGCGCGCCCGCCCCCCTTGCCGCCCACCTGCTGGGCGACGTAGTTCACGAGCTCGCCGGCCTTGACCTTGCCGGTAAGGTCGGCCGTGACGCCGGCGATGAGCGAGATCTTGCCGTCGTTCACCGCGCCCAGGACGATTGCCGCCGACTTCAGCTTCTCCTTCAGGCTGTCCATGGCCTCGCGCAGGGACTTCGCGTCGGCGCCGTCTACCGTGACGGCGAGCACCTTCGTTCCCTTGACCTCCACCGCCTGGGCGCTCAGGTCGGAGCCCTGGCCCGACGCGAGCCTGGAGCGCATGCGCGAGAGCTCCTTTTCGAGCGCTTTCTTTTCCTCGAGCAGGCCGACGAGCGCTTTCTCCGCCATCCCGGGCCCGGGCTGCGCGCGCAGATGGCGCGCGACGTCGCGGAATTCGCGCAGCTGGGCGTCCATCATCGCGAGCGCCGTCAGTCCCGTGGTCGCCTCGACGCGCCGGATGCCCGCGGCGACGCCGCCTTCCGACAGGATCTTGAACACGCCGATGTCGCCGGTGCGCGCGACGTGCGTGCCGCCGCAGAATTCGCGCGAGCTGCCGATATCGAGCACGCGCACCTCGTCGCCGTACTTCTCGCCGAAGAGCATCATCGCGCCGGAGCGCTTTGCCTGCTCGATCGGCATGACCTGGGCGCGGGTCGGCGTGTTCTGCAGGATCTCCGCGTTGACGAGCGCCTCGACCTTGCGGATCTCCTCCTCGGTCATGGGCTTGTTGTGCGAGAAGTCGAAGCGCGTCTTGTCGGCGTCGACGAGCGAGCCCTTCTGCTGCACGTGCGGCCCGAGGACCTCGCGCAGCGCCTTGTGCATGAGGTGCGTCACCGAATGGTTGCGCATCGTGCGCTCGCGCAGCGCGGTGTCCACGCGCGCATCCACCCGGTCGCCGACCTTCAGGGTTCCGCTTTTCACGGCGCCATGGTGGCCGAAGACTTCGGCCTGGATCTTCTGCGTGTCCTCGACCGCGAACGTGCCGGAGGCGCCGACCAGCTCGCCCCGGTCGCCGACCTGGCCGCCGGACTCCGCGTAGAAAGGCGTCTCGTCCAGGACCACCGTGCCGGTATCGCCGCTCCTGAGCGACTGCACCTGGGCTCCCTCGCGGTAGAGCGCCACGACCTTGGCCGGATGCGCGAGCTTCTCGTAGCCATGGAACACCGTCTTGCCGCCCGAGTACTCGAGCCCGGCGGCCATCGAGAACTTGGATGCGGCACGCGCGCGCTCGCGCTGCTGCTCCATGGCGGCCTCGAATCCCGCCATGTCGATCATCACGCCGCGCTCGCGGCCGATGTCCGCGGTGAGGTCCACCGGGAAGCCGAACGTGTCGTACAGGCGAAACACGGTCTCCCCGTCGAGCAGCTTTTCGCCGGAGGCGAGCGCCGACTCGAGGACGGACATGCCGTTTTCCAGCGTCTCGGCGAAGCGCTCCTCTTCCTGCTTGAGCACGTCGCCCACCTTGCCTTTGGCGGCGCGCAGCTCCGGATAGGCCTCCCCCATCGCCTTGTCGAGATCGGGCACCAGGCGGTAGAAAAACGGCTGGTGCTGGCCGAGCTTGTAGCCGTGGCGGATTGCCCTGCGGATGATCCGGCGCAGCACGTAGCCCCGGCCTTCGTTCCCGGGGATGACGCCGTCCACGATCAGGAAGGCGCAGGCGCGGATGTGGTCCGCGATGACATTGAGCGAAGGGTTCTTGCGCTCGCGGCTTGCGGTCTCGCGCGCGGCCGCGGCGATCAGGTCCTGGAAAAGATCGATCTCGTAGTTGGAGTGCTTGCCTTGCAGCACCGCGGCAATGCGCTCGAGGCCCATGCCGGTATCGACCGACGGCTTGGGGAGCGGATGCATCACGCCCTTGTCGTCCCGGTTGAACTGCATGAACACCAGGTTCCAGATCTCGATGTAGCGGTCGCCGTCGGCATCCGCCGAGCCGGGCGGGCCGCCCGGGATGCCTGCGCCGTGATCGTAGAAGATCTCGCTGCAGGGCCCGCACGGGCCGGTGTCCGCCATCTGCCAGAAATTGTCCGACTGGTATTTGTGCCCGCCGGGCTTGTCGCCGATGCGCACGCAGCGCTGCGGCGGCACGCCGATCGCCTTGGTCCACAGCTCGTAGGCTTCGTCGTCCGTCTCGTACACCGTGGTCCAGAGCCGCTCGGGGGGAAGCTTGTAGACCTTGGTGAGCAGCTCCCAGGCGAAATGGATCGCGTCCTTCTTGAAGTAATCCCCGAACGAGAAATTGCCGAGCATCTCGAAGAAGGTATGGTGGCGCGCGGTGTAGCCGACGTTCTCGAGGTCGTTGTGCTTGCCGCCGGCGCGCAGCGAGCGCTGCGCCGTGGTCGCCCGGCTGTAGGGCCGCTTTTCCTTGCCGAGGAACACGTCCTTGAACTGCACCATCCCCGAGTTGACGAAAAGCAGCGTCGGATCGTTCGCCGGCACGAGCGGGCTCGAAGGGACGATCGTGTGCCCCTTCGACTTGAAATAGTCGAGGAAGCTCGAGCGAATCTCGTTTGATTTCATTGGGAGAATTCTACTGCACGGGCGGGTAAAACCCGGAGTGCCGCGGACACTCCGGTGAAGCGCTACGCGTTGATGCGCCCGTACTTCAGGAGCCGCGCCCGGACCGCGCCCATCGTACGCTCGTGCGCCGCGGCGAGCTCCTGCAGCGCGCGCCCGGCGTCGAACCCCGCGAGGAGCTTGCGGTCCTCGTCCTCCGACCAGGGCTCGCCGGTCTTCGGCGGCATCTGCGCCTTGCGCCGCTCGAAGCGCTCGATGCGCTCGAGCGCGGTCGCGGCTTCGTACAGCGCGCGCACGACGTGCGGGCGCTGGTAGGCGCTCTCCGGCGGAAACACTTCGCCGCTTTCCGGATCGACGCCGTTCGCGAGCGAGCGGACCACGGCCAATGCTTGTGCTGAATCCATGTCGTTCACCTCCTCTCTACGCGCTCAAGCGCGTGGAGGAGTAACGCTTCGCGCCGGGAAGATGCGGACAACTACTGCAAAAAAATACTGCGGGATAACTACTCGGGCTCGGAAAGCGAAAGCGCCTTCTTGATCGCTTCGTAGGAAAAGCCGCGGCCCTGAAGGAAGCGCGCCCGCCTGGCGCGTTCTTCGCGCGAGGCGGCGGGCTCACGATATTTCCTGGCGAGAATGGCCCGCGCGCGCGCGGACTCGTCGTCCGGGGAAAGCCGGTCGATCACCTCTTCGGCGACGCCGCGCGCCTTGAGGTCCTGCCGGATTTTTGCCGGCCCGTACTTGCGGGAAAGGACGCGGGCGCGCTCGGAGGCGAAGCGCTCGTCGGAAAGCTGCTTTTTGGATAGCAGCCCCTCCAGCACCAGCTGCACGGCTTCGGAGGATTCGGCGTGCGCGGCGAGCTTGCGGGCGAGCTCCGCGCGCGAATGCTCGCGGCGCACGAGGTACCGGAGCGCCCGCTGCTTCAGCTCGGCGGGCGTGTCCGGCCTGTCCTTCATCAGCCCCGTTTTCTGGTCGGGAGCTTCTCGACCTTGCCGTCGTCCTCGGCCGCTTGCTCGGCTTGCGGCTTCACCGCAACCGCGCCGGCCTTCTCGCGGATCTTCGCCTCGATCTCCTTGGCGAGCGCCGGATTTTCCTTCAGGAACTCGCGGGCGTTGTCCTTGCCCTGGCCGAGGCGGTCGCTGTTGTAGATGTACCAGGCGCCCGACTTCTCCAGCACGCCGTGGAGCACGCCGATCTCGAGCACCTCGCCTTCGCGCGAGATGCCCTCGCCGTACATGACGTCGAACTCGGCCTGGCGGAACGGGGGCGCGACCTTGTTCTTCACGACCTTGACGCGGGTCTCGGAGCCGACGACCTCGTCGCCTTTCTTGATGGAGCCGATGCGGCGGATGTCCATGCGCACCGACGCGTAGAACTTGAGCGCGTTGCCGCCGGTCGTGGTCTCCGGGTTGCCGAACATGACGCCGATCTTCATGCGGATCTGGTTGATGAAGATGACCAGCGTGTTGGTGCGCTTGATGTTGGCGGTGAGCTTGCGCAGCGCCTGGCTCATGAGCCGCGCCTGCAGGCCCATCTGCGGCTCGCCCATCTCGCCTTCGATCTCGGCCTTGGGCGTGAGCGCCGCCACCGAGTCGATGACGATGACGTCCACCGCGCCCGAGCGCACCAGCATGTCGGCGATCTCGAGCGCCTGCTCGCCGGTGTCGGGCTGGGAGATGAGCAGGTCTTCCGTCTTGACGCCGAGCTTGGCGGCGTAGGTGATGTCGAGCGCGTTCTCCGCGTCGATGAACGCCGCCGTGCCGCCGGCTTTCTGCATCTCGGCGATGACTTGCAGCGTGAGCGTGGTCTTGCCGGACGATTCCGGGCCGTAGATCTCCACCACCCGGCCGCGCGGCAGGCCGCCGACGCCGAGCGCGAGGTCCAGGCCGAGCGAGCCGGTGGACACCACCTGCACGTCCTTGGCCGCCTCGGCGTCCATCTTCATGATGGAGCCCTTGCCGAACTGCTTTTCGATCTGCGACAGGGCCGCCGCTAGCGCCCTCGATTTGCTGTCGTCCATGCTGATCCTCTATCTCTTATTTGTCGGCATCTAACGGCAGGAAGCTCGCCCCTGGGCCGGCACCGGATACTGTATAAACGTCCATGCATTGTAATGGTTGACGGTCGGCTGTCAACGAGGGCGCGGCCGGCCCGGTGGTAAATTCCCGTTTCCCCAAATCCGACAATGTCTTGGAGAGCGCGATGGCGAAAGTTGCATTCCTCGGCCTGGGAGTCATGGGCTACCCGATGGCCGGTCACCTGCTGAAAAAGGGCGGCCACGAGGTGACGGTCTACAACCGCACCGCCGCCAAGGCGCAGCAATGGGCGAAGGAGTACGGCGGCAAGCAGGCCCCGACCCCGCGCGAGGCGGCCAAGGACTGCGATTTCGTGATGATGTGCGTGGGCAACGACGACGACGTGCGCTCGGTGGTGTACGGGGAAAACGGCGCCCTCGCTGGCATGAAGAAGGGCGCCATCCTCGTCGACCACACCACCGCCTCCGCCACCATTGCGAGGGAGCTGTTCGAGAAGACGCGGGAAAAAGGCATCGGCTTCATCGACGCCCCCGTGTCGGGTGGACAGGCGGGCGCGGTCAACGGCCAGCTCGGCATCATGTGCGGCGGCGAGGAAGCGACCTTCGCAAGAGCGAAGCCGGTGATCGACGCCTACGCCAAGATGGCGGCCCTCATCGGCAGCCCGGGCGCCGGCCAGCTCACCAAGATGGCGAACCAGATCTGCATCGCGGGCATCGCCGAGGGGCTCGCCGAGGCGGTCGCCTTCGCCAAGCGCAACAAGCTCGACGTCGAGAAGGTCATCGCGGTGATCTCCAAGGGCGCGGCGCAGTCCTGGCAGATGGAAAACCGCTGGAAGCAGATGGACGAGATGAAGGCCGAGGGCTTCGGCTTCGCCACCGAGTGGATGCGCAAGGACATGAGCATCTGCCTCGACCAGGCGAGGAAGAGCGGAGCGCGCCTGCCGGTGGCGGCGCTGGTCGACCAGTTCTGGTCGCACCTCGAGGCGCGCGGCGGCAAGCGCTGGGACAGCACCGCCGGTTTGGTGCAGTTGTTGTTGAAGGACTAGGAGCTATCAGGAAATCTGCAGCAGCATGAGGTCCCGGTTGCTGTAGCGCAGGCGGATCGCGAGGGTGCGCGCGATGCCTTCGAGCAGGTTCGCGGCGAGCGCGCGGTGCTCTGCTGCCAGCGTGTCGAAGCGCGAGCGCGCCAGCACGAATAGCTCCGTCTCGGTCTGCGCCACCGCGTCGGCCGAACGCGGCTCGCGGTCGAGGAACGACATCTCGCCGAAGAAGTCGCCGCGCCCGAAGGTCGCGAGGTGGTGGTGCGTCTGGCCGTTCGCGACCGGCAGCAGCGCACGCACCTTTCCCCGGCGGATGAAGTACAGCGCCTCGCCGGGGTCGTCACGGCGGAAGATCACCTCGCCGTCGCGAAAGCTGCGCCGCTCCATGCAGCTCTCGAGCGCCGCCAGCGTCTCGCTCTTCCGGCCGCGGAACAGGCCCAGCTCGGCGAGCTCGAGCGGCCGCTCCGCGGCGTGCGCCACGTGCGCCTCCTCGAGGATGTTGTTCTCCACCCATTCGAGCGCGTCGTGGAGGTGCTCAAAGATGAGCGCGCGGCGCTCCGGCTTCACCAGCCCGACGTCGCCGAAATAGCGCGTCATGTCCTGCCCGCTCGGCACCTGCTTCGGCAGGTGGCTGAAGACCAGGCAGGCCTTGCGCTCCGCCAGCATGTCCTCGATGCGCTCGAGCAGGTGGGCCGCGGTGACGTCGACCGACTGCACGCGGCGCAGGTCGAGGATGACGTATTGCCGACGGTCGATCTCGGGCTCGAGCGCGCTGTAGAGCTGGTCGGTGGTGCCGAAGAAAAGGCTGCCCTGCAGCTCGAAGATCACCGCCTGCTCGCCCTCCCTCGCCAGCACCTCGAGCTCTTCGGGCAGCCGCACCTGCTTCGAGTGGATCTGGCCGGCGAACGATTTGCGGTGCACCACGGTGCCTCGGGTCTGCTCGCGAATAAAGAGCAGGCCCGCGAGCCCCGCGCCCACGGCCGAGGCGGCGATCAGCCCGACCGTCTCGGCCACCACCACGACGGCCACGATCACGCCGAAATCCAGGGCGGTGGCGCGCGAGCGCACGAGGTGCACGCTCTGCCAGTCGATCATGCGCGCGCCGACCACGATCAGGATCCCGGCCAGCGCGGCGATCGGGATCCAGCCGATGAGCGGCGCGAGCACGAGCAGCGCGGCGAGCGACAGCGCGCCCTCGGTCATGCCGGAGCGCCGGGTCTGGCCGCCGCTCGCGATGTTGACCATGGTCGTTCCCATCGCCCCGGCCCCCGGCGCGCCGCCCAGCAATCCCGCCGCAATGTTGCCGCAGCCCTGGCCGATCAGCTCGCGATTGGAATCGTGCCGGCTTCGCGTGAGCGCGTCGGTGACGACGCAGGTCTTGAGCGTATCGATGGACAGCAACGCGGCGAGCGTCAGGCCCGGGACGAAGGCCTGCGCGAGCATGCCGAGGTCCAGGTGCGCAATCGAGCTCCAGCGCGCCATGGCCAGCTCGCCGAGCGCGGCCGCGGAAACCGGCAGCGCGCCGATGAGCAGCGGATTGTGATCCAGGCGCAGAAGCGAGCGGTCGCTGAAGCCGAGGATGAAGAAGGCCACCACGCCGCCTGCGATGCCGAGCACGGGCGCCGGGGCGAGCTTCGTCAGGCGCGGTCCCAGCGTCGTGGCAGCGATGGTCGCGGCGCCGATGAACATCGCCTGCATGCTCCAGGCGGCCGGCGCGCTCAGGACCTGACCGAGGGAGGCGGTGCCCGGCGCGCCGAGGAACTTCGGCACCTGGCTCAGCAGGATGATGATCCCCACGCCGGTCAGGTAGCCGCTGACCACGGGATACGGCATGTACTTGATCAGGCGCCCGAGACCCACGGCGCCAAAGGCGAACTGGAAAACGCCGCACAGTACGCCGATCAGCGCCAGCATGACGAGCACCGACTCGGGGGCGGTGCCGGATTGCGTGGCGCGGATCGCGAACGCGGCAAGCAGGGCCGCCGCCGGCGCGCAAGGCGCGCTGATGAGGCGCGGCGCGCCGCCGAGGCTCGCGGCGACCAGTCCGACCGCGGCAGCGCCGAGCAAGCCGGCAATGGCGCCCTGGCCTGCGAAGCCGCCGCCCAGCGGCGCAAATATCGTGACCCCGAAAGCAATGGCCGAGGGAACGGCGACCAGCATGGCCGCCATGCCGCCCCACAGATCCCCCGCGAGGGTGCTGCGGCCCTTGAGCTGCATCGAAGGAACGTAGCTCGCCACGCGCTCCCTTGTGTTGACCTAGCTTAACCGATCGAACACGAGGAGCCGGTTGTTCGCAGGCATGGCGTTGTCCTCGACCAAGGCCATTCGATTGCGTTGCGCAAGGGCGGTGATCGCCTCGTATTCGCGCAGGCCGCTCAGCGGGTCGCGGCTTCGCAGCATGGCATCGAAGCGCGCGTTGCTCTCGGCCGTGGGGCGGCCGCGGTAGAGAAACGGGCCGTAGAGCGCGAACACGCCGCGCGCAGGCAGCATGCGCCCTACCGCGGCGAAGAACTTCTCCACCTGCGCCCACGACATGATGTGGCAGGTGTTGGCCGAAAACGCCGCGTCGGCGCCGAGGTCGGGCCACGGCCCATCGACGTCGAGCTCGATGGGATCGAGCAGGTTCGGCGCCTTCGCCTCTGCCGCCCACAGCCGGATGCCGGGCAGGTTTTCCGCCCGGTCGCTGGGCTGCCATGCGAGGTGCGGGAGCTGCGGCGCGAAGTAGGCCGCGTGCTGCCCGGTGCCGGAGCCGATTTCCAGGACCCGGGTGCGCTCGGCGAAGACCCGCTGCAGGATCGAGAGGATCGGCCCGCGGTTGCGCTCGCTCGGTTCCGAAAAGGGCTTCAGGCGGCGATGCGCACCGGGATGCGGCGCGGCCCGAACGCGCGCTCGAACTTCTGGAAGCGGCCGCTGATCGAGGCGCCGCAGGAGCGGCAGGCGCCGGAATCGTCGAGCTTGTAGCCGCGGATGTCGTACCAGTCGCGCACGATCACGGGATTCTCGCACGCGGGGCAATAGGTCGAGCCGCCCTCTTCGTCGTGCACATTGCCCGTATAGACATAATTCAGCCCGGCGAGCTGCGCGATTTCCCGAGCGCGCGTGAGCGTCGAGGCCGGCGTCGCGCGCACGTCGGTCATCTTCCAGTCGGGATGGAACGCGGTGAAATGCAGCGGCACGTCGGCGCCCAGGTTCTGGCGGATCCACTTGCACTGCGCGCGCAGATCCTCCTCCGAGTCGTTCTTACCCGGAATGAGCAAGGTGGTGATCTCGGTCCACACGCCGGTTTCCTTCACCAGGTAGGCGAGCGTGTCGAGCACCGGCTGGAGCCGGCCGCCGCAGATCCTGTAGTAGAAGTCGTCGGTGAAGCCTTTCAGGTCCACGTTCGCCGCGTCCATCTTGGCGTAGAACTCGCGCCGCGGCGCGGCGTGCATGTAGCCGGCGGTGACCGCGACGGTCTGCACGCCCCTGGCATGGCAGGCGTCGGCGATGTCCATCGCGTATTCGGCGAAGATCACCGGGTCGTTGTAGGTGAAGGCCACCGACTTGCACCCCAGGCGCAGCGCCGCGGCGGCGATCGCGTCGGGCGTGGCCTCGTCCTGCAGTCGATCCATCTCGCGCGACTTGGAAATGTCCCAGTTCTGGCAGAACTTGCAGGCGAGGTTGCAGCCCGCCGTGCCGAACGACAGGATGCTGGTGCCGGGATAGAAATGGTTGAGCGGCTTCTTCTCGATGGGGTCGACGCAGAAGCCGGAAGAGCGCCCATACGTGGTGAGGACCATCTCGTCGCCCTGGCGCTTGCGTACGAAGCACAGGCCGCGCTGGCCTTCGTGCAGCTTGCAGTCGCGCGGGCACAGGTCGCACTGGATGCGGCCGTCCTCCAGCCGATGCCACCAGCGGCCCGGCCGCACACCGGCTTCCGGATCCTGCGCCATGCGGTCCGTCATTCCTTCCATTTCGCCACCCGGTAGCGCGATATCTTGCACGCCCCGAGGCGCGTATCGGCGCCCAGCCCGGCCTTGCGCTTGAGCTCCTCGAGGAATTGCCGCTTGTCGGCGATGGCTTCCCAGACCTGCGGCAGGTAGGTCGCGCGCCGCCCGTGGGCCTCGAGGATCAACCCGTCTTCGCCGGCGCGGATCTGCTCGAGGAGATCGGCTTCGTCGGCGAACCGCACCGGCTTCGCCGCCGAGAGCAGCGACACCTCCACGCGGCAGCCCCGCCACTCTTCGGCGGTGAGCGCCGGGAAGCGCGGATCGCGGTAGGCGGCGCCGAGCGCGTTCTCCGTGACGTCGCGTGCCAGGGGCCGCGCCGCCTCCAGGCTTCCAATGCAGCCGCGCAACGCCCCGCCGTCCTTGGTGAGCGTCACGAAAGTCGCCCCGGCCTGCTGTAGCCAGGTTTCCGCGGGACTCGCCTGAGTGGCGCCGGCGAAAGAAGCCTCGATCGCGCCCCGCGCCAGGGAAAGCAGCGCCTTCCCTGCGTGCTCCAAAGTCACTTCGGCGCCCTCGTGCAGCCCGAACGCGGAATAGCCCACGACCCGGTCCTTGCCGCCCGCGGTATCGCCGGAATTGCACGCGCCGAGGAGCTTGATGGACAGGTTCTTCCTCGACGCGAGGGCGAGCAGGCCATTGAGCGGCGTCGCGCCGCACGCCTGGTCATGGTCCAGGTTCCCGGCGAACGAAGCGATACGCGCGATCGTTGCCGCGTCGATGCGCCTGGCGTCGTCGTAGGCGTGGTAGTGGGAAAGATCCGTGGAAATCACGATGAGCGTCTCGGGGCCGCCCCAGACGCGCTCCAGCACGCCGGCCACTTCCTCGACGCTCGCCACGCCGACAGCGAACGGCACGATCGAGAAGCGCCCCAGCATCTTCTGCAGGAACGGCAGCTGCACCTCGAGCGAGTGCTCGAGCGCATGCGCGGCGTCATTCTGGAGCACTTGCGGGAGGTCCTGCACGGCGCGCACGGCGTCCTCGTCTACGGGGATGGTGCCGAGCGGCGTCTCGAAGGCCTGCGCGGCAGGAAGCGCCAGGCCTCTTACAGGCACACGGTGCACCGGGCCGAGCAGCACCACGCGGCGCACGATGCCGCGCGCCGCCGCGAGATGGTCGTAGGCTCGCGCGGCCACCGGCCCGGAATAGATGTATCCCGCGTGCGGGACGACGAGCGCCTTCGGGAAACCGAGACGGGGCTCCAGGTGCTCCACGTCGCCGATGAGCTCTTCGAGCTCCGTGGCGAGCGAGTAGCGGTCGCCGGGATAGAACATGCCCGCCACTGCGGCGGGGCGGATTGCAGTCATCCTTCCTATGTAGGGGCGGACCTAGCCCGCGTCAAGGAATTCCGCGAGGCCTTCCAGCGCACGTATAACCGACTGTTTGCGAACGCTTTCGCGGTCGCCGGCGAAGCGGCGGGTCTCGCTGCGCGCGCGGCCGGCTCGCGCCCACGCAAAGCACACCGTGCCGACCGGTTTTTCCTTGCTTCCGCCCGCGGGCCCGGCAATCCCGGTGACGGAGAGGGAGACCGTGCCCTTGCCGCGCGCGAGCGCGCCGAGCGCCATTTCACACGCCGTCTCCTCGCTGACGGCGCCGTGGCGCGCGAGCGTTTCGGCGCTCACCCCGAGGAGCTCCTGCTTCGCTTCGTTCGAATAGGTGACGAAGCCGCGGTCGAACCACGCGGAGGATCCTGCAGTGGCGGTCACGACTTGCGCGACCCAGCCGCCGGTGCACGACTCGGCGCTTACCAGCACGGCTTTTGCCGCCCGCAGGCGCCGACCGATGTCCGCTGAAAGAACGTCCAGATTCACAAGAAGAGCCTTTTCGCGATGGCGAGGACCATGAGCGTATAGCCGGCGGCCAGCAGGTCGTCGAACATCACGCCGAAGCCCCCCTTGTAGCGGCGCTCGAACCAGCGGATGGGCGGCGGCTTGACGATGTCGAACAGGCGAAAGAGCAGGAAGCCGGCGAGCTGCCAGCCGAAGCTTTTCGGCAGCACCGCGAGCACGAGGAGAAACGCCACGATCTCATCCCACACCATGCCGCCGTGGTCCGGTATGCCGAGCCTTCTTCCGGTCACCCCGCACGCCCAGATGCCAACCAGAAAGCCGGCCGCGGCAGCGGCGATCACGAGCGCGGGGGCGGCCGGCCCCAGCGCAAGCCAGCCGATCAGCCAGCCGAAGAGCGTGCCCGCGGTGCCGGGCGCCGCGGGCGCGAGCCCCGAGCCGAATCCGAACGCGATGAGATGCGCGGGGTGCGAGAAGACGAAGCGCGGCGTGGGCCTGAAGACGATCATTGCGTGGCGAAGTGATCGAAGCCGCCCTTGACCGGCAGCGCTTTGCCATCCGCATCCACGACCTGCAGGCCGGGCGAGGCCTCGATGCTGCCGATGCGCGCGAGGGACAGGCCGAGCTCGCCCGCGAGCGCGCCGATGAGCGCGCGCCGATCGGCGCCGGCGGTGAAGAGGAGCTCGTAGTCGTCGCCGCCGGAGAGCACGCAGTCGCTTTCCAGCCGGCGATCCGCGAGAGTCGCGAATGCAGTGGATTTGGGAATCGCGTCGTAGCGCACCCTGGCGCCGACGCCGGAGCGCTCGAGAATATGGCCGAGGTCGCCGGCCAGCCCGTCGGAGACGTCGATCGCCGCGCTGGCGAGTCCGCGCAATCGCACGCCGAGCGCGATGCGCGGCTCGGGCTCATGCAGCCGCTTTGCCGCCGCGGGCAGCTCCGGATGCACGAGCGCCAGGGCCGCGCCGCCGAGCTCGCCCGACACCCAGATGTCGTCCCCGGGACGCGCGCCGCCGCGCGTAAGCGCCTGCCCGCGCGGCACCTCGCCGAGCGCGGTGATGTCGATCGTGATCCGCTCGGCGCGCGTCGTGTCGCCGCCCACGAGCTCGACCTCGCAGCGCTCCGCGAGCGAGAACAGCCCTTCGGAGAACGCCGCGAGCCAGCGCTCGTCGGCCGTTTTCAATGCGATCGCCAGCGTGATCCAGCGCGGCCTGGCGCCGCAAGCCGCAAGATCGGAAAGATTGACCGCCAGCGCCTTGTGGCCCAGCGCGCGGGGATCCGCGTCCGGCAGGAAATGGCGCCCTTCGACCAGCATGTCGGTCGTCACGGCGAGTTCCATGCCTTCGCCTACGCGCAGCCGCGCGCAGTCGTCCCCGATTCCCATCTCCGCGCTTTTTGCCGGCCGGTAGAAGAACCGCCGGATGAGCTCGAACTCGTTCAGGCGATTTTTCGGCCGCGCGCGACTTCGTCGGGCCTGACGGCGCCCGCGACCTTTTCCAGCACCCCGTTCACGAAGCGGTGGCCTTCGGTGCCGCCGAAGCTCTTGCCGAGCTCCACGGCTTCGTTGAGCACGACCTTGAACGGCGTCTCCGGGTGCGCCGCCAGCTCGTAGCTGCCGATATAGAGGATCGCGCGCTCCACCGGCGAGAGCTTCTCGAGCGGCCGGTCGAGGTGCGGCCTGATCATCTCCTCGAGCTCCGAGGAGCGCCCGCTCACGCCGCGCACGATGGCCTGCGCAAAAGCGAGGTCGGCTCGCTCGTGGCCCTCGAGTGCCTTCATCTGCTCGAGCGCGTCGCCGCCGGACACCTGCCAGGCATACAGCGCCTGCAGGGCGGCCTCTCGCGCCTGGCGCCTAGCGGTTTTCATGCAGGCCCGCCTTGAGCTTCGCCATCCGGATCGCCGCGTCGACCGCTTCCGCCCCCTTGTCGAGGCGCGCCTGCGCCTGCGCTTCGTCCTCCGTGGTGAGGATGCCGTTGCCGATGGGAATGCCGAACTCGAGCGCCACGTCCATCAAGCCGCGCGCCGATTCGTTCGCCACGATGTCGAAGTGGTAGGTGTCGCCGCGGATGACGCAGCCGATGCCCACCAGCGCGTCGAAGCGGCCTTGCTGCGCGAGCCATTGCAGAGCAAGGGGAATCTCGAGCGCGCCCGGCACCTCCGCCACGTAGCAATCCTCGATCCCGAGACGCTTCGCCGCCGCGCGCGCCCGCTTCAGGAGCTCCGCGCTGATGTCTTCGTTGAAGCGGCTTGCGACGATGCCGAGGCGCATTGCCGCCTCAGCGCTTCGGGAAGTCGGCGTAGCCCGTCACTTCGAGCCCGAAGCCCGCCATGCTGGGCATCTTGCGCGGCGCCGCCATCAGGCGCATGCGCCCGACGCCGAGCTCGCGCAGGATCTGCGCGCCGATGCCGTACAGGCGCAGATCCATGCCGCGCCCGGCGCGCGGCAGGCGCGAATCGGAGAGCCGCGCTTCGAGCGCCTCGCTGGTCTCGCTGCAGTTCAGGAGCAGCATGACGCCGCGCCCGGCATCGCGGATGGCGCCGAGCGCCTCGCCCACGCCCCACGAGTGCGTGCCCTGGCCGGCGTCGAGCAGATCGATGACCGAGAGCGGCTCGTGCACGCGGACCAGGACTTCGTCCCTGGGATTCATTTTTCCCAGCACCAGCGCGAGGTGCACCGCGCCGAGCGCGAGGTCGCGGTAAGAGACGAGATGAAACGTCCCCCACGCGGTGGCGATGTTGCGCTCCGCCGCGCGCTGCACGAGCGACTCGTTGCGGCTGCGGTATTCGATCAGGTCGGCGATGGTGCCGATCTTCAGCCGGTGCTGCGCGGCGAACTCGAGGAGGTCGGGCATGCGCGCCATCGTGCCGTCGTCGCGCATGATCTCGCACAGCACCGCCGCGGGCGAAAGGCCGGCGAGGCGCGCGAGATCGCAGCAGGCTTCGGTGTGCCCGGCACGGACCAGGACGCCCCCGGGATGGGCGATCAGCGGGAACACGTGGCCCGGCTGCACGATGTCCTCGGGCCCGGCGTCCGCCGACGCCGCGACTTTTATGGTGAGCGCGCGGTCATGGGCCGAAATGCCGGTGGAGATGCCCTCGGCGGCCTCGATCGAGACGGTGAAGTTGGTGCCGTGCCGCGAGCGGTTCTGCTCCACCATGGGCTTGAGGCCCAGGCGCTGCGCACGTTCCTCGGTGATCGGCATGCAGATGAGGCCGCGGCCGTGCTTCGCGAGGAAATTGATCTTCTCGGCGGAGACGAACTCGGCGGCGAAGACGAGGTCGCCTTCGTTCTCGCGGTCCTCGTCGTCCACCAGCACGACGATGCGGCCCGCGCGGATTTCCGCGACGATCTCGGCGATCGGGGCGATGGCGGCGGCTTCGCGGCGCATGCCCCGATTTTATTCCGATTTACTCTTGCGACCCGGAGTCCGCTGCGCCAGCCTTGTCGCTGCCTTCGCCGGTCTTTTCGCGGATGCGCGCCGACTTGCCCGAACGGCTGCGCAGGTAGTAGAGCTTCGCGCGGCGCACTTCGCCCTTGCGCTTCACCTCGATGGAGGCGATGAGCGGCGAGTACGTCTGGAAGGTGCGCTCCACGCCCTCGCCCGAGGAGATCTTGCGCACGATGAACGACGAGTTGAGGCCGCGGTTGCGCTTGGCGATGACCATGCCCTCGAAGGCCTGGACGCGCTTCCGTTCGCCTTCCACCACGTTCACGCTCACGATCACCGTGTCGCCGG
>DATAHF010000043.1:0-6098 GCA_036263315.1 Burkholderiales bacterium
GGCTCGCAGTAGCCGCCGTTCTCGAGCTTCGGGCAGCGCAGCACCGAGAAGATGGTGCCGACCGAGATGTTGACGTCGATGTTGGAGGAGCCGTCGAGCGGGTCGAAGAGCAGGAGATATTCGCCGCGCGGGTAGTGCGTCGGGATGGGCCGCGGGTCGTCCATCTCCTCGGAGGCGAGCGCGGCGAGGTTGCCGCCCCATTCGTTCGCCTCCAGCAGGATCTCGTTGGAGAGCACGTCGAGCGTCTTCTGCGCCTCGCCGTGGATGTTGTGGGTCGCCGCGTTGCCGAGTCCCCCGGCGAGCGCGCCCTTGTTCACGCGCGTGCTGATGCCCTTGCACGCGCGCGCGATGGTCTCGATGAGAAGCCGCAGGTCGGCGTTGATGAGGTTCTTCTGGCGCTGCTTGCTGAGCAGGAACTGCGTGAGCGTGATCCGCTTGAGCATCGGCTCATTCTACCTTTCGGCGCGCGAACCACGCCCCGGCGAGGAGCGAAATGCCTAGCGCCCAGAACACCGGGCCCATGCCGAGCGCGCTCGAGAGCGCGCCGGAGGTGAGCGGGATGAACGTCTGGCTCGCATTGATCATCGTGGTGCGCACGCCCACCGCCTCGCTCTGGCGGCCGGGCGGCGCGGACTCGTAGAGCAGCGCCATGATGACCGGCTGCGCGCATCCCAGCCCGAGCCCGAGGACGAAGGAGAGCGTCATGAGGAGCGGCGCGCCCGCCACGAAGGGGAACGCGAGGTAGCTCGCCCCCGCGAGGCACATCGCGCCGGTGATGATCACCCACTGCCGCACGCGGCGGATGAGCATCGACATCGCGAGCCGCACCACGAAGGTGGCGATGGCGAAGGTGGCCATGATGATGCCGATGGTTCCCGCCTCGAGCTGCAGGCGCGCGCCATAGAGCGGCATGAGGAACGCGTAGAGGTCCCAGCCCATGGCGAGCACGCCGGACACGAGGAAGGTGTGGCGCAGGCTCTGCAGGCGGAAGAGGTCGAGCACGCGGTGCGTGCCGGAGCGCGCCACGTGCTGCGGGCGGGGCAACGGCGCCTTCCGGAAGAAGAGCACCGCGAAGGCGAGCGCCGGGAAGATGGCGAGCAGCGCGAAGGCGCGGGCGTGGCCCAGGCCCTGGATGGCGAACCCCGCGACCAGCGGGCCGAGCGACCCGGACATCGAGAAGCCGAGCGCGAGCCAGGCGAAGTTCATGGCGCGCCGCTCGGGCCCGCCGTGCGCGCCGAACACGCTGTTCATCCCGATGTGGATGTACATGAACGCGATGCCGAGCAGCGCGCTCGACACGAAGAGCGTCTCGATCCTCGGGAAAGCGAACGGCAGCGCCGCGCCGAAGGCGAGCACGGAGAAGGAGATGAGGAGCGGCGTGCGCGGCCCGCTGCGGTCGATGAGCCGGCCGGTGCTCACCGAAAGCAGCATCGGCAGCGCGGCGAACAGGCACATCAGCACGCCGACGGTGAAGTCGGAGGCGCCGAGCCGCAGCGCGAAGAGCGACGTCGTCATGCGGGCCCCGACGAAAGCGAGGTGCCCCAGGACGTTCAGGACGACGAAGTAGACGATTTCCATGCCGGTTTCCAGGCCGCGGCCGCGACCCCGAGGCAGGTGATCGCCATGCCGAGGAACGCGAGGCCGCTCGGCACGACGCCGAAGAGCGCCATCTCGAGCGCGACCGCGAACACCGGCGGAAGGTACATCATGCTGGTGACGCGCGTGGCCTCGTTGTGGCGCATCAGCACGTGCAGCGCGTTGACCGCGAGGAACGAGGCGAAGATCACCAGGAACGCGATGGCGGCGAGCATCTGCCAGGCCCAGCGCACGG
Source organism: Burkholderiales bacterium (assembly GCA_036263315.1). Classification (GTDB taxonomy): domain Bacteria; phylum Pseudomonadota; class Gammaproteobacteria; order Burkholderiales; family SG8-39; genus SCGC-AG-212-J23. Next base: position 1,832 of record DATAHF010000043.1, read on the forward strand.
CGAAGCCCTCGATGCCGACGGCGAGCGGCGCAAGCACGAGGAGCGAGGCGCCGAACTGGATGACCGCGCCCGCCTTGAGGTCGGCATGCGCGGCGAAGCGCCGCTGGTAGAGCGTGGCGATGGTGACGCCGGCGAGCGCGATCAGGGTGCCGGCGAGGCTGCCCAGCCCGACCTCGCGGATGTCGATCTTGTGCCAGACCACGAGCACGATGCCGGCCAGCCCGATCGCGATCCCGGCCCACTGGCGCGGGATCAGCCTTTCATGGAGGAGCTGCGTCGCGACCAGCGCCGTGATGAGCGGCTGGCAGGAAATGATGAGCGCCGACACGCCCGCCGACATGCCGAGGTACTGGGCGTAGTGGCTGCCGCCGAGCTGCACGGCGTGCATGAGGAGCCCCGCCACGACGAGGTGGGCGAGCTCGGTGCGGCTCGAGGGCCAGCGCACGCGCGAGAGCAGCACCACGGGCAGCAGGCAAAGCAGCCCGAAGGAGAAGCGCAGCGAAAGAAACGTGAAGGGCGGGGCGTACTGCAGCCCGATCTTCGTGGCGACGTATCCGGCGCCCCAGACGGCGACGAAGTACCACGCCAGCAGCTTGTCCAGCGAGAACCCCTTACCGCGGGCTCTGCAGGGCGGCGATGCGCGCCTCGATCGGCGGATGCGTGGCGAACAGGTGGAACAGACCGCTCGAGCTGTTGATGCCGAGCGTCTTCACCGAGTCGGGCAGGCCGCCGGTCTCGATGGCGCCCAGGCGCTGCAGCGCGGCGATCATCGGCTGCGGCGTGCCGAGCAGGTGCGCGGAGCCGGCGTCGGCGCGGAACTCGCGGTAGCGCGAGAACCAGGCGACGATGAGCGAGGCGAGGATGCCGAACACGATCTGGCAGACGATGACGGTGACGTAGAACCCGGGGCCGACGCCGCGCTCGGTGCGGAAGATCGCCTTGTCGACGAAGAAGCCGACCACGCGCGAGAGGAACACCACGAAGGTGTTCACCACGCCCTGGATCAGGGTGAGCGTCACCATGTCGCCGTTCGCGACGTGCGACATCTCGTGCCCCAGCACCGCCTCGACCTGGTTGCGGTCCATGGCTTCCAGCAGGCCGGTGGAGACCGCGACGAGCGCGCTGTTCCTGAAGGCGCCCGTGGCGAAGGCGTTGGGCGGTCCCTCGTAGATGCAGACCTCGGGCATGGCGATGCCGGCGGTGCTCGCCAGCTTCTGGACCGTCTGCACCAGCCAGTACTGCGTCGTGCCTTCCGAGCCGTCGATCGTGGTCGCGCCGGTGGACCACTTCGCCATGGTCTTCGACATGAAGAGCGAGATGATCGAGCCGCCGAATCCGAGGACGACGGACAGGACGAGGAGCGACGCGTAGTCGATTCCCTGGGCGCTGAGCCAGCGGTCCACGCCCAGGATGCTGACGATGATGGAGAGCAGCACCATCACCGCGATATTGGTCGCGAGGAAGAGGAAGATTCGCTTCATTTAGTTATTCTCCTTGCGGGCTTAGATGGGCCCCGGGCCATGAAGTTTCAAGAGGGCGCGCGCGCCCTTCTCGGCGACCACGTACGTGGGCGCGTTGGTGTTCCCGGAGGTGATGCGCGGAAACACCGAGGCGTCGATGACCCGCAGGCGGCCGACGCCGCGCACCCTGAGCTCGTCGTCCACGACGGCCAGCGCATCGCTTCCCATCCTGCAGGTGCCCACGGGATGGAAGATCGTGGTGCCGAGCTCGCCGGCGCTTTTCACCAGGTCCTCTTCGCTCTGGACGCCGGCGCCGGGCCGGTATTCCTCCGGCGCGTATCTCGCGAGCGCCTTGGCGGCCATGATGCGGCGCGTGAAGCGGATGGAATCCACCGCGACGCGGCGGTCCTCGTCCGTGCTGAGATAGTTCAGCTTGATCTCGGGGTAGTCCGACGGCCGCGGCGACTTGATGCGCACCCGGCCGCGCGAGCTCGGTCGCAGGTTGCACACGCTAGGCGTGATCGCCGGGAAGCCGTGCAGCGGGTCGCCGAACTTGTCGAGCGAGAGAGGCTGCACGTGCCACTCGATGTTCGGCGTGGGCTGCGACGGATCGCTTCTCGCGAAGGCGCCGAACTGCGACGGCGGCATGGTGAGCGGGCCGGTGCGCAGGAAGAAGTACTCGAGCGCCATCGCGCCCTTGCCCCACAGGCTGTTGGCCACCCCGTTCAGCGTCTTCACGTTCCTCACCTTGTACTGCAGGCGGATCTGCAGGTGGTCGTGCAGGTTCTCGCCCACGCCCGGGAGCTCATGGACCACCTTGATTTCGTTTGCGGAGAGAAGGTCCGCAGGGCCGATCCCCGAGAGCTGCAGCAGCTGCGGCGAGCCGATGGCGCCCGCCGCCAGGAGGGTTTCCTTCTTCGCTTTCACGGAGAACGCGGTCCCGCGATGGAGGAATTCCAGGCCGGCGCAGTCCCTCCCGTCGAAGGAAAGCTTCGAGACGTGCGCATCGGTCATGATGGTCAGGTTCGGGCGGTGCATCACCGGCCGCAGGAAGGCGTTGGTGGCGCTCCAGCGCCTGCCGCGCCGCTGGTTCACCTGGAAATACGCGCAGCCGAAGTTGTCGCCGCCGTTGAAGTGCCCCACGGCGGGGATGCCGCACTCCGCGGCGGCGTCGCGCCAGGCATCGATGATTTCCCAGCGCACGCGCGGGTTCTCGACGCGCACTTCGCCGCCCGCGCCATAGCCGTCGACCGCGCCGCGCTCGTAGTCCTCGAGCGACTTGAAGATCGGCAGGACGTCGTCCCAGGACCAGCCGCGGTTGCCGAGCGCGGCCCAGTGGTCCCAGTCGCTCTTCTGCCCCCGCATGTAGATCATCGCGTTGATCGAGGAGCAACCGCCCAGCACGCGCCCGCGCGCGTAGTGGATCGAGCGCCCGGCGAGGTGCTCGTCCGGCTCGGTGCGGTAGCACCAGTCGGTGCGCGGGTTGGCGATGGTGTAGAGGTAGCCGACCGGGATCGGGATCCAGAAATAGTCGTCCTTGCCGCCGGCTTCGAGCAGCAGGACGCGCGTGCCCGGGTCGCGCGACAGGCGGTTGGCGAGCAGGCAGCCTGCGCTGCCCGCCCCGGCGATCACGAAGTCGTAGCTGCCGAAGTCCTGCACGCGCTCTCCCTGCGGCCTATTTTAGCGACCCCTGCGTTCCGGTTACGAATCGATACAGTTTGTGCAGGTAGGCGCAAGGCCGAACGGGTAGAGTGATCCGCATGAAAAAGACCCTCGTTTCCGTCCTCATCCTTTCGACAGCGCTGGCAGCCTCGTTCGCCCAGGCGCAGCCGCGCGGCGAGCGGCGCGAGCACGAGCGGCGGGAGCACGAGCGCGAGCGCTTCCATACGCCGCACTGGGTGTTCGACACGCGCTTTCACCACAACCACTATTACCCGGAGGTGGGCTACGCGCTCACGGTGCTGCCCGCGGGCAACGTCGCCATTACGTTCCGCGGCGGCCGCTACTTCTTCCACTCGGGCGTCTGGTACCAGCCGGTGCCTTCGGGCTACGTGGTCGTGCATCCGCCGCGCGGGGTGATCGTGCCTGTGCTGCCGCCGGCGTATACGACGGTGGTGATCGCCGGCGTGCCGTATTACTACGCGAACGACGTCTATTACGTGCAAGGGCCCGGCGGCTACGTGGTGGCGGAGCCTCCCGCCGCCGCGGCCGCGCCGGTTCCGCAGGCGCCCCCGCCGCCCGGACCCATGGCGCCGCAAGCTTCTCCTGCGCCGCAAGCCGGTGCCGGGGTCTGGTACTACTGCGAGTCCGCCAAGGGCATTTACCCCTACGTCGCGGAGTGCAGGGAAGGCTGGCGCCAGGTTCCCGCCACGCCGCCGCGGTAGTGGACTAGCCGGCGTCGATGCCGCGCCGGCCGAGCACATGGCGCGTCATGGTGAGCGCGAGCTCCTTCTCGCCGTAGAACACGGTGGCGAGCGGCTCCTGCGCGAGTAGCGCTGCTTCCTCCTCGTCGTGTGTGCGCACCACGATCTCGATGCCCGGATTGAGCGTGCGCGCGATCTCCGCCATGCGGCGCACGGCCACCATATCGGGCGTCGCGATCACCAGCATGCTCGCCTTCGCGATGTGCGCCTGGATCAGCACCGAGGGCTGCGAGCCGTCGCCCGACACCGCCGCGATGCTGCGCCGGCGCAGCTCCTCGACGCGCTCGCGGTTCTGCTCCGCCACGACATACGGCACCTCGTGGCGGTCCAGCGCGCCGGCGATCAGGCGCCCGACGCGGCCGTAGCCCACCAGCACCACCTGCC
>DATAHF010000044.1:0-12712 GCA_036263315.1 Burkholderiales bacterium
GTTGGCCTGTACGTTCGCAGGCGGATTGGTCTTCTGCACGTTGTCGAATTCTTCGCGCGCCCGGACGTCGTCGCCAAGGACAAAGTACGCACGGCCGAGCTCGAGGCGCGCCGCCTGGTTGTCCGGGAAGTTGGCCACGTAGCGCTCCAGGGCGAGGACGCCCTCGCCGGCATGGCCTGAATCCACCGCGGCGACGCCATAGTAGAAGTCGAAGGCCGGGTTGCCGAGCTCCTCGGGATGCTGGCGCCCAAGTGCGTACGCGTCGGCCGCCTTCCCCTGGTCCACCAGGGCTTTGACGTCGTCGGCGGTTGCGGCCTGGGCCGAAATTGGCAGCGCCGCCATGAACGCCAGCGTGCTGAAGGCGACTGCGAGCTTCATCTTCTTGTTCCCCCTGGGATTCCCCAGGCGAACTATGCCCTGACAGGGAACCCTGTCAAGCTCGCAATCGGCGAATGTGGGGTGGCCGCCACGCCGCGCCCTACCAATGGGGGTTATTGCACCCCGATTGCGTTAGATCAACGCTCGGTATGCAGCGGGGAGCGCTGGCTCGAGAACCAGGCGGCGACGTCCTCGATGTCCTGCTTGGAGAGCTGTCCGGCGAAGCCCTGCATGATCGGGTTGCTGCGCTTTCCGCTCTTGTAGTCCGTAAGGGCGCGCACGAGGTAGTCGTAGTACTGGCCCGCCAGGACTGGCTGGTCGGGCGCGGAGGGCTTGTTGCCTTCCGGGCCGTGGCAGGCGCCGCAGACCTGGGCAGCCTTGGCTTTGCCGGACTCCGGGTTGCCGCTCGCGAGCGCGCCGCCGGCGGCGGCGCAGAGAACGAGAACCATTGCAAGGTTTTTCATTTCGACGGCTCCGGCTTGCCCGGCGCGGAGTAATACGCCGCCAGGTCGGCCATGTCCTCCTCGGACAGGCTGCCCGCGATCGCGCGCATCGACGGATGCCAGCGCGCGCCCGACTTGTACTCCTTCAGCGCGGCGATGATGTAGCCCGCCTGCTGCCCGCCGATCTTCGGCACGTGGTACACGGCCGGAAACGCGGTGTGATAGCCCGGGATGCCGTGGCAGCCGATGCACATCGCGGTCTTGTTGCGATGCGCGGCGTCGGGGTTTCCCTGCGGCGCCGCCTGCTGACCGAACGCAGCGCCGCTTGCGGTGATCGCTAGTGCAATGAAGAAGTGCCGTCTCATTCTATTTTTGGGCAATAAAGGACGCGCGAAATTCTAGCTTAGAATCCGCTTTTGCGCGAAGAATCCAGCACATGCGTTTCACCGGCTCGGCCTCGTACGTCTCCACCGAAGACCTGACCCTCGCGGTCAACGCCGCCATCGCGCTGCAGCGGCCGCTCCTCGTGAAGGGCGAGCCGGGCACCGGCAAGACCATGCTCGCGCTGGAAGTGGCGCGCACCCTGGGCGTGCCGATCCTCGAGTGGCACATCAAGTCCACCACCAAGGCGCAGCAGGGCCTCTACGAGTACGACGCCGTGAGCCGCCTGCGCGATTCGCAGCTCGGCGACCCGCGCGTGCACGACATCCATAACTACATCGTCAAGGGCACGCTGTGGCAGGCGTTCACCGCGGAATCCCCGGTGGTGCTCCTGATCGACGAGATCGACAAGGCGGACATCGAGTTTCCGAACGACCTGCTGCGCGAGCTCGACCGCATGGAGTTCTACGTCTACGAGACGCGCGAGCTCGTCAAGGCCCGGCACCGCCCCATCGTCTTCATCACATCGAACAACGAGAAGGAGCTACCCGACGCCTTCCTGCGCCGCTGCTTCTTCCACTACATCCGCTTCCCGGACAAGGACACGATGGAAAAGATCGTCCAGGTCCACTTCCCGCAGCTCAAGAAGTCGCTGCTGCGCGAAGCCATGGAAGTATTCTTCGAGGTGCGCGAAGTGCCGGGCCTGAAGAAGAAGCCCTCCACTTCCGAGCTCCTCGACTGGCTGAAGCTCCTGCTCGCGGAAGACATCCCGCCGGAAGCGCTGCGCTCGAAGGACCGCAAGACCATCATCCCGCCGCTGCACGGGGCGCTCCTCAAGAACGAGCAGGACGTGCACCTCTTCGAGCGGCTGGTGTTCCTCTCCCGCAAGTCGAGCTAGCGCGCGCGCCGCACCCGGTTGGCGAGCACGCCGATGTGCTCGTTCACCACTTCCACGAGATCGCCGTCCTGCAGCGCCGGCAGGGTCGCGCCATCGCACCCGAACCAGACGATGTCGCCGGGGTGAAGCGTCACGTAGCGCGACATGCGCGCCAGGTACTGCGCGACGCTGAAGATCATGGCCTTCGTGTTGTAGCTCGAAACCGTCTTGCCGTTGATCCGCACGTCGATCGTCTGATCCATCGGATCGATGCCGTCCACGATGAACGGCCCCATCGGCTTGAAGGTATCGGCGCTCTTCGCGCGCCACAGCGTGCGGTCGGTCTTCTGCCAGGCGCGCTCGCTCACGTCGTTGCCGAGCGTATAGCCCCGCACGCAGTCGAGCGCGTTTTCCTCGGTCAGGTCCTTCGCGCGCTTCCCGATCAGCGCCACGAGTTCGCCTTCGTATTCGACTGGGCCGGGCGCATCGGCCGGGATGACGATCTCCTCGCCGCTCGCGATCAGCGCGCTGCTAGCGCGGTAGCCGATGTCCGGCTGCGCCGGGACCTTGTGGCTCGCGCCGCGCGAATTGGCCCAATCGATGTGCGCGCGGAAGTTGAGGCCCGCCGCGTAGAAGTTGCGGACCCGCTCGAACACTGCGCGGTCGACGGGGATGCGGGTCACTGGAAATACCGATTCGCCATGACCTGGCAGCGCTTGATCAGCCGATGCTCGTCCGGCCCGTAGTCCGCCACGGCGTTATGGATCGTGCCGATGTCTTCCCAGAAGAGCACGTCGCCCTCCTCCCAGTTGAACGTGTAGCGATATTCCGGCTTCAGCTGGTGCGCGAACAGGAACTCCAGGATCTCCGCGCTTTCCTTCTCGGGCAGCTCGTTGATGCGCATCGCGTAGCCCGGGTTGGCATAGAGCACCTTGCGGCCGGTCAGCGGATGCGTGAGGAAAACGGGGTGCGATACCGGCGGCTTGGCCTTGCGCTGCGCTTCGGTGAGCGGCGGGCGCTTGCTGCCTTTCTCGCGGCGCATCATCTCCCAGAACTTCTCGAAGTCGTGGAGCACGGTCTTGCCCGCCAGGGATTTCTTTACATCGGCAGGCAAGCCGTCGTAGGCCGCGTGCATGCTGCTGAACTCGGTGGCGCCGAGCGCGCGGCCGTCGCGCCGCGGGATCTTGATCCCGTAGAGCACGTTCGCGAAGGCGATCGTCCTGCTGTAGGACATGTCCGTATGCCAGCCCTGCCCCGCATCCGCGAGCCCGATGGGCTTTCCGTTCTCCACGATGTTGGAAAGGATCATGACTTCCGGAATGCCGGGCTCCTGGTAGGCGTGCGAGGCGACGTTGATCTCCAGATCGCCGAAGCGGCCGCTGAAGTCGCGCAGCTCGCGGCCCGTGAGCGCCTGCCTGGGGAAACGCAGCACGCCATGCCGGCCGAGCGCTTCCATGATCTCCTTCGCCAGGGAATCTGAAAGCGGCCGAGCGAGCTCGAGGCCTTCGATCGTGGCGCCGAGCATCTGGCCGCTGGGGACGATCTTCATCAATCCATCCTCAGCCCGATGTCCTTCACGATCTTCGCATAGCGCGCCGTATCGGCGCGCATGCGCGCCACGACGCCGGTGCCGCCTCCGGGCGGGAAGCCGACCACCATCCGGACCGGCTTGGCCGGGTAATCCTGGGCGTGAGCCGCAAACGAAAGGAGCAATGCGAGCGCGAGTGCTTTGGCCATACAATCCTTCGCGATGTCCTCTTACATGGCCCATCCGGGCAAGCCGAAGCTTAAGCTGCCCGCCGGCGCGTGTGACACGCATTTTCACGTCTTCGGGCCCGAACGCGCGTTTCCGTACGCCCCGGAGCGCAGCTACACCCCGGCGGGCGAGGCGCCCAAGGAAAAGCTTTTCGCCCTGCATGACTTCCTCGGGATCGAGCGCGGCGTCGTCGTGCAGTCCAACGCCCACGGCCTGGACAACTCGGCTTCGGCCGACCTGATCGCCGCGCGCCCCGCGAACTATCGGGGGGTCGCCCTCGTGGCGCCCAACGTGTCGGACGCGGCATTGAAGAAACTGAATGAGCAGGGATTCCGCGGCGCGCGCTTCCACTTCATGAAGCACCTGGGACGCGGCGCCGCGATGGACGAGATCCTCGCGCTCGCGCCGCGCCTCGCCGCGATCGGCTGGCATCTCCAGATCCACATGGAAAGCGCCCTGATCGCCGAGATGGCCGGCGCGCTGAAGCGCTCCCCCGTGCCGATCGTGATCGACCACATGGGACGCATCGACGCCTCCCTCGGCCCGCACCAGAAGCCGTTCCGCGACCTGATGGAGCTCCTGAAGGACCGCAATGTCTGGGTCAAGGTGAGCGGCAGCGAGCGCGCTTCGCGGCAGCCTTCGCCCTGGCGCGACGCCGTGCCGTTCGCGAAGCGGCTGGTGGCGGAGTTCGGCGATCGCACGCTCTGGGGAACGGACTGGCCGCATCCGAACCTGAAGGAAGTGCCCGACGACGGCGTGCTGGTCGATCTCCTGAGCGAAATCGCGCCCTCGGAGGCGCAGCGCCATGCGCTGCTCGTCGAAAATCCACAGCGCTTTTACGGATTCGAATAAATAACGGAGGAGGAACGATGAAGCGCATTCTCTCCCTGATCGCGATGGCCCTGGCGCCGCTCATTGCGGCGGCGCAGGCCTACCCTTCGAAGCCCATCCACGTGATCGTGCCCTTCCCGCCCGGCGGACCTTCGGACATCTTCGCCCGCGGCCTCGCTCAGGGCATGACGGCGCCGCTCGGCCAGCCGGTCGTGGTGGAGAACGTCGGCGGACAGGGCGGCGTGATCGGCGTCGATCGCGCCGTAAAGTCGGCGCCCGACGGCTACACGATCGGCTTCAACAGCGGCTCGACGCTCGCGATCGCGCCGTACTCCTTCGCCAAGCTGCCCTACGACGTCAAGAAGGACTTCGCGCTCATCACGGTGGTGGTGCGCGTGCCGGAGGTGCTCGCGGTCCACCCGTCGCTTCCGGTGAAGAGCCTTGCCGAGCTCGTCGCCTACGCCAAGGCAAATCCCGGCAAGGTCAACTTCGGCTCCGCGGGCGGCGGCAGCATCACCCATCTGGCAGGCGAGCTGCTGAAGGCGGAAGCGAAAATCGACATCGTGCACGTGCCGTACAAGGGCGCCGCGCCGGCGGTCAACGACCTGCTCGGCGGGCAAGTGCAGATGGGCATCTTCGACGTGCCGATCCTCCTCGGCCACATCCGCAGCGGCCGGCTGAAAGCGCTCGCCATCACGAGCGCCACCCGCGCGCCTTCGCTGCCGGATGTGGCGACGACCGCGGAGCTGGGCTATCCGAACGTCACCTCCGACAACTGGTACGGCCTCGTGGTGCCTGCGGCCACGCCCGCGGAGGTGCAACACCGCCTGAACGCCGCCGCGGTGGCGGCGCTCAAGTCGCCCGCGGTCATCGAGCAATTCGCGAAAGTCGGCGGCGTCGCCTCGCCGGGAACCCAGGAGGATTACGCGAAGTTCCTCGCCGTCGAGCAGGCGAAGTGGAGCAAGATCGTGACTGCGATCGGCTTCAAGGAAGAATGATTTGCTGATCGACTTCTTCCTCAAGCTGAAGTCGCACAAGCTGCCGGTCTCCATCAAGGAGTACCTGACGCTGCTCGAGGCGATGCAGAAGAAGGTGATCGGCCCGTCGATCGACGACTTCTACTATCTCTCGCGCGCCGCGCTGGTGAAGGACGAGGCGAACTACGACAAGTTCGACCGCGCCTTCGCCGAGTTCTGGCAGGGCGTGGAGACCATCCCCGGCATCGACGCGCAGATCCCGCTCGAGTGGCTGCTGAAGCAGGTGGAGCTCACGCTCACCGAGGAGGAAAAGAAGCAGATCGAGGCGCTCGGCGGCTGGGAGAAGCTAATGGAGACGCTCAAGCAGCGCCTCGAGGAGCAGAAGGGGCGCCACCAGGGCGGCAACAAGTGGATCGGCACCGGCGGCACCTCGCCCTTCGGCGCCTACGGCTACAACCCCGAAGGCATCCGCATCGGCCAGGAGCGCTCGCGCAACCGCAGCGCGGTCAAGGTCTGGGATCAGCGGGAGTATCGAAACCTCGACGATTCCGTGGAATTGGGCACCCGCAACATCAAAGTCGCGCTGCGCAGGCTTCGCAAATTCGCGAGGGAAGGAGCGCCCGACGAATTCGATCTCGAGAACACAATAAATTCGACTGCGAGAAAGGCGTACCTCGACATCCACATGCGCCCGGAGCGGCGCAACGCGATCAAGGTCCTCATGCTGATGGACATCGGCGGCACGATGGACGACCACATCAAGCTCGCCGAGGAGCTGTTCTCGGCGGCCAAGACCGAGTTCAAGCACCTGGAGTTCTTCTATTTCCACAACTGCCTGTACGACTTCGTGTGGAAGGACAACCGCCGGCGCCACTCCGAGCGCACCCGCACCTGGGAGCTGCTGCACAAGTACGGCCACGACTACAAGGTGATCTTCGTCGGCGACGCCACCATGAGCCCCTACGAGATCCTGCAGCCCGGCGGCTCGGTGGAGTACTTCAACGAGGAGCCCGGCGCGGCGTGGGTCAAGCGCTTCGTCGACGTCTATCCGAAGTGCGTCTGGCTCAATCCCGAGCCGGAGGAAATCTGGCCCTACCGCCAGTCCATCGGCATCATGAAGGAGCTCATGAACGGCCGCATGTTCCCGACCACGCTGAACGGCCTCGAGCGCGCGATGAAGTTCCTCGCCAAATGAACGCAGAGAACCCGCTTAAAAAGCAGAACGCCCCGTTGGACGAGCAGTTCCTGACGTTGCAGGAGATCTACCAGGCGGCGCAGCGCAACCTGCCGCCCGGGCCGTGGAGCTACCTCATCGGCGGCGCCGAGACCGAGACCACCGTGCGCCGGAACCGGCACGCCCTCGACACGATCGCGTTCCGCCCGCGCGTGCTGCGCGACGTCAGCCGCGTCGATGCGTCGGCGAGCTTCTTGGGCCGCAAGGTGCGGCTGCCGGTGATGCTCGCGCCCATCGGCGGGCTCGAATCGATCGTCCAGGGCGGCGCAGCTACCGCCGCGCGCGGGGCCGCGGCGTTCGGCGTGCCGCAGATGCTCTCCTCGGTGTGCCAGCCGGGGCTGGAAGAGACCGCGGCCGCCGCGAACACGGTGCGCGTGTTCCAGCTCTACGTGCGCGGCGACGATGCCTGGGTGGACGATTTCGTGCGGCGGGCGAAGGACAACGGCTTCAGCGCCTTTTGCTTCACCGTGGACGTCGCCGCCTACAGCCGGCGCGAGCGCGACCTCCTCGGCCGCTTCGTCAAGCCCTGGCGCGCGCGCGCCGTGGAAGGCGCCGATTTCCAGTCCGGCCTGTCGTGGGACCAGGTGAAGCGCTACAAGGACAAGTTCGACCTGCCGCTCATCATCAAGGGCATCGCGACAGTCGAAGACGCCGAGATCGCGGTGGAGCACGGCGTCGAGGTCGTCTACGTCTCCAACCACGGCGGCCGCCAGCTCGACCACGGCCTGGGAAGCGCCGCGGTGCTGCCCGAAATCGTCTCCGCCGTGAAAGGCAAGGCCGAGGTGTGGGTCGACGGCGGATTCATGCGCGGCACCGACGTGGTGAAGGCCATCGCGCTCGGTGCGAAAACCGTCGGCCTCGGCCGCCTTACCGGGCTGGCGCTTGCCGCCGCCGGCTCGGCCGGGCTCGAGCGCGCGCTCGAGATCCTGGAGGACGAGATCCGCATCTGCCTCGGCCTCCTCGGCGTCGCCTCGCTCGCCGAGCTCGGGCCGCAGCACCTGGCGCCGGCGCCCGCCGTCGGAATGCCGGGCATCTTCAGCGCGTTCCCGCACGCAGAGGAATAACCGGCAGTCAAGCGCTTCGTCGGCGGGCGTGTTTTTTCCGCAACGCCCGGCGCGTGCGCGCATGCGAAGTCTCAGCCCGCGCAGTAGTATTTCCTCGACGATGTAACCAACGACTAGGCGGGCTTGGGGGAGCACGCAGGGAGAAGCCGCCATGCGGCCAATGAAGATTCGCCCCCAGCTCGTGCTGCTCACGCTGGGATCCAGCCTGCTTGCCCTGGGCCTCGGCGGGCTCGCCGCCTGGACTGCCGCGCAGGCGCCCTTTCCGCTTTCCGAAGACACCGCCTGGCGCGTCGCCCTTTGCATCGCGGGCGCAGTCCTCCTGCCTCTCATCCTGGGACTGCTCGCCGCGCGGCGCATCTCCGCGTCGATTTCCGCGCTCGCTGCAATCCCCAAGAGCCTGCTGCGCGGCACGAAGCCGGAAATCCCGGAGAACCTGAAAGTGCGGGAGGCCGCGCAATGCGCGCGCATCCTGGTGCAGGCTTCCAGCGTGGCCCTCGGACGCGAGGCGGCCCTGCGGGCGGCCGACCGCAGCAAGGATGAATTCATCGCCATGCTCGGGCACGAGCTGCGCAATCCGCTCGGCACGCTGTCCGCGGCAGCCTACGTCCTGAGCAAGCCGGTGCTTAAAGAAGGCAACGGCGAGCGAGCCACCGCGATCGTCGAGCGCCAGGTCCAGCACATGTCGCGGCTCATCGAGGATCTGCTGGACGTGAACCGCGTGACGCGCGGCAAGGTGAGCCTCAACCGCCAGCCGCTCAACCTCGCGCAGGTGGTGGACAAGGCGATGCGCGAATGGCGCCTGTCGGGCCAGATGGAAAAGCACGAGCTCCGCCTGGAGCTCGACGAGGTGTGGGCGCGCGCGGACGAGGCGCGCTTCGAGCAGATCGTCTCCAACCTCGTCGGCAACGCCGTCAAGTACACGCCCGAAGGCGGTCGCATCGCCGTGACGCTGCGCCGCGACCGCGACACCGTGGTGCTGCGGGTGCACGACAGCGGGGTCGGCATGCCGCCGGAGCTCGCGGCGCGGGTGTTCGACCTCTTCATGCAGGGCGAGGCCGCGCAGCAGCGCGGCCGCGGCGGCCTGGGCATCGGCCTCACGCTGGTGAAGCACCTGGCCGAGCTGCACGGCGGCAAGGCGTTCGCCGCGAGCAGCGGCCCGGGACAGGGCTCGGTGTTCACCATCACGCTTCCGGCGATCGAGCCGCGCCTGGAGCAGGCGGACGCGGCCGCGAACGGCCTCGAGCGCCAGCCTCACCGCGTGCTCCTCATCGAGGACAACGACGACGTGCGCCGCAGCCTGTCGAGCGCGCTTGCCGCCGACGGACACAAGGTCTGTGAGGCTGCGACGGCCGCGACCGGGCTGGAAGCGGCGCAGCGCTTCGACGCGGATGTCGCGATCGTCGACCTCAAGCTGCCCGACCTGGACGGCTACCAGGTCGCCGAGAAGCTGCGCACGCATCCGAACCTCGCGCTCATCGCCCTCACCGGCTATGGCAGGCCCGACTCCAGGCGCCGCGCGCAGGACGCGGGCTTCGACGAGTTCGTCACCAAGCCGATCGCGCCCGACCGGCTCGCGCGACTGATGGACGTGGCGCTCGCCGCCAGGCAGCGGCGCGGCGAGGCGCGCAACCCCGCCTAGTTCTGGGAAACGTACTCCACGACGCCGCCGATCGAGGACAGGTCCTCCTCGCGGCCACGCAGCTCGACGACGTTCAGGTCCGGATCGCGCACGAACACCGACACGTGCCCGTCGCGGCCGAACGAGACCGGGCCCTGCGTGATGCGCACGCCGTTCCTGCTCAAGGTCTCGAGCGCCGCCTTGATGGAGGCGACGCGCAGCGCGACATGCGTGTAGCCCGGGTATTTCTCGCCGATGTCCATGAGGACGTTCTTGCCGCCGGCATCCGCGTTCGCGTTGTAGACGAGGTTCAGCTCCACGTCGTTGGCGTTGCGCACGACCGCCACCGCGTCGTTCGCCGCCTTCCAGTGCAGCGCGAAGCCCAGCATCTCGTAGAACTTCATCGCGCGCGCGAGATCGCGCACGCGGATGCCGATGTGGTCTACCGCTGAGACCTCTATGGTCAGCCGAGCTCCTCGCGGTACAGGCCGAGCGCCTGGAGCACCGGGCGGTCGCTGATCGAGAACAGGATCGCGTCCTCGGCTCCGGTGTTGGCGTAGTCGTGCTGCGCCCACGACGGCAGGGCGATGATGTCGTTCTTCTCCCAGTCGAAGGCCGTGCCGTTGATCACGCTGCGGCCCTTGCCCTGCTTGACGAGGAACACGGAGCTGCCGGCGACGCGCTTGGGCTTGAGCTTCTCGCCCTTGCGGATCATCTGCACGCGGCACGACATCGTGGGCAGCACCGGGCCGCCGGTCAACGCATGCGTGTACTCGAGCGAGATGCCGTCGTGCGGACTCGCGTCGTGGTTGCGCAGGTCGTGCAGCGCCTCCATCGTCTGGTCCCAGGAATAAAGCATGAGCGGCGAGAAGAGCGGCCGCTCCTTCGTCCACGTTGGCGTCAGCTTGCCGTGGCCGTAGAGCGCCTTCGAGCCGTCGACCGGCTTGTGGTGCGACGCCTTGATGTCCTTGTGCATCTCGAAGAACATCGCGTTCAGCGCCTTGGCAAGCGGCACGTCCAGCCCGTCGAGCCACACCACCGTCTCGTTCGTCTCGTTGCCGTGGTCATGCCATTGCCAGCTCGGCGTGAGGATGAAGTCGCCGGGATGCATGATCACCTTCTCGCCTTCCACCGCGGTGTACGCGCCGTCGCCCTCGATGATGAAGCGGATCGCCGCCGGCGAGTGGCGGTGCGCGCGCGCCACTTCGCCCGGCAGGAGCACCTGCACCGCGGCGATGAGGCTATTGGTCGTCGCCCACTGCCCGTTCAGGCCGGGATTGAAGAGCTGCATGGCGCGCCGCTCGTCGCCCACCGGCACCGCGCTCGCCGACTGCTTCACCACCTCCTTCATGAGCGACCATTTCCACTGGTGCGCGATCGCCTCGGGGCGCGGGTGCGGGGTCATCTGGCTTGCGATTTCCCACAAGCCGTACATGTGGTTCTGGTGGATGAGCTGGTGAAACGCGTCTTCGGTCTTGACGGGGGCATTCATATGGGAGCCTTTCGCGAGTGCGCCATTTTACGCCGCCGACTCGTTCACCGCGCGGATCTTGGCCCACGCCGGATCGTGCACTTCCAGGCTGCGCAGCGCCGTGCGGTCGCCCTTCGAGGCCGACATGCGCAGGCCGAGAAGCGGAGCGCAGGTGCGCGTCAGGCGCGAGACGGCGAAGAGGTTGAGGCCGATCAAGCCGGCCTGCACGAAAGCCTGCTTGTACGTGAGCCAGAGCGCGAGCACCAGGCTGCTCAGCCCGAGCGCGGCCAGCACGGAGGCCGCCTCGCGCGCCATCGACGGATACTTGAAGTAGAACCGGTGGCGCGCGACGAGCGCCGCTTCCTCCGGCGTGAAGTGGTATGGCGCCGTGTCCGCTTCCACCGCGCCGCGTCCGGCGCTGCGGATCTGGCGCAGCAGCCACAGCTCGAAAACGGCGACGGCGGCGACGTAGGCCCAGGCGACCGTTGCGGGGTTGAGCGCCGCGAGGCCGCCGAGGATCAGGAACGCGATGCTGGCATAGGCGCCCATGCCACAATGATAAGGATGAAGCGGCTCGTCCTCGCTGTCGGGTTCACAGCGGCAGGGTTCACAGCGGCGCTCGCGTGCGGCGCCGCGCTCGGCCAGGCGTTCCCCGTAAAGCCGCTCACCCTCATCGTGCCGTTTCCGCCGGGCGGCTCGACCGACATCGTCGGGCGCATTGCCGCCGAGGGCCTTGCCAAGGCGCTCGCGCAGCCCGTCGTGGTGGACAACCGCGGCGGCGCCGGCGGCGCGCTCGGCGCCCGGGCGATCGCCGAGGCGGCGCCGGACGGCTACACGCTCGGCGTCGCCACCGTATCGACCCACGTGGTGAATCCGATCGTGAAGAATGACCTGCGCTACGACCCGCTCAAGGATTTCACCTACATCAGCCAGATCGCGGCCGTGCCCGACGTGCTGTCGGTCCACCCGGCGGTACCGGCTCGCACGCTCGGCGAGCTGATCGCGCTGGCGCGCGCGAATCCCGGCGGCATGAATGCCGGCAGCCCCGGGGTCGGCAGCCTCGGCCACATGCGCCTGGCGACCTTCAACTACGCCGCGAACGTGAGCGTGGTCCACGTGCCGTACAAGGGCGCTGGTCCTGCGCTGACCGGCGTGCTCGCAGGACAGGTGCAGATGCTCTACGACAACCTGCCCTCGTCGCTGCCGCACATCAAGGCGGGCAAGCTGCGCGCGCTTGCCGTCGCTTCGCCGCAGCGGGTGCCTGTCCTGCCGGACGTGCCGACTTTCGCCGAGGCCGGCCTACCCCTCATGAACGACGGCTCGTGGTTCGGCCTGGTCGGGCCTTCGGGGCTGCCCGCCGCCGTGGCAGAGAAGGTGCATGCGGCGCTCGTGGAGGCGCTGAAGCAGCCGGAGGCGCTTGCCCGCCTGGAGAACGCGGCGGCCACGCCGGTCGGAAATTCTCCCGAGGCGTTTCGCGCCGCGGTGGCGCAAGCGCTGGAGAACGGCCGCAGGATCGTGCGCGAGGCGAACCTGAAGTTCGACTAGCAGGTCAGGCGTTTCAGCGAATCGCGGTCGACTTCGGCGAGGAAGAGGCGGTGGAACTCGGCGTAGCCCTTCGCGCCCATGTCGGGAATGTGGACGTATCCGGCACGCCCCTCGGTCGCCTCGTGGACCGCCCGGCG
>DATAHF010000045.1:0-14727 GCA_036263315.1 Burkholderiales bacterium
CTCGTAGCTCTCGGTCTTGTCGATGCCGATGCGATGCTTGACGGTGACCGGAATCGACACGGCATCGCGCATCGCCTTCACGCAATCGGCGACGAGTTGCGGCTCGGCCATGAGGCATGCGCCGAAAGAGCCGCGCTGCACGCGCTCGCTGGGGCAGCCGCAATTGAGGTTGATCTCGTCGTAGCCCCACTGCTCGCCCAGCCGCGCGCTATGCGCAAGCTCATGCGTGTCGCTGCCGCCGAGCTGCAGGGCGACGGGATGCTCTTCCTTCGAGAAGTCGAGATGGCGCGGCACGTCGCCGTGGATGAGCGCGCCGGTGGTGATCATCTCCGTGTACAGGCGCGCGCCGGACGCGACCTGCCGCAGGAAGTAGCGGCAATGCCGGTCGGTCCAGTCCATCATGGGCGCCACGCATACGCGGTGGGCGCGCTCGGTCGCGGGTGGTACAGTCACTCGTGGCCAGTCTACCTCGCCAGCCGATCGGCGCGCGGCTCAGGGAATTCGAGCAGCAGGAAGCCGAGCGCATCCTGTCCGCGTGCACGCAATGCGGCAAGTGCTTCGAGGTCTGTCCCATGACGAAGTATTCGAAGGCGCCCGCCACGGACGGCAAGCAGGTCGTGCCCGGCGTGCTCGCGGTGCTCCGCGGCGAGCCCGGCACGCCCGAAGCGCTCGGCTGGATCGCGGTATGCACGCGCAGCGGCTCGTGCGTGCCCGCGTGTCCCGACAGCGTCGACCCGCGCATGATGATGCGCCTCGCGCGCATGACGGCGCTCGGTGGGCGCGGCCTGCCGGCGCAGATCGAGCCGAAGGAGGATCGCGACTACTTCGATCGCATCCGCGCGTTCGGCAAGCTGCAGCTCTCGGACGACGAGCTGAAGGAGTG
Organism: Burkholderiales bacterium; assembly: GCA_036263315.1. GTDB lineage: Bacteria > Pseudomonadota > Gammaproteobacteria > Burkholderiales > SG8-39 > SCGC-AG-212-J23. Next base: position 884 of record DATAHF010000045.1, read on the forward strand.
GAGCTGATGGACGGCAAGGGCGGCTCGCGCATCACGTTCTGGTACGGATGCAACGTGCTGCGGCATGGCGACATCATCCACAGCTGCCTCGACATCCTGCGCGCGCTCGGCTTCGACGCGGCGCCGGCCGGCGGCCCGGACTACTGCTGCGGCACGGTGAAGGACGCGAACCAGGCGGCGGCGGGCGGCATGGCGACGCGCACCGTAGGCCGCTTCAACGCCATGGAGCGCGAGCGGGTGGTCGCCTGGTGCCCTTCGTGCCACTCGCACATGCACGACTTCATGGGGCAGGCGAACGAGCGCAAGTTCGGCATGACGTACTTCATCGAGCTGCTCCACGAAGAGCGCGCGAAGCTCAAGCCGCTGCTGAAGAACCCGGTGCCCATGAGGGTCGCGCTGCACAAGCACGTCGGCTTCCAGGACCTCGTGCCGGTGAACCGGCTCGCGCCGGAGCTCCTGAGCCTCATTCCCGGCGTCGAGGTGCGCGAGCACGAGCACGTGTCGCCCGGGTACATGTGCGCTTCGTTCGCCGGCATGCCGCAGGCGCTGAAGGACATCAACGGCGCCATGGTGGCGGCGGCGAAGGAAACCGGCGCCGACGCCGCCGTGACCCTGTTCCACCAGTGCTACCGGGAGCTTTGCGGCCTCGACGCCGCGGGCATCGTGCCGGTCTACAACTACGTGCACCTCATCGCGAAATCCATGGGGCTCGCCTACGAGGACGAGTACAAGGCGTGGAAGCGCTCGCCGGACCAGGCAGCGGCCATGATCGGACCCGAGCGGCTCGCGAAGGTCGGCGTGCAGTTCTACGAGCGCGCCATCCTTCCCGAGCTGCGCAAGCGCCCGGACGTTTCCTAGGCTCGGCCGTTCAGCGCGCTCGCGTGAGCGCGAGCCAGAGGCCGCCGCCGACGAGCAGGCCGCCGCTCACGCGCGACACGATGCGAATGCGCCGGCGGTTAAGCAGCGCGCCCGCGCGTCCCACAAGCACCGCGTAGGCGCCGTCCGTCAGCGCGGCGATGGCCATCGCGGTCACGCCGAGCAGCACGATCTGCCCCACGTAGTTGCCGTGCGGATCGATGAACTGCGGGATGAACGCGCCGAACCAGAGCAGCGCTTTCGGGTTCGCGAGCAGCACCATCAGCCCCTGCGCGAAGAAGCCGCCGCGCGGCAGCGCAGCCCGGTCCGCGCTCAGGCTCATGTCCGGGCTGCGGATCAGCTTCCATCCGAGGTAGGCGAGGTAGGCGGCGCCGGCGAGGCGCAGCCAGTCGAAGAGCCATCCCATGGCCTCGATCACGGAGGCGAGTCCCACGATCAGCGTGGCCATCATGAGGGCGAGGCCGGCCTGCGTGCCGGCGACGTTGAGCAGGCCCGCGCGCGTGCCGTGCGCGAGGCTGTTGGAAATGATCACCGTGACCGTCGGCCCGGGAATGATGGTGATGAGAAAGCAGGCCGCGGCATAGGCGAGGTAGAGCTCCCACGAGATCATGTCATGCGCCTTTCTTGCGATCGTCGCCCACGTCGCAAACCGCGGACCACTGGCCGAACACTTCCTCGGGGCCGCTCACGATGCCGGCGCCGATGGCGAGGAAGCGCTCGGTGATCGCCTGCACCGCTTCCTGCGTGGGTCCCGTGATGAGGCGCTTGAAGCCGACTTTCTCTATCGTGCACACGCCGTCGCTGTGCGGCTCGTCCATGGGCACCGGCGCGCGATTCTGCTGCGCCTTGAGGATCTCCGCCAGGTTGAGCGTGGAGGTCCGGTCGGCCGAGTGGGCCTCGGTCGGCGGCGTGCACGCCGCGACCCACGTGCTGCCGACCTGCGAGAGGGGGGAAACGATCTTCGAGCCGCGCCCGACGAAGTAGGCGAGCTCCGCCTGCACCGCGTCCGCATCGCCGCCGCTGAAGAGCAGCTTGTCGCCCGCGTCGAGCACCTTGACGTCGCTCATGGCGTCGCCGGCTGGTATTGGCCGGTGGCCACGGCGCGGGCCCGGATGAGCCCGAAGAGGCTTTCGGTGAAAGGCGCGCGCACGCCACCCTTGGCGGCGATCTCGAGCGTCCCGGCGAGCAGGCCGTCGATCTCGAGGGGCTTTCCCGCCTCGAGGTCCTGCAGCATGGAGGTCTTGAAGACGCCGAGCGAGCGCGCCATGTCGATGCGCGCCTCGGGATCGATGTCGGCATCCACCCCGACCGCGCGGCCGATCGCGAGCACCTCGCGCATGATCTCGACCATGTAGTCCTTGACCTCGCGGCTCGCGATGAGCCGGTCCGCCGTGCTCATCGTCAGCGCCGAGACCGGGTTGAAGCTCACGTTGCCGAGGAGCTTCACCCAGAAATCCTTCTCGATAAACGCGCTCGCGACGGCCTCGAGCCCGGCTGCGGCCAGGGCTTCGACGATGCGCGCGGTGCGCGCCGTGTTCTGCCCGCCGGGCTCGCCGAGGATGAGCCGGCGCCCCATGTTGTGGCTGATCACCCCGGGCTCGGGGGTCGATGCGGCAAAGTGCACCACGCAGCCCACGATGCGCTCGGTGGGCATGGCGCGCTCCAGGGCGCCGCCGGGGTCGAGCGACTCGAGGCGGAAGCGCGATTCCCGGCGATGGAACAGCCACCAGGGCACGCCGTTCATGGCTGTAATGATCGAGGTGCCTTGCGCGACCAACGGGCCGATGGTGCGCGCGACTTGCGCCAGGCCGTGGGCCTTCACGCAAACGATCACGTAGTCCTGCGGTCCAAGCTTCGACGGATCGGAATCGGCTGCGATGCGCGCCGTGTACTCGCTGCGGTCGGCGCGCGAGCGGATGCGAAGGCCGCCGCCGCGGATCGCCTCGAGATGCGCGCCGCGCGCGACCACCGACACGTCATGGCCGGCGCGCGCGAGCGATGCGGCGAGCACGCCGCCTACTGCGCCGGCGCCGTAGATGCAGATTTTCATGGTGGTATTCTAGAGAACCGCGGAGGAACTTCATGTTTTCGTTCATGAAAAAGATGACCAAGCTGCTGCCGGCGGAGAGCACGCTGCCGGGGCGCGCCGCGCCCATGCGGGTTGCCGAGCGCCATTTCGTGAACGGGCACGCGCTCAAGGAGCCATTTCCGCAGGGCATGCAGCTCGCGCAGTTCGGCATGGGCTGCTTCTGGGGCGCCGAGCGCAAATTCTGGGAGCTTCCCGGCGTGTATTCGACCGCGGTGGGATACGCCGGCGGCAACACGAAGAATCCGACGTACGAGGAAGTTTGCAGCGGCATGACCAATCACACCGAGGCGGTGCTGGTGGTGTTCGATCCCGCCGTGATCACGTACGAAGAGCTCCTCAAGGTGTTCTGGGAAAGCCACGACCCGACGCAGGGCATGCGCCAGGGCAATGACGCGGGCACCCAGTACCGCTCGGCGATCTATACGTATGGCGACGCGCAGAGGAAGGCGGCGCTCGCCTCCAAGGAAATGTTCGAGGGAGCGCTGAAGGCAAAGGGCTTCGGTGCCATCACGACCGAGATCCGGCCCGCGCCGGAGTTTTACTACGCCGAGGACTATCACCAGCAATACCTCGGCAAGAACCCGAACGGCTATTGCGGGCTGGGCGGCACGGGCGTGAGCTGTCCCGCCGGAGTGCTCGCGAAAGCGTAATGCGCATCGACAAATGGCTGTGGGCCGCGCGCTTCTTCAAGACGCGCGGTCTCGCGCAGCAGGCGATTGCCGCCGGTCGCGTAAAGATCGGCGGCGATCGCATCAAGCCTTCGCATTCTCTGAAAATGGATGACGAGCTGCGGGTGCGTGTCGGCGAGCTGGAATGGCACGTGCGCGTTCGCGGACTCTCGGAGCGCCGCGGGCCCGCGGTCGAGGCGCGCAAGCTCTACGAGGAAACGGAAGCGAGCCGCGCCGAACGCCAGCGGCGCATCGACCTCGGGCGCTGGTCCGCCGAGCCGGCGGCGGGCATCAAGGGCCGGCCCACGAAGCGGGACCGCCGGCGTCTGGAAGGGCTGGCAGCCGTGCCGGAACGCCAGGAAGACTGAGCTCGCGCGGCGCGCGCTCGCCGAGCGGCGTTGGGGCGCGTCCCAGGAGAAAATTGAGGCGGTTGTCGGCCGGCACGTTGTCCCGGCGCAGAAGCTCGTAGTGGCCGAAGGAGAAGGGCGACACGTGGAGCAGGTCGAGCACATGGGCCGCTAGGCGGGCAAGCCAGCCTGGGAGCTTGAGCACTCGCGCCGGCCCGAGGTTCGCCGAAGCGCGCAAGGTGGCCAGATAGGCGTCGAGGGGCCGGGCGACGGGGCCGCCCAGCTCCACCTCGCGCCAAGGCAGCCGGAGCGTGGGATCGCAGAGCGCGGCGATCGCTTCGGCGAGATCGTCCACGTGCAGCGCCGCGATGCGGCCTGCTGCGTTCGCTGGCACCACGTGCGCCGGCCATCGGGCTGCGCGGCGCAGCCAGCGCGCGCCGAAGCCATCCTCGCCATCGAGCAGGGAAGGGCGCACGAGCACATAGTCCCCGCCTGCCGACGCCACGGCGGATTCTCCCCGCAGCTTCGAGCGGATGAAGCGGCTGGCCGCCTCGAGGTGAAGACCAAGCGCCGACACATGGACGAGGCGGATGCCCTTCGTGCGGCAGGCTGCGGCGAGCGCCCCGGGGCCGCGATAGTGCACCCGCTCGTAGGTCTCGTAGCCGCGCTCGCGCAGTATGCCCACGGCGTTCACGACGACCTCCACGTCGCGCAGCAGGGCGCTCCAGTTCGCGGCCGTGGTCAGCCAATCGAGGTGCGCCTCGCGGCGCTCGCAGCGCTGCAGGGCGGGCGGCAGGCGCAGGCCGGCCCGTCGCGGCCGGCGCGTCCCCACCACGACCTCGTGGCCGCGGCCGAGAAGCGCCAAACAGACATGCCGGCCGATGAACCCTGCGCCGCCCAGTACCAGCACCTTCGCCATGTCGGGCCCTCCATAATTCTGTCTTGACAGAAATATATGACATAACTAACATAACTGTCAATATGAACATCCGCGACCCGCTCGGGGACGCGCTCGGCTCGCCCGGCCGGCGCTTCGTGCTGCACTGGGGCGAGATGGGCTCGCGCTGGGGCGTGAACCGCACCGTGGCTCAGCTGCACGCGCTGCTTTTCCTCGCCGGCCGGCCGATGCACGCGGAGGAGCTCGCGGCGCTGCTGCAGGTCGCGCGCTCCAACATCAGCAACAGCCTGCGCGAGCTGCAGAACTGGAACCTCGTGCGCGTCGTGCACCTGATGGGAGACCGGCGCGACTATTTCGAGACGGCCAACGATCCCTGGGAGCTCATGCGCATCATCGTGCGCGAGCGCAAGGCGCGCGAGTTCGACCCGACGGTGCGGATGCTGGGCGAATGCGTCGCGGACCCGGAGTTTTCCCGCCTCGACCCTGCCGCGCAGAAGCGCATGCGCGACACGCTCGGGCTGATGGAGACGCTCTCTCGCTGGGTCGAGGAAATGCTCCACCTCGAGAGCTCGACGCTCGCCCGGGTGGCGAAGCTGGGGGCGAGGGTGCAGACGCTCGTGCGCGGACGAAAGGCCGCCTAGCAGCCGCCATGGCAGCAATCGCCGTGCAATATCCGCTCACGATCTTCTACGACGGCTCGTGCGTGCTTTGCGCTACGGAGATGACGGCGCTGAAGAAGCTCGACCGCGACGGCAAGCTCGAGCTGGTGGATTGCGCGCGCCCGGATTTCGACGACCGCGCCTTCCCGGTGAACCGTGCTGCGCTCATGTCGCGCATCCATGCACGCGACGCCGATGGGCGCTGGCTGAGCGGAGTGGAGGTCTTGCAGGTCGCATACCTGGCCGCCGGGCTGCACTTTGCGGCTCGGGTGTGGGGCTGCCGGCTGCTACGGCCCTTGTGGGAGATCCTTTACCCGCATATTGCGCAAAATCGCCAGATGCTGTCGCGCCTCGGACTTGCCCGGCTCCTCCAGTGGTGCATACCGAAGCCCATGGGCCCCAGCCCGTGCGACGGCCACTGCCGATCACGCTAAAGGCCTCGAAGGAGGCGTTGCCGAATCGTCCGGGCTGAAGTCCGTGGCGGCGATGGATCGCACGATCATTCCACGGTAGCCTATGGGACAGGGAGAGAGGAATCAACCGGATGCCGAGATCGCTGCTCACTGCGGCGGGCGTGCTGCTTGCCGCGTCCGCCGCTGCCCAGGAGGACGGGCTGGTCGTTTCGGCGACGCGCACGCCAAGACCGAGCCTCGAAGTCCCGGCTTCCGTCGACCGCATCTACGGCGACGAGATCCGCGAGGGCCGGCCCCAGGTCAACCTGTCCGAGAGCCTCGGGCGCGTGCCCGGCATCGTCGTCCAGAATCGGCAGAACTATGCGCAGGACCTGCAGATCTCGTCGCGCGGATTCGGCGCGCGCTCCACGTTCGGCGTGCGCGGCATTCGCCTCATCGCCGACGGGATTCCGGCCACCATGCCGGACGGGCAGGGGCAGGCGGCCACCTTCGCGCTCGGGTCGGCGCGCAGCATCGAGGTCCTGCGCGGACCCTTTTCGACGCTGTATGGAAACGATGCCGGCGGGGTGATCACGATCGAGACGGAAGACCCGCCCGAGTCGCCCACGATCGAAGGCGACGGTTTTCTCGGCAGCTACCGCACTCGCCGCCTGGCAACGAAATTCGGCGCTCGGCTCGGCGCCGTGGGCGGAATCGCCGACCTCTCGCGCTTCGAGACCGCCGGGTATCGCGACCACAGCGCCGCGCAGCGCGACCATGCCAACGCGAAGCTGCGCTATGCGGCGAGCGCGGATAGCGATTTCACGCTGGTGGGAAACAGCATCCGCCAGATCGACACGCAGGATCCGCTTGGGCTGACGCGCGCCCAGTTCGATCAGGATCCGCGGCAGGCAGGCACCAGCGCGCTGCAGTTCAACACCAAGAAAAGCATCACGCAGGACCAGGGCGGCGCCACGCTGAACCAGCGCCTCGGCGGCGGCACGCGGGCGCAGGTTTCGCTCTACGGCGGACATCGCTCGGTCGAGCAGTTGCTCGCCATTCCGACCGCCGCGCAGGCCGCCGCCACGCACTCGGGCGGCATCGTGAGCCTGGATCGCAACTACGGCGGCGGCGCAATCCGCTTCTTCCAGGACTCGACGCTGCTCGGCGCGCCGCTGCAGGCGTCGGTGGGCCTCGAGCAGGAATACCAGGTCGAGCGCCGCCGCGGCTACCTGAACAACAACGGCGTGAGCGGCGCGCTCAAGCGCGACGAAGACGACACCGTGGAGAGCACGGGGGCTTACGCGCAGGCCGAGTGGAAGCTCACGCCGCGGTGGATCGTCAACGGCGGCCTGCGCGCAAGCCGCGTGCGGTTTGTCTCGGCCGACCACTTCGCCGTGGCGGGCACGGCGAACGGCGACGACAGCGGCTCCAAGGCCTATAGCGCTACGACGCCGGTCGCGGGGCTCGTGTTCCGCGCCACGCCACTCACTTCGCTCTATGCGAGCTACGGCCGCGGCTTCGAGACGCCGACCTTCGCGGAGCTCGCGAATCGCACGGCGGCGAGCGGCGTCAATTTCGGCTTGCAGGCGAGCCGCAGCAGGCATTTCGAGCTCGGCGCGAAATCGGTGCTGCCCGGCTGGCTGCGGGTCAACGCCGCGCTGTTCAATATCGTCACCGAAAACGAGATCGTGGTGGACCAGAACACCGGCGGGCGCGCCTCGTTCAAGAACGTCGGGCACACCGACCGCAACGGCTTCGAGCTCGGTGCCGAGTCGTTGCTCCCCGGGCCGTTCGAGGCCCGTATCGCGTACACGTATCTGAAGGCGGCCTTCCGGGAAGGCTTCAACACGGTCCTGAGTACGGTCAATACACCGGTGGCGGTGCCCGGCGGAAGCGCCCTGCCCGGAGTGCCGAAGGAGGTGCTCTACGGCGAGCTGCGCTACCGGGCCGAGCCCTTCTATGCGCAGCTCGAGGGCACCCACAAGTCGCGGGTGCCGGTGAACGACCCGAACTCGGAGTTCGCCGACGCGTATACGGTGTTCAACGTCATGGCGGGGCTCGTGCAGCACGGCGGCGGCTGGCGCATTACCGAGTTCGCCAGGATAGACAACGTCACGGACCGGAACTATGTTGGCTCGGTCATCGTGAACGAGACCAACGGGCGGTTCTACGAGCCTTCGCCGCGGCGCAGCATCAGCATTGGCTTGCGGGCCAGTCTTCAGTTCTAATAGCGTTTCCACAAGGAGAGGACCCATGAAAACCATCGTTGCTGTCGCAGTGTTCGCCGCCTTCTCGGCCGCGAACGCGCAGACGCCGCCTGCGGGCGACGCCCCGCCCTGGAAACAGGGGATGAACCCGGAACAGTCGCAGTCCACGCTGCATCCGTTCGCGCCGCACATGACCGGGCGCTCCGCCAAGGAGCTGCCGCTCGACAAGCTGCACGCGCCCGCCGGCTTCAAGGTGGAAGTGTGGGCCGAGGGCATCCCCGAGGCGCGCTCGCTCGCCCTCGGCGACAAAGGCACGGTGTTCGTCAGCAACCGCCTTTCCAAGAACGTCTATGCCGTCGTCGACAAGGGCGGCAACCGCGAGGTGAAGACCGTGCTGAAGGGCCTCAACGCCCCGAACGGCATCGTGTTCAGCAAGGGCACCCTCTTCGTTGCCGAGCGCGACAAGATCACGCGCTATGACGGCATCGAGGGCAACCTCGACAATCCGCCGGCCGCGAAAGTCGTGGTGGAGAACCTCGATCCGACGAAGCAGGCCGGGCACTTCTGGAAGTACCTGGCGATGGGCCCCGACGGCAAGCTCTACTTCAACATCGGCGCGCCCGGCAACATCGTGATGCCGAACTACATGCAGGCGTCGGTGATGCGCGTCGACCCGGCCAACGGCAAGCTCGAGACCGTGGCGCTCGGCGTGCGCAACTCCGTCGGCATGGCGTTCGATCCGAAGACGAAGGACCTGTGGTTCACGAACCATGCGCGCGACTGGCTCGGCGACGACTCGCCGAACGACACGCTGCATCATGTGTCGCTGAAGGCGAAGGCGGTGCCGAACTTCGGCTATCCGTTCTGCCACCAGGGCGACACGCAGGACCCGGAGTTCGGCAAGGATCGCTCGTGCAAGGAGTTCACCAAGCCCGCGCTCAAGCTCGGCACGCACATCGCGCCCCTCGGCGTGAAGTTCTACACCGGCAAGATGTTCCCGGCGGAGTACCAGGGCAACATGTTCATCGCGATGCACGGCTCGTGGAACCGCACGGTGAAGCAGGGCTACAACATCATGCGCGTGACGCTCGACGGCAAGGGCCAGCCCAAGATGCAGCCGTTCATCACCGGGTTCCTGACCGACGAGAAAGCCGATCCGCCGATGTGGGGCCGGCCGGTGGACCTGCTCGTCATGAAGGACGGCTCGATGCTGTTCTCCGACGACTACAACGGCATCCTGTACCGGGTCAGCTATTCGAAGTGACTTTTCCGCAGACTAGTCCGAGAAACGCGACGGCTCTCACCGTCGCGTTTTTCTTTGTCGCGCTTCCGCTCGCCGATGCCGGCGCGGCGGACGCGGCGGCGGGGAAGCAGAAAGCCGCGGTCTGCGCGGCGTGCCACGGGCCCGAGGGCAATTCGCAAAATCCCGCGATCCCCGTGCTCGCCGGGCAGCCGGCGCAGATGATCGCGACGCAGCTTTTCCAGTTTCGCGAGGGCAACCGCAAGGACCCGCAGATGTCGCCCATGGCGGAGAAGCTCTCGAACACCGAGATGAACGACCTCGCCGCGTATTTCGCTTCGGTGAAGCCGGTGCCGACGGCCTACAAGACCGCGCCGCAGAACGCCGCCGCGGGGGCCGAGCTCACCAAGAAGAACAACTGCGTGCAGTGCCACGGCCCCACGCTTCACGGCCAGCAGCACATTCCGCGCCTCGCGGGCCAGCAGCACGACTACCTTCTCGCGCAGCTCAAGCTCTTCAAGGTCGGCAAGCGCGCCGACATGGACGGCAACATGACCTCCGCCGCCCAGCCGCTGAACGACAAGGACATCGAGGTCCTGGCCGACTACCTGGCGGGACTCAGCCCCTACTAAGTTCCGGTCCGTAACTTGCAACTCGCGCGGGGATGAATCGCGTCCTATGGGGCGGGGCGCTCGGCGCGCTCGCCATGTATTTCCTGGACCCGCACTCGGGCCGGCGTCGCCGCGCGAGGACGCGCGACCGGCTGGTGCACACCGGCAAGGCGCTGAACCAGGCGGGGCGCGTCACGGTGCGCGATACCGCGCAGCGCGCGCGCGGCGTGGTGGCCAGCACGAAGCGGCTCTTCCAGCGCAGCGGCGAGGTGGCCGACGATGCCCTCGAAGGGCGCGTCCGGGCCGCCCTCGGGCGCGTGGTGTCCCATTCCCATGCGATCGAGGTCTATGCCCAGAAGGGCCACATCTCGCTTGCGGGCCCGGTGCTTGCGCACGAAGCGCGCAGCCTGGTGCACTGCGTGCGCAACGTGCGCGGGGTGCGTTCCGTCAGCGATCATCTGACGGTCCACGCCACCGCGGAAGGCATCTCCTCGCTGCAGGGCGGCCTGCCGCGCAGCGGCCCGCGCTTCGAGCTGCTGCAGCGCAACTGGTCTCCCGCGGCGCGCCTTGCGGCGGGATGCCTGGGCGGCGGCATGGTGGCTCGCAGCTTCCACGAGCAGGGCCTGCTCGGGGTGCTGCTCGGCTTCGGCGGCAGCGCGCTCCTTGCCCGGGCGGCGACCAACCGCGATGTGGGCAGCCTGCTCGGCCTCGGGGAGCGCGGCATCACGGTCGAGAAGGTCATCAACGTCAACGCGGCGCCGGGCATCGTGTTCGGCTTCTGGACCGACTACCAGAATTTCCCGCGCTTCATGTCGAACGTGCGCGAAGTCCAGCCGCTGACCGAGCGCCGCTCGCACTGGGTGGTCGCCGGGCCGGCCGGCGTGCCGGTGCAGTGGACCGCGCAGGTGACGCGCATCGTGCCCGACGAGCTCATCGAGTGGCGCGGCAGCGGCGACTCGAGCGTGCAGCATTCGGGCAGCGTGCGCTTCTCGGACAACGGCGCGGGCGGAACGCGCGTGAGCGTGCGGCTGTCCTACATGCCGCCGGCGGGCGCCTTCGGGCACGCGGTCGCTGCGCTCTTCGGCGCGGATCCGAAAAGCGAGATGGATGCCGACCTGCTGCGCATGAAGAGCATGATCGAGACCGGCCGCGCGGCGCACGACGCCGCGCGGCGGATCCCTTCGGAGAGCTAGCCGGCCGCGGTGAAGCGGCTCAGGCCGCGCGCGCCTTGGCCGGGCCGGCCTTGCCGATCAGCTCGCGCAGCACGTAGGGAAGGATCCCGCCGTGCTTGTAGTAGTCGACCTCGATCGCCGTGTCGATGCGCGATTTGACCGTGATCGTCTTCTCGCTGCCGTCCGGCTTGCGAATCTTCAGCTGCAGCTGCTGCTGCGGACGGATCTCGTCAAGCCCCACGATGTCGATCGTCTCGTCGCCCTTGAGTCCCAGCGCCGGCGCCGAGTCGCTGCCGGTGAACTGCAGCGGCAGCACGCCCATGCCGACCAGGTTGGAGCGGTGGATGCGCTCGAAGCTGCGCGCGATCACCGCCTTCACGCCGAGGAGCTGCGTGCCTTTCGCCGCCCAATCGCGGGATGAACCGGTTCCATACTCTTCTCCGCCGAAGACGACGGTCGGCGTGCCGTCGGAGATGTGGCGCATGGCGGCGTCGTAGATCGGCAGCTTCTCGCTCTTGTACAGCGTGACGCCGCCCTCGGTGCCCGGCAGCATCAGGTTCTTGATGCGCACGTTGGCGAACGTGCCGCGCATCATGACGTCGTGGTTGCCGCGGCGCGCCCCGTAGCTGTTGAAGTCGGCCACCGCCACGTCGTGCTCCTGCAGGTAGAAGCCGGCGGGCGAGGTCGGCTTGATGGAGCCGGCGGGCGAGATGTGGTCGGTCGTCACCGAGTCGCCGAACACGCCCAGGATCTTGGCCCCGGTGATGTTGCCGGGATGCCCCGGCGACATGGAGAAGCCGGCGAAGAAAGGCGGCTCGGCGATGTAGGTGGACTTCGGCCAGCTGTAGACCTGGCCCGCGGGCGCGGGGATCTTCTTCCACAGCGGGTTGGTATCGGCGAGGTTGGAGTACAGCCTGCGGAAGGTGGGCGCGTCCATCGCGAGCTTCATCAGCGCCTTCACCTCGTCCGCGGTCGGCCAGATGTGCCCGATGAAGATGTCCTGCCCGTCCTTCGTCTTCCCCAGGGGTTCTTTCCTCAAATCGCGCAGGACGGATCCGGCGATCGCATACGCCACCACCAGCGGGGGCGAAGCGAGGAAGTTGCCGCGGATGTTTGGATGGATGCGCGCTTCGAAGTTGCGGTTCCCGGATAGCACTGCGGCGCATACCAGGTCGTTCTTGACGATCGCCTCCTCGATGGAGGGCGCGAGCGGCCCGGCGTTGCCGATGCACGTGGTGCAGCCATAGGCGGCAAGCGAGAAGCCGAGCTTCTCGAGGTAGGGCATCAGCCCCGCCTTGGTGAGGTACTCGGTCACCACGCGCGATCCCGGGGCGAGCGAGGTCTTGATGTGCGGCTTCACCGTGAGGCCGAGCTCCACCGCTTTCTTCGCCAGCAGGCCCGCGGCCAGCAGCACGCCGGGGTTCGACGTGTTGGTGCAGGAAGTGATCGCGGCAATCAGCACGTCGCCGTTGCGCACCTCGATTCCGTCGAACGTCTTGTACGGCTTTTGCAGGTCGTCCGGCTTCTTGCCGAAGCCGTTCTGCGGCACCGGCTTGGAGAAGAGATCGGTGAACGTCGCCTTCACGTTATCGAGGTCGATGCGGTCCTGCGGGCGCTTTGGCCCGGCGAGCGACGGATATACCGTCGACAGGTCGAGCTCGAGCGTCTCCGAGTAGTCGATCTGCCCGGCCTTCGGGATGCCGAAGAGGTCCTGCGCCTTGTAGTAGGCCTCGAGCGCCTGCACCGTCTCCGCCGGGCGGCCGGTGCCGCGGAAATAGTCGAGCGTGCGCTCGTCCACCGGGAAGAAGCCCATGGTCGCGCCGTACTCGGGCGCCATGTTCGCGACCGTGGCGCGGTCGGGCACCGCGAGCGACGCGGTGCCTTCGCCGAAGAACTCGACGAACTTGCCCACCACTTTGGCCTTGCGCAGCATCTGCGTGACGGTGAGGACCAGGTCGGTAGCGGTGCAGGCGGGGTGGAGCTTGCCCTTGAGGTGCACGCCGACGACGTCGGGGGTGAGGAAATACACCGGCTGGCCGAGCATGCCGGCTTCCGCCTCGATGCCGCCTACGCCCCAGCCCACGACGCCGATGCCGTTGATCATGGTCGTGTGGCTGTCGGTGCCGACGATCGTGTCCGGATACCAGACGCCGTCGGCGTTCTTGTGCAGGCCGGGCGAGAGGTACTCGAGGTTCACCTGGTGGCAGATGCCGATGCCCGGGGGCACGACCTTGAAGGTATCGAAGGCCTGCATGCCCCACTTGAGGAACTGGTAGCGCTCCTCGTTGCGCTTGAACTCCAGTGCCATGTTGAGGTCGAGCGCGTTCTTCTTGCCGTAGTGGTCGATTTGCACCGAGTGGTCGACCACGAGGTCCACCGGGACCAGCGGCTCCACGACCTTGGGGTCCTTGCCCATCTTCTGCGCCACGCCGCGCATCGCGGCGAGGTCGCAAAGCAGCGGCACGCCGGTGAAATCCTGCAGCAGGATGCGCGCGAGCACGAACGGGATCTCGTCGGTGCGCGGCGCGACGGCCTTCCAGCCGGCGAGCTGGCGCACGTGGGCTTCGCTCACCTTCTTGCCGTCGCAGTTGCGCAGCACCGACTCGAGCACGATGCGGATGGACACCGGCAGGCGCGACACGTCGATGTCGAGCGCCTTGCCGAGGGCGGGGAGCGAGTAGA
>DATAHF010000046.1:0-1775 GCA_036263315.1 Burkholderiales bacterium
TCGGCTGCGGCGTGGCTATCGCTCGGCGTGTCGGCGGCGCTCGTGACCGCCTTCGTCTGGCCCGTCTTCGGCGAGGCCGGACCCGCGACCGCCGGGGCGATTCCGATCGCGTCGCGCGAGTCCGCGCGCCGCATTCCGGAATTCCGGCGCTTCGTCTTCTGCCATGGCGCGTTCGGGCTGGGCTACATCATCCCGGCCACTTTCCTTCCGGTGATGGCTAAGCAGGTCATTTCAGATCCCGCCGTTTTCGGCTGGGCATGGCCGGCATTCGGCGCAGCGGCCGTCGTCTCGACCCTGGGTGCGGCAAAGCTCCAGGAAATCATCGGACGGCGCAACGTCTGGGTGCTCGGCAATGTCGTGATGGCGATTGGAAGCCTGCTGCCATTGGCGTTGCCGGGACTCGCCGGCATCCTGCTCGCCGCCTGCTGCGTCGGCGGCACCTTCATGGTGCTCACCATGATCGGCATGCAGGAGGCTCGCCGCGTCGCGGGCGACCGGGCGCGCATGCTCATGGCGGCCATGACCTCCGCGTTTGCCGCGGGCCAGATCGCAGGGCCGCTGCTCGTCGCCGGCCTCGCCCGGCTGCAGGGCGGATTTTCCCTGGCGCTCGCGATAGCGGCAGCGCCGCTGCTCGCCGCAGCCGGCTTGCTCTACACCATGGAGAAAACATGAACCGCGACGAATCCAGGCCCCAGGACCTCCCTCTCGACCGGATGCCGCCGCTGCGTATGGAAGCGCTCGACGCTCCCCAGCGCAAGGCTGCGCAAGAGCTCGTCGCCGGCCCGCGCGGCGGGGTCAAGGGACCGTTCATTGCGCTGCTTCGGAGCCCGGAATTGCTTGAGCGGCTCGGAAAGGTCGGGGAATACCTTCGCTTCGGCACCTCGCTCGATGCGCGCATCGGCGAGCTGGTGATGCTGATGGTCGCGCGCGAATGGACCAACCAGTTCGAGTGGGCCGTTCATGCGCCGCTCGCGGCGAGGGCCGGCGTCGGCCGCGAGACGGTCCTCGCTCTTGCCGAAGGACGGTGTCCGTCGACGATGCCCCACGACGAGCAAGTCGCCTACGCCGTGTGCGATGAGCTCGCCCGCACAAAGGGCGTCTGCGAGACCACGTATCGGCGGGCCGTCGCGTGCTTCGGGGAAGCCGGGCTGGTCGATCTGTTGGGGATCTGGGGCTACTTTGCGACGGTGTGCGCGATTATGAATGTCGCGCACACACCGCCGCCGGAGGGCAGCGCGGAGCGGCTGCGCCCCTATCCTTCCTGAACCGGAACGCCGCTGACTTAATCGAATGCCGCGAGGAGCAGGCGGTTGAGATCCGAGGGGACGGGAAGGACGTTCTTCTCGATCGCCTGCCTCACCTGCAGCACGTCTTCCGGCGAGAGCGACTTCACTTCCTTCTGGAACTCGCTCGCCAGCACCTGCTTTTCCAGGGTCGAAAGCTGCTCGAGGCGCTGCTGGGCGGCCCGCACCTCGAGCGCGCGCTGCGCGAATTGTTCGAGCATCGGGCCGCGGATGGCGGCGTTCTGCGGCTTGAGCAGCTCGGCGTTAAGCGCTTCGAACACCTCCGTGCGCTGCGCGGAGGAGAGGTAGACGAAGCTCTCGTCGATCAGCGCGCGCAGGCGCACCGGCTCCACGGTCGTGCCCGGATAGGTCTCGGGGAGCGCTTGGGGCGCCGCCGCGGCGGGCGGCAGGGTCGCGATTTCCTTGGCCACGCTCAGCAGGAACATGAGCAAGGGATCGGCGCGGACAGGGAAAGACGATGCCAATAGAACG
>DATAHF010000047.1:0-18497 GCA_036263315.1 Burkholderiales bacterium
CCTGCTGCGCGGCAAGCCCGCGCGCGCGATCCGCGTGCGCACCGCCGGCGCGATCGTCGAGTTCGCCGACCGCCTGCAAGGCCCGCAGCGCCAGAACGTGGAGCGCGAGGTGGGCGATTTCGTGCTGCTGCGCGCCGACGGCCAGTTCGCCTACCAACTCGCCGTCGTCGTGGACGACGCCGAGCAGCGCATCACCGACGTCGTGCGCGGCGCGGACCTGCTCGAGTCCACCGCGCGCCAGATTTTCCTGCAGCGGCTGCTCGGCTACCCGCAGCCGCGCTACCTGCACATTCCCGCAGCGGTCAACGCCGCCGGCGAGAAGCTCTCCAAGCAAACCGCCGCCCCGCCCGCCGAAGCATCGCCGGCCGTCATTCGCCGCGCGCTTGCTTTCCTGGGGCAGGAGGAGACCGAAGACCTCCGCGAAGCCGTAGCAAACTGGGATGCAGCGCGCGTTCCGGCGCGGCGTACCATCGTGGTGCAATGACCATGAAGATCACCGCCGTCGAAGCGCTCCCGCTCGCCATGCCGTTCAGATACGCGCGCGACCGCCAGCGCACGCTCGACTTCTGCCTGGTGCGGGTCGACACCGACGGCGGCCTCACCGGGTGGGGCGAAGCGTTCTCTTATGGCTGCCGCAACGCGGTTGCGGCGGCGGTCAACGCGATGGTCGCGCCGCTTGCGCTCGGCTGGGAGGTCGGGCGCGCGGCAGATCTCCAACTGCACCAGCAAAGAAAGCTGCACATCTTCGGGCGCTTCGGCATTACGGCGTTCGCCATCTCCGGATTGGACATCGCGCTTTGGGACATCGCCGGCAAGGCCGCCGGCGTGCCGGTGTCGAAGCTGCTGGGCGGAGCGCGCCGCAACAGCATCCCCTGCTATGCGAGCCTGCTGCGCTACGCCGACCCGGCGAGCGTCGCGCATCACGCCGCACGCGCGCTGGAAGAAGGTTACGGTGCAATCAAGCTGCACGAAGTGACGCTGCCCGCAGTCGCGGAAGCGCGCGCGGCCATCGGCAATGCAACGCCGCTCATGCTGGACGTGAACTGCGAGTGGACGCGCCAAGGCGCAATCGACATGGCGAGGGTCTTGCGTCCCTACGCGCTCGCCTGGCTCGAGGAGCCAGTGTTTCCGCCGGAGGACTTCGCCGGCCTGCGCGCTGCCCGCGAGGCGAGCGCCATTCCGGTCGCCACCGGGGAAAACCTGTGCTTCGCGACGCAGTTCGAAGCGCTCCGGGAGGCGGGCGCCGCGGCGTTCGCGCAGCCGTCGGTGACCAAGGTGGGCGGAATCACCGAATTCCTCAAGGTGCAGCAGCTCGGCATGGCGCTCGCGCCGCATTCGCCCTATTTCGGGCCCGGCGCGCTCGCCACGCTGCACCTGCTGGCGGCGAGCGTGCTCGATGCGCGCTTCGAGTTCTACTACGGCGCCTGCGAGGCGCCGCTCTTCGGCGATCACCTGGCGCCGCGCCAGGGCGCCCTCGGCGTGCCGCAGGCGCCGGGGCTGGGTGCCGATCCGGATCCCGAGGTGCTGCGGCGCTATCGTGCCTGACGCGCCGGGACCACCACCGTAATCAGCGAGCCGAAGACCAGCGCGAGGGCGGCATACTCCACCCAGCCGGGGCGCTCGCCGAGCACCAGCATCCCGCTCAGCACGCCGATCACGGGGATGACCGTCATGCTGAGGGAGAACACGGTGACCGGGACCGTGGTGGCGATCTTGATCCACGCCCAATGGGCGAACGCGAAAGCGACGAGGATGTTGTAGAGCAGCCCGAGCAGCGGCTTCACGCCGACGTGGCCGAGCGCCCCCCAGTCGTCGAAGGCGAGCGCGCACGCGAAGATCGGCACCCCGCCGAGCAGCATGATCCACGCGGTGTACGCGCCCACCGGCATGGCGACCGGATAGCGCTTCTGCAGCACGGCGCCGAAGGCCCACGCGATCGCCGCGCCGAGAATGAGGAGCGAGCCGAGCGGCGCGGCGCCGAACTGCGCCCAGCCGTCCCCCAGCACGAGCGCGAGCGCCGCCATGGCGAGCACCAGCCCGAATATCTTCCTTCCCGTCAGGCGCTCGCCAAGCAGCCAGACAGAGAGCGGGATCGCCCATGCCGGCATGGTGTAGGCGACGATGGCCGCGCGTCCGGAGGCCACCATGGTGAGGCCGAACGCAATGAGCACATTCCATAGTGTGATGTTGAAAAAGGCGAGCACCGCAAGCCGCGGCAATTGGCCCTTCCCGATCGCAAGCGGCTGCCGCGCCGCGCGCAGCACCGCAAAAAGCACGGCGGAGCCGAGCCCGAGGCACAGGGTGCGGAAGGTCCAGGGAGGAATTTCGGACAGCGCGAGCTTCATTGCCGTCCAGTTGAATCCCCATGCCAGCGTCAGCCCGGCAAGCACGCCCCACAGGCTCGCCGGCAGGTGATCGGGCTCGGCCTTCACCGGCTCACGCGCAGCGCCATCGCCTTCATGCCGCGCAGGACCATGGAATCGAGCCATTCGCACGAATCCTGCGCGAGCTCGATACGCTTCCAGCGCGCGAGCACGGCGGGCAGCGCGATTTGCCCCTCCAGCCGCGCGAGCGGGAACCCGAGGCACAGGTGCGCGCCGAACCCGAAGCTGAGATGCGGCACGCCGTTGCGCCGCAGGTCCACCCGGTCGGGTTCCGGGTATGCGCGCGGGTCGCGGTTGGCCGAGTTCATCATGACGAAGACCCGGTCGCCGCGCTCCAGCGACTTGCCGTGCACGACGTGCGGCTCGCTGACGATGCGCACCTGGGCGCCGATCGGGCCGTCGAAGCGCAGCAGCTCCTCGACCGCAGCCGGCGCGAGGCCGGGCTCGGCGCGCAGCCGCTCGAGCTCGGCCGGAAACCTGAGGAGCGCCGCCAGCCCGTTCGCGATGTGGTGAGTGGTGGTCTCGTGCCCGGCGAAGAGCAGGAGCACGCAGGTCGCCACCAGCTCATCGTCGCTGAGGCGATCGCCTTCGTCCTCCAGGTGCACGAGCTCGCTCAGCAAGTCCGCCCGCGCCTGCTTGCGCCGCTCGTCGATGAGCGCGCGGAAAATCTGCGCCATCTCGTGCGTGGCGGCCTCGGCGCGGGCGTACTTTTCCGGGGCGGCGCGCGCGCTGCCGATGAAGAGCGCCATCTCGTCGGACAGGTGCTTGAGCCGCGGCAACTCCTCGCGCGGCACGCCCAGCATGTCCATGATGACGAGCGCGGGCAAAGGGCCGGCGAGCTCGGCGATGAAATCGAACTCGTCGCGCCCGTCGAGCGCCGCGAGCAGCGCTTCGGTGACGGCCTCGACGTTCGGCCGCAAGGCGTGGATCGTGCGCACGTTGAAGACCCTGGAGGCGAGGCGCCGCAGGCGCGTGTGCTCCGGCGGGTCGCGGAACACCATCCACAGCGTGAGATAGCGGATGAGCTCGCCGATGCGCTGCGCCTCGGCGCCCGGCAGGGTGGCGAAAAAGGGCCTCAGGCGGTCCGAGGACATCGTTGCATCCAGGCAGATCCGCTTCACATCGTCGTAGCGGGTGAAGACCCAGGCCCGCAGGGCGGGGCTCCAGTGCGCCGGGTCGCTATCGCGCATCGCGGCATATACGGGGAAGGGATCGGCGAGAAATGCCGGATCGTTCGGCTGGAATAACGCGTTCACGGCTGAAGTGAGTGGTCGCTTACTGTAAGTAGTTGTTTTTGCGATAGATCAATCAGAGTTGCTGCTACGCACAACCTCCTTGACTTCCTACACCAGAGGCCTACAATCCGTTTTGTGCAGTGCAGCAAACCGAATTCCCAACTCAGATTTCCCGTCGAGGGAAGGAGCCAACAATGTACGTGACCCCTGAACAGATCCAAGCGGCCAACAAGGCCAATGTAGAGAGTCTGCTTGCCGTAGCCAATGCGCAGTTCGCAGCGTTCGAGAAGCTGGCCAACATCAGCGCCGGCGCCGTGAAGACCGCGTTCGAAGACTCGATCTCGAACACCCGCGCCCTGCTGGGCGCAAAAGACGTGCAGGAGTTCGTCAGCCTGCAGAACTCGTTCGCGCAGCCGGCGATCGAGAAGGCGATTGCCTACTCGAAGAGCGTCTACGAAGTGGCGACCGAAGCCAACGCCGAGCTCTCCAAGGTGGCCGAGCGCCGCGTGACCGAGTGGAACGAGAACTTCGTCAGCCTGCTCGACAAGGTGTCGAAGAACGCCCCGGCCGGCTCCGACGTCGCAGTTGCGGCGGTGAAGTCGATGCTCGCCGCGGCGAACTCCGCGTACGACAACCTCACCAAGGTCGCGAAGCAGGCGACCGAGATCGCCGAGGCCAACGTTGCCGCGGCCACCGAGACGGTGAAGGGCCTCGCCAAAGCAAAAAAGGCCGCGTAAGCGCCAAACCGGCCCCCGCCCCACGGCGGAGCCGATCTAGCGCCCGGCGCACCCTGAAGAAGAAGCAGGCCAGGCGCCCGCAGCGAAAGAAGTCCAGGAAAGCCCGCCGCTAGGCGGGCTTTTCATTTGTAGGGGAAACCCGCCTCGCGCACCAGCAGGCGCAGCGCCTCCATCGCCGGGGCCACTTCCGCCGGATCGCCGCGCACCCCCAGCTCCACGTGGATGCGGCTGCCGTCCGCGCCCATGGAGGGCAGGCTAAAAGCCTTCACCTTCGCAAAGCGCTTCTCGATCGATTCCATGGCGCCGATGAGCTGGCTTTCGCCGGCCTCGTAGACGAGCACCGAAGCCTCCGCCCAGCGTTGCGAGTGGAAAAGCGGCCGATAGCGGCTCTCGAGCACCCACTCGACCATGGGCTGGGCCATCTGCGGAAATCCCGGCACGAAATGGTGCTCGGCGCACGAAAAGCCCGGAATGCGGTTGACCGGATTCGGGATGATGCTTGCCCCCTTAGGGAATTCGCCCATCGCAAGGCGCTGCGGCGTGGCCTCGCCGCCGAAGCGGCCGCGGATCTCGCGCTCCGCCTCGGGATGAAGCTCGAGCGGCACGCCCAGCGCCGCGGCGGCGCACTGGCGCGTGTGGTCATCCGGCGTCGCCCCGATGCCGCCAAAGCTGAACACCACATCGCGGGAGGCAAAACTGCGCCTGAGCGCCTCGGTCACGAGCGCCGGCTCGTCGCCGAGATACTGCGCCCAAGACAGCCGAAGCCCCCGGCGGCCGAGCGCTTCGATGATGAACGTCAAGTGCTTGTCCTGGCGCTTCCCCACCAGGATCTCGTCCCCGATGATGTAGGCGCCGAAGCTCAAGCGGCCTTTTTGGCCCAGCGCTGGAGCTCTTCCAGGCCGCCGATGTGCTGGCCGTTGATGAACACCTGCGGCACCGTGCCGCGCCCCGTGATCGCGCCGACGACGCGCGAGCGGTCGCTGTGGTCGAGCCTCACCTCGGCATAGTCGTAGCCGAGCTCCTTCAGCAGCGCCTTGGCCTTGGCGCAGAATCCGCAGCCCTCGCGCGTGAGGATCGCCACCTGGTCGGGCTTCTTCGCCTTCGGGTTGATGTAGCGCAGCATGGTGTCGGCATCCGAGACCTCGAAAGGATCGCCGGGCTTCTCGGGCTCGATGAACATCTTCTCGATCCGGCCGTCCTTCACGAGCATCGAGTAGCGCCACGAGCGCTTGCCGAACCCGAGGTCGGACTTGTCTACCAGCATGCCCATTTTTTCAGTGAATTCCCCGTTGCCGTCCGGCAGCATGAGGACGTTACCGCATTCCTGCGTCCGCGCCCACTCGCTCATCACGAACGCGTCGTTTACGGCGATGCACACGACGCGATCCACCCCGTTCGCGGAGAATGCCGGCGCGAGCTCGTTGTACCGCGGCACGTGCGTGGAGGAGCAGGTCGGAGTGAAGGCGCCCGGCAGCGAGAACACCACCACGGTCCTGCCTTTGAAGATGTCGTCGGTCGTGACGCTCTTCCAGTCGCCGCTTTCGGTGCGGGTGCGGAAGGTCGCCTGCGGGACAGCCTGCCCTTCTCGGTTCTGAAGCATGGTCGATTCCTTTTCGGTCGTTGCGTATGCGCCCAGTCTAGGGAGCGCCCGGCAGACGGGCCAATTCATTGTCGCCATGAGCGGCATAGCGGCGCTCTATTTGCAGCGCGCCCAGCAGGTAATGGATGAACGCGAGGCCGAACCATACCGGCGTCAGCAGCCCGATCAGCGGGATGTACGCAATCAGCGCAAGAAGCGCGCCCAGGAGATAGAGGGCGCCGCGGCGTTCGCGGAAGATGCGCCGCATCTCGTCGCGCCCGGCATGCTCGGCAAGCGCGTCATAGCGCAGCAGCCGCTGGTTTCCCCAGCCAAGGATGGCGATCGGGATGAGCGGCCACAAGGGAGGCACGAGCCAGAGCGGCAAGGTCACGATCGCGAGCAGCAGCATCCCGAGCAGCGCCACGATGCCGTTCCATCCGCTGCCGACGGCGCCGCCGCCACGGCGGCGCTCGAGCTCGGGATAGGCGCGCCGCGCCACGTAGTCGACCATGGCCTGCATGCCGAAAATGCCGACGATGAAGAGCGCCGTCATGTAGACGAGCGGGACGAAAAGCAGGAAAAGCAGCACGTTGGCGGCCACCAGGGTCACGTCGCCCACATTCAGCGTCGCGAGAAAGCGCGAGGCGTCGAGCCAGTGCGAAAGCACCGCGGCGAGCCAGAGCGCCGTGCGAACCCAGAACACGAAGGCCACGCCGCCCCACAGCAGCAGCGCGAGCAGGACGGGCCATACCATGAGCCACAGCATGCGCGGGTGCACGAGGTTGACCAGCCCGTAGGCGAGCGAGCGCGCGAGGCTCACCGGCGCACGGCCTGCCACAGCTTTTCCAGGCGCTTGACCGAAACCGGCACGGGAGTGCGCAGCTCCTGGGCGAACACCGACACGCGCAGCTCCTGAAGCAGCCAGCCGAACTGCTCCAGCTCGGCGCTCGGCGCGCCCTGGCGCTCGCGCGCCCCCAGCTCGCGCCGATAGGCCTGCTCCAGGCGCGCAACGTCCGCGTACAGGCGCGCATCGCGTGCGGGATCCGCGCGCAGCTTGTCCAGGCGCAGGGCCGCTGCCTTGAGGTAGCGCGGCACATGCTGCAGGCGCGGCCACGCGGTGCGCGCGATCCAGCCGGGTGCGAGCAGGGCCGCCACCTGCCCTCGCACATCGCTCGCGACCTGCGGGAATGCCTTTTGGGCGAGCGCGAGCTTTTTCTCCAGCACGGCGCGCTCGGCGTGGATGGCGGCGGCCGCCCGCGCGATCTCCTGGGCAATGAGGCTGAAGCGGCTGCGGCCGATTTCCACGCGCGAAGCATAATCGGCCTGGGTCATGGGCACGGACTCCGCAAGAAATGTGCGCTCGAGGGCGGCGGTGACGATGTCTTCCTTCTGCGGCCCGAGCACGGGGTCCTTTGCCAGCGTCCTTTCCAGGTCGCGGATGCGATCGCGGAATGCGATTGCGAGCAGGCGGCGCACGCCGGCGCGGTGCACTTCCCTCGCCTTCTCCGGGGAATCGAACACCTGGAGCGCGACGCCGTCTCCCACGTCCTGCAGCGCCGGATAGCCGACCAACGTGCGGCCATCGCGCGAGAGCTCCATGATCTCCGGCAGGTCGCCCATGGTCCAGGCCTGGTAGCGCTCGCCTTCGGGCAGCGGGGCCTCTTCGCGCAGGATGGCGGTGGTCTCCTCCGCGAGCGCTGCCTTGAGGGCGGCCAGGTCGCGCC
The DNA here is from genome assembly GCA_036263315.1 of Burkholderiales bacterium. Lineage (GTDB taxonomy): Bacteria > Pseudomonadota > Gammaproteobacteria > Burkholderiales > SG8-39 > SCGC-AG-212-J23. Next base: position 7,660 of record DATAHF010000047.1, read on the forward strand.
CCTGGCCCAGCTGGCGGCCGGCATCGTCCACGACGCGGAAATTCATCTGCAGGTGGGTGGGCGCAGAATCGGCGCGGAAAGCATCGAGCGGAACCTCCAATCCGACCTCGCTGCGGATATGACGGGCGAGCGCGGTCGCGAGCGGTACGTCCGCAACACGCGCCTTGGCGACGAAGCTCGCCGCGAACTCGTCGAGCGGCCCGAGCTTGTGCCGCAGGCGCTGCGGCAAGGAGCGCGCGAGCGCCTTCACCTTCTCACCGAGCAGGCCGGGCACCAGCCATTCGGTGCGAGCCGAAGGCACCTGGTTCAGCAGCGCGAGCGGCACCACCATCGTCACGCCGTCGCGCGGCGAGCCCGGCTCGAAGTGGTATTCGAGCGGAAAGCGGTTGGCGCCGAGCTCGAGCGCGGGCGGGAAGTTCTCGGTGGTGATGCCGGCCGCATCGTGGCGCATGAGGTCGTCGCGCGACAGGTAGAGCAGCTTCGGCTGGTCGCGCTCGGCGTGCTTGCGCCACGCGTCCAGCTCCACCGCGCCGCAAACCTCGGCCGGCAGGCGCGCGTCGTAGAACGCGTAGATGAGCTCGTCGTCGACGAGGATGTCCGGGCGGCGCGCCTTGTGCTCCAGCCGCTCGATATCGGCGACGAGGCGGCGGTTATGCGCGAAGAAAGGCGCGCGGCTCTCCAGCTCGCCCGCCACCAGCGCCGAACGGATGAAGATCTCGCGTGCGCCTTTCGGGTCGAACGGCGCATAAGGCACCCGCCGCCCCGAGTAGACCGGCAAGCCATAGAGGGTCGCCCGCTCGAGGGCAACGACCTGGCCGCGGCTCTTCTCCCAGTGCGGCTCCTCGCGGTGGCGCTTGAGCAAGTGCGCTGCGAGCTCCTCGATCCAGCGCGGCTCGATGGTGGCCACCATGCGCGCGTAAAGCCGCGTGGTCTCCACCAGCTCGCCGGCCACGATCCACTTGCCCGGCTTGCGCGTCCAGGAGCCGGGATGCACGCGGAACTTGATGCCGCGCGCCCCGGTGTAGCCGCCGGGCGTCTCGGCCGCCTCCTCGCGCATGCCGACATTGCCCAGAAGGCCGCAGAGCAGCGCGCGGTGGATGGCCCGATAGCCTTCGGGCTTTTCCGCATTCGCGCTCGACGCCGGCCACTTCATCTCGCCCACGATGCGCTCGAGCTGCGCGTGCAGGTCGCGCCATTCCCGCATCCGCGGGATCGACAGGAAGTTCTCGCGGCAGGACTTTTCCAGCTTGCCCTCGAAGAGCTTCCACAGCTTGAGGAAGGCGAGGAAGTCGGAGCGCTCGTCGGCAAAGCGCGCATGGCGCTCGTCCGCCGCGGCGGCGCGCTCTAGCGGGCGCTCGCGCGGGTCGCGCACCGAGAGCGCGGCCGCGATGACCAGCACCTCGCGCAGGCAGCCTTCGGCGCGCGCCGCGACCAGCATGCGCGCCACGCGCGGATCGAGCGGCAGGCGGGCGAGCTCCTCGCCCACGGGCGTGAGCCGCTGCGACTCATCGAGCGCGCCGAGCTCCTCCAGGAGCGCATAGCCGTCGGCGATGGCGCGCGAGCTGGGCGGATCGAGAAACGGGAAATCGCGCACATTGCCGAGCTCCAGGCTCACCGCGCGCAGGATGACCGCGGCGAGCGACGAGCGCAGCAGCTCCGGATCGCTGAACGCCTGCCGCCGGTCGAAGTCTTCCTGCGAATAAAGACGGACGCAGATGCCCTCGGCGACGCGGCCGCAGCGGCCCGCGCGCTGCTGCGCCGCCGCCTGCGAGATCGGCTCGACCTGCAGCATCTCCACCTTGTTGCGGTAGCTGTAGCGCTTCACCCGCGCGTAGCCGGTGTCGACCACGTAGCGGATGCGCGGCACGGTAAGCGAGGTCTCCGCCACGTTGGTGGCGAGCACGATGCGGCGCGAGCGCCCCGGATGGAAAACGCGGTCCTGCTCCGCGGCGGAGAGGCGGCCGAAAAGCGCGAGCACCTCCGTGTCGCGCACGCGCCGGCGCGCGAGCGTCTCGGCGGCATCGCGGATCTCGCGCTCGCCGGGCAGGAACACCAGGATGTCGCCCGCGCCCTCGCGGCAAAGCTCCTCGACCGCGTCGGCGAGCGCCTGCTCTTCCTCCTCGCGCGTCGTGTCCTCGGAATCGCCTTCGACCGGCCGGTAGCGCACCTCGACGGGATAGAGCCGGCCCGACACCTCGACCACCGGCGCGCCGCCGAAGTGGCGCGAGAAGCGTTCGGCGTCGATGGTCGCGGAGGTGATCACCACCTTGAGCGCGCTGCGCCGCTCCACCAGGCGCTTCAGGTAGCCGATGAGGAAATCGATGTTGAGGCTGCGCTCGTGCGCCTCGTCGATGATGAGCGCCGCGTATTGGCGCAGGTCGCGATCGCCCTGCGTCTCCGCGAGCAGGATGCCGTCGGTCATGAGCTTGACGAGCGCATCGTCGGGCAGCTTCTCGTGGAAGCGGATCTTGTAGCCGACGCGGCGTCCCAGCGCGGGACCGAGCTCCTCGGCGAGGCGCGCGGCCACGGCGCGCGCCGCGATGCGGCGCGGCTGGGTATGGCCGACACGGCCATGCTGCGCGAGGCCCATGTCGAGCAGGAGCTTCGGCAGCTGCGTCGTCTTGCCCGAGCCGGTCTCGCCGCACACGATGACGATCGGATGCTGCTCGATCGCCTCGCGGATCTCCTGCAGCCGCGCCGTGATCGGCAGCGCGGGATCGTAGCGGATCGCTCCGCTCATCCCCCGGGAAGCATCCGCTCGACGTAGCGCGCGATGAGGTCCACTTCGAGGTTCACCCTGGCGCCCGCGGCGAGCCGGGACAGCGTAGTCACCTCCAGGGTGTGCGGGATGAGGTTCACTTCGAACTCGCTGCCCTGCACGCGGTTCACGGTGAGGCTTACGCCATCGATGCAGATGGAGCCTTTTTGCGCGACATATCGCGCAAGCGCGTCCGGGAGGCGAAAGCGCACCACGCCGCCCTCGCGCTGCACCACCTCGCCGACCGCGTCCACGTGCCCGGCGACCAGGTGCCCGCCGAGCGAATCGCCCACGCGCAAGGCGCGCTCCAGGTTCACTTCGCCCGGCCGGTCAAGGCCCGTGGCGACCCGCAAGGTCTCGGCCGACACGTCCGCCCGGAAACCGCGCGCCGTGACGGCGGTCACAGTGAGGCACACGCCCTGGACGGCGATGGAGTCGCCCACGGCCACGCCGGACATGGACAACGACCCGCAATCGACCTCGAAAGGCCGCGCGCTGACGATGCGCCCGACGGCCTGCACGATGCCCGTGAACATAGGGCGCCGAGGTTACCGCAAAAGAACGGCGGCCTACTGTCCGGGCGCGCGCCTATGCCACCACTTGCCGAGCTCCTTGTCGAGCGACATCGCCGACGCGGCAAGCACGATGACCGTGGCGCCGACGGCGATCGCATTGGCCGCGGCCTCCGGGACCGGGCCGAAGCCGAGGAGGAAAGGCGCAACGAGCAGCCAGGCGCCGGCGCACGCATTCACCCACGCGACCGACAGGCAGTCGAAGCTCAGCTCGAAGTGCGAGCACAGCGCGAGCGCGAGCCCGACGCAGGCCGCGTTGGCGGTGGCCGCTTCAGCGTGCGAGTACCCGAGAAGCCACGGCGACACGGCAAGCCACAGGCCGAGCGCGAAGCTCGCCCAGTCCTGCCATTTCGCCGCTGCCGCCATAGCGGACTCCTTGACGCGCGCACAATGCGCACTACAGGATTGGACCGCCCGATCGTGAACCGCGTTCGGGACAAGGTCGTCGCGGCGGCCCGCAACCGGATGTAGCGATGCAACGACAGATCGAGCTCATTGGCGCGGGATGGGGCCTGGGTGGCGCGGACCCCGGCTGCGCCGATGCGCCGGAGGCGCTTGCGCCGTTGCTGACCGCGCGCCTCAAGCGCTGCGGCCGCGTGCCGGCGATCGGCCCGATGCTTCGGCCCGTGGCGTCGGAGCGGCGCAAGCAGCTCGCGGTAAGCAAGCTGTGCGGCTTGCTCGCCTCCGCGGTCGCCGAGGCCATCCGGCGCGAATACCTGCCCTGCGTGCTGGGCGGCGACCACAGCTGCGCGGGCGGCACCTGGACGGGCGTCGCGCGCGCGCTGCAGGCGCGCGGCAGCGGGGCGCTCGGCCTGGTCTGGGTCGACGCGCACATGGACAGCCACACGCCCTCGACCAGCCACACGGGGCGGCTTCACGGCATGCCGCTCGCGTGGCTGCTCGGCCAGCACGACGATCCGCTCTACGGCCTTTCCACCGGCGTGATCGACCCGGCCCACGTGTGCCTCATCGGCGTGCGCAGCTACGAGCCAGAGGAGGAAGAGCGGCTCAAGCGCCTCGGCGTGCGCGTGATGATGATGGAGGAGCTCGCGCGGCGCGGCCTCGACGATGCGCTTGACGAGGCGCTGCAGATCGCCGGGCGCGGAACGGCGGATTTCGGCATCAGCATCGACCTCGACGTGGTATCGCCGGAGGAGGCGCCCGCGGTGGGCACGCCGGCCTCCGGCGGCCTGCCTGCCGCCGCGCTCGTCCGCGGCCTCCAGCGCATCGGCGGGCGGGCCAACCTCGCCGCGGTGGAGCTGGTCGAATACTCCCCGCGCCTCGACCCGGACGGGCGCACCGCGCAGGTCGCCATCGACCTGCTCGCCGCCGCGCTAGGCGGGCCGGGCGAGGATGCGCAGGTCGGCGCCGAGCCGCTCGAGCGACATTAGGCGCAGCCCGCGCCGCTCATCGAGGCCGCCGGGCGCCGGCAGGTCGAGCATGCCGAGCGCCGCGTCGCCGATGAAGCTCGGGTTGAGGTACAGCAGGAACTCGTCCACGCAGCCTTCGCGCACGAGCGAGCCGTTCAGCTTGAAGCCGGCCTCCACGTGCAGCTCGTTGATCCCGCGGCGCGCGAGCTCCGCGAGCATTGCCGGCAGCTCGACCTTGCCCGCGGCGTTGGGAAGCACGAGCACCTCGGCGTTCTCGAGCGCGCCCGCCTTGCCGGAAAAAATCAGCGCCTTGTCGCCCTGCAGGACGCGCGCCGCCGGCGGCGTCTCGAGGCGGCTGTCGACGACGACCCGCAGCGGCTGGCGCGGCGTGTCGATCTCGCGCACCGTGAGCCGGGGATCATCCGCCTTGACGGTGCCGATGCCAGTCAGCACCGCGCAGGCCCGCGCTCGCCAGCGGTGGCCGTCGCGCCGCGCTTCGGCGCCCGTGATCCATTGCGAGCGGCCGTCGCGCAGCGCGGTGCGGCCGTCCAGCGTCGCCGCAACCTTGAGACGCACCCACGGCCGGCCGCGCGTCATGCGCGAGACGAAGCCGATGTTGAGCTCGCGCGCCTCCTCTTCCATCAGTCCGTGCTCGAAGCGCACGCCGGCCGCGGCAAGCGCTTCACCGCCTTTTGCCGCCTGTGGATTGGGATCGCGCATGGCGGCCACGACGCGCGCGACCTTGGCGCGAACCAGGGCCTCGACGCACGGCGGCGTGCGTCCCTGATGATTGCACGGCTCGAGAGTCACATAGACCGTCGCGCCCTCGGCATCGCCGGCCTTGCGCAACGCAAGGCTTTCGGCGTGCGGCTCGCCGGCGCGCTCGTGCCACGCCTCGGCCAGCACCTTCTCGCCCTTGGTGATCACGCAGCCGACGCGCGGGTTCGGCGTCGTGGTGTACAGCCCGTTCTCGGCCAGCGCGAGCGCACGCCGCATCGTGGCGTGGTCGAAGGCCGAAAAGGGCGTCACTTGCGACGCTTGCGCCCGGCCTTCACTTCCTGGACGGCTTCGCGGAAGTCGTCCGGGCTCTCGAAGCTGCGGTACACCGACGCGAAGCGGATGTAGGCGATCTTGTCCAGCTTGGCGAGCTCGCGGATCACGAAGTCGCCGACCCGGCTGGTGGGCACCTCGCGCTCGCCGAGCGAGCGCAGCCGCTCGATGACGCGATCGACGGCCGACTCGATCTCGTCGGTCGCCACCGGGCGCTTGCGCAGCGCGAGCATCATGCTGCCCATCAGCTTGTCGCGGTCGAAGTCGGTGCGGCTGCCGTCTTTTTTCACCAGCCGCGGCATCTTCAGGTCCACGCGCTCGTAGGTGGTGAAGCGCTTCTCGCAGCCCACGCATTTCCTGCGCCGCCGGATGGTGTTGGTTTCGAGGTTCGCGCGGGTGTCGACGACCTGAGTGTCCTCCGAACCGCAGAAAGGGCACTTCACGGGTAGACGGGAAAGCGCGCGCACAGCGCTTTCACGTCGCCCGCGACGCGCGCAAGGTGCGCGTCGTCGGCCGGCTTCTCCAGCACGTCCGCGATGAGATCGGAGAGCGCGCGCGCCTCGGCGGCGCCGAAGCCCCGCGTCGTCATGGCGGGCGTGCCCATGCGGATGCCGCTCGTCACGGCCGGCTTCTGCGGGTCGTTCGGGATGGCGTTCTTGTTCACGGTGATGTTGGCGCGGCCCAGCGCCGCCTCCGCGTCCTTGCCGGTGATGGCCTTCGCCCTCAGGTCCAGCAGGAACATATGGCAGTCGGTGCGCCCGGAAACCACGCGCAGGCCGCGCTGCGTGAGGCGCTCGACCATGACGCGCGCGTTCTCGAGCACCTGTTTCTGGTAATCGCGGAACGAGGGCTTGAGCGCCTCGCCCAGCGCCACCGCCTTCGCGGCGATCACGTGCATGAGCGGGCCGCCCTGCAGGCCGGGGAAGATGGCGCTGTTGATCGGCTTTTCGAATTCTTCCAGCCCGAAGATCATGCCGCCGCGCGGGCCGCGCAGCGTCTTGTGCGTCGTGGTGGTGACGAAGTGCGCGACGCCGACCGGCGACGGATAGAGCCCGGCGGCGATCAGGCCGGCATAGTGGGCGATGTCGGCCATGAGGAGCGCGCCGACCTTGTCGGCGATCGCGCGGAAGCGCTTCCAGTCGATCGCCAGCGAATACGCGGAGGCGCCCGTGACGATCAGCTTCGGCTTCTCCGCCACGGCGATCTTTTCCGCCGCGTCGTAGTCGATTTCCTCCTTCGCGTTCAGCCCGTAGGACCCTACGCGGTACAGCTTGCCGGAGAGGTTCACCGGCGAGCCATGCGTGAGGTGCCCGCCCATGGCGAGCGAAAGGCCGAGGAGGGTGTCGCCGGGCTTGAGCACCGCCGTATAGACGGCCTGGTTCGCCTGCGAGCCCGAGTGCGGCTGCACGTTGGCCCACGGCGCGCCGAAGAGCTGCTTCGCGCGCTCGATCGCGATCGTCTCGGCCATGTCGACGTACTCGCAGCCGCCGTAATAGCGCTTGCCGGGATAGCCCTCGGCGTACTTGTTGGTGAGCTGGCTGCCCTGCGCGATCAGCACCTGGCGGCTGACGTAGTTCTCGGAGGCGATGAGCTCGACGTGATCCTCCTGGCGCTGGTTCTCCAGGCGGATGGCGTTCCACAAATCCGGGTCCGATTGCGCGAGAAGATTCGGAGCGAGCATGGGGTCGGGGGAAAGCGCTTCATTTTACTGGCAAAATCCGTCGCTGAATGGCCGCCACCCCGATCGTCGAGATGCACACCGCGCGCTGGGATCCGGCGCTCTCGCCCGCCGAGCAGGCCGCGGCCACCGAAAAGCTCGAGTCGGGCGCGGTGCTGTACTTCCCCCGCCTGCCCTTCGTGCTCGAGCCCGGGGAGCGGCGCTACCTTTCCGCCGCCTGGTGCGCCGAGGGCTCGAAGAACGTGAGCCTGGACCCGGCTACCGGCGCGGTGCGCGGAGCCCGCGGCGGCGTGGAAGACCTCGAGGGGCTGCGCGCCATGATCGCCCGGTTTGCGCAGAACGCGCGGGGCCTGGCGGATGCGCTTTTCCCGCGCTACCGCGGCGCCTTCACACTGGCGCGCACCAGCTTCCGTCCGGTGGAAGTCGAGACGCGCGAGAGCTCCTGGCGCAAGGACGACCGGCGGCTGCACGTCGACGCCTTTCCATCGCGTCCCAACCACGGCGAGCGCATCCTGCGCGTGTTCACCAACGTGAATCCCACGGAGCCGCGGCAGTGGATCGTGGGCGAGCCCTTCGAGCGCCTGGCGGAGCAGTTCGTGCCGAAGATGGCGCGCCCGCTGCCCGGCAGCGCAGCGCTGCTCGCGGCGCTCGGGCTCACCAAGGGCAAGCGCAGCGAGTACGACCACATCATGCTGCAGCTGCACGACCGCATGAAGGCGGATGCGGCCTACCAGGCGGCGAGCCCGCAGGAAAAGTTCGCCTTTCCGCCAGGCAGCACCTGGGTGGTCTTCTCCGACCAGGTATCGCATGCGGTGCTGCACGGGCAGTACCTGCTCGAGCAGACGCTGCACCTTCCCGTGGGCCGCATGCAGGACCCGGCGCGCGCGCCGCTGCGCGTGCTCGAGCGCCTTACGGGGCGCCCGCTAGCCTCCGGAACACCGGCAAATCCGTAGTCGGCGGCTGCGCCGGCACCTGGTAGAAAAGGTCGGCCACGAATCCGCGGTGGTACGTGGTGTGGTTCACGACGTGCAGCAGGATCTCGCCGCGCGTCATGGCGCCGCGGTTGCCGCCGATGAGCGTGAAGCCCACCTCCTCCGCCAGGGCGGCGTCCGACTGGCGCTCGCTCCAGTCGAGATACCAGCGATCCACGGCCTGCTGCGCCTCCCAGAGCTTCTCCAGCGGCGGCGGCGCCGCGGTGTTGCGCGCGCTGAATCCGTGCTCGCGGCCCTCGAGGTGCGCCTGCCAGATGAGGTCGATCACGTAATTGTGGTTCAGCGTATGCACCATGTTCTTGAAGAGCGTGGTGCGCGGCTTGAGCGCCTCGCCCTGCGGCAGCGCGGCCACCGCGTCGAAGATGAGCCGGTTCGCCCACGCGTTGTAGCGCGCAAGCATGCGTGCGGTATCGCGCGTCATACGCGCACCGGCGGTGCAAGGTCCGCGGGCGTGTCGATATCGCGGATCACGCCGGGATCGCCGACCGGGATCTTGCGGATGGAAGCCTCGTTCGCCCCGAGGAGCGCCCTTGCACCTTCGTCGCCCTTCAGCGCGATCAGCGCATCGTGGAACGTGCCTGAGATTCCGACCGGATGGCCGCGCCGCGTCCGGAAATACGGCGCGGCGAACGGGGCGCCTTCGGCGACGGCGTCGCGCACCGCGCTGATCGTGGAGCGACGCACGAACGGCATGTCGGCGAGCGCGATCACATAGCCCGAAGCCGGCCCCGCGGCGCGCACCGCGCACGCAAGGCTCGCGCCCATGCCGTCGGCAGCGTTGCCGCATACCGTCACCTCGCAGCCCTCGGCTTCCAGCGCGGCGGCGAGCGCCTCCGAGCCTGGCCGCACCACCGCGACGATGCGCGGCACTTCCGCCTTGAGGTGGCGCGCCGCCTGCACGGCGATGGATACGCCGTGCGGCAGCGCATGCGAGAGCTTGTCCGAGCCGAAGCGGCTCGCCGAGCCCGCTGCGAGCAGCAGGCCGACCACGGCGCTCAAGGGGTTTTGACTTCGGGCGTCTTGACTTCGCAGGCCGAGGCGTCGAAGCGGCGCGCGGGCTTGGCCGCCCAGCTCGGCTCGCTCACGCCGTGGCGCACCGCGGTCATCTCGGCGAGGATCGCCACCGCGATCTCGGGCGGGGTCTTCGAGCCGATGTAGAGGCCGACCGGGCCGCGCAGGCGCGCGATCTCCTCGTCGGACAGGTCGAACTCGCGCAGCCGGATGCGCCGCGCGTCGTTGTTCTTCTTCGAGCCGATCGCGCCGACATAGAAGGCGGCGGACTTGAGCGCCTCCATCAGCGCGAGGTCGTCGAGCTTCGGGTCGTGCGTCAGGGCGACCACGGCGCTGTGGCCGTCGAGGTTCATCTCGCGCACCACGTCGTCGGGCATGCCGCGCTCGAGCCTGACGTGCTCGAGGTCCCAGCCATTGGCATATTCCTCGCGCGGGTCGATCACTGCGACGTGATAGTCGAGCATCCGCGCCATCTCGGCGATGTAGCGGGTGAGCTGCCCGGCGCCGATCAGCACGAGCCTCCAGCGCGGCCCGTGGACCGCGGACAGGACCTTGCCGTCGAACTCGAGGACGTCCTGCCAGCGCCCGGGCTCGAGCGTGGCATGACCCGAAGCCATGTCGAGGCGCCGGCGCACGAGCTGCTGGTGGGTGATGCGCTCCAGCAGCTCGCCGAGTGCGCTGTGCTCCGACACGGGCTCGAGCACGAGCTCGAGCGTGCCGCCGCACGGCAGCCCCCAGCGCGTGGCCTCGGCGTTGGTGATGCCGTAGACCACGAGCTCCGGCTTGCTCGCCGCCACCGCGCGCGACTTCACCTTGTCGATGAGATCGTCCTCGACGCAGCCACCGGAGACCGAGCCGACCACCTGGCCGTCGTCGCGAATGGCGACCATCGCGCCCACCGGGCGCGGCGCCGAGCCCCAGGTCTTGACGATCGTTCCGAGCGCGGCGCGCCGTCCCTGCTTCCGCCAGTCCTCCGCCGCGCGGAGGACTTCCATGTCTACGCTGTCCATCCGTCCATCTTACTCCGCGTGAAAGCGGATTTCGACCCGGCAGCCGCGACCGCCCGCGCCGTCGCCGATCGCGAGCGTGGCGCCATGCGCAGCCGCGATCTCGCGCACGATCGCGAGGCCGAGGCCGCTGCCGGTGCCCGAGGTGCCGGCGACGCGATAGAAGCGCTCCACGACGCGCGCGCGCTCGGCGGGCCGGATGCCGGGGCCGTCGTCCTCCACCTCGATGAACGGCTGCTTGTCGCGCAGCCCGGTGCGCACCGTGATGTGCCCGCCCTTGGGAACGTATTCGAGCGCGTTGTGCACGAGGTTGTTAAGCGCCTCGCCAAGGAGCAACGGGTGGCCCTGCACAGCGGCCGGCTCGAGCTCGAAGCCGAGATCGAGGTCGCGCTCCAGGGCG
>DATAHF010000048.1:0-10865 GCA_036263315.1 Burkholderiales bacterium
CACGCTGAGCACCGGCACCACGGGCCGCACCACGGCCATTCCCATGGCAAGCCCGGCGCGACGCTGAAGGCAGCCGCCCTCCTCACGATCGCCTTTGCCGTGGTCGAGGCGTGCGGCGGCTGGTGGACGGGCTCGCTAGCGCTTCTCTCCGACGCCGGGCACATGCTGACCGACGGCGCAGCCCTCGGGCTTGCCGCGCTCGCCGCCTGGATCGCGCGGCGCCCGCCCTCGCAGCGCCACTCCTACGGCCTCGGCCGGGTCGAAATCTTCGCCGCCGCGGTGAATGCGGCCGGCATGCTGGTGATCGTCGCCTTGCTTGCCTTCGAGGCCGTCGGCCGCCTTAAGGCGCCCACCGAGGTCAACGGCGAGGCGGCCGCGGTAATCGCGTTCTTCGGTCTCGTGCTCAATATCGTGGTGCTGCGATGGCTCTCGCCGCACACCCACGACCTGAACGCGCGCGCCGCGAAGCTGCATGTCATGGGCGACCTGCTCGGATCGCTCGCCGCGCTCGCCTCCGCGGCCGTCGTCGCGCTGAGCGGCTGGACGCGCGCCGATCCGATCGCCTCGCTCGTCATCTGCGGCCTGATCGCCCTTTCAAGCGTGCGGCTGCTGCGCGAAGGCGTGCACGCGCTCATGGAAGGCGTGCCGCATGGACTTTCCGTGGAGGCGGTCGGCAAGGAAATCGCCGCCGTCGATGGCGTGGTATCGGTGCACGACCTGCACGTATGGACGCTCTCGGGCAGCCGCGCGGCGCTCTCGGCGCACGTGGTCGTGAGCAGCATGACCCAGTGGGAGCGCACGCTGCGGGAGCTGCAGGCGCGGCTGGACGAGCGCTTCGGCATCGACCACGTGACGCTCCAGCCCGAGCCGCAGCAGCAGACCCTCGTTAGTTTCAAGTGAACACCGACGTCGTCATCGCGGGCGGCGGCCCGTGCGGGCTCATGCTCGCCAACGAGCTCGGCCGGCGCGGCATCCGCGTGATGCTGTTCGACCCGAAGCCCGGCACGACCGCGAACCCGCAGGCCAATGCGACCCAGGCGCGCACCATGGAGCATTACCGGCGCCTCGGATTCGCCGACGAGATCCGGGCGCTCGGCATGCCGGCAGACTTCCCCACCGACATCGCCTATTTCACCCGCTTCGCGCGGCACGAGCTCGCGCGCTTCTCGCTCCCCTCCGCGCGCGAGGCGAAGCAGCTGGTGACGACGCTGTCGGGCTCGTGGAGCGCGGCCGAGCTGCCGCACCGCTGCAACCAGAAGTACATCGAGCCGGTGCTGCGGCGCCATGCCGAAGGGCTCGCCGGTGTCTCGGTGAATTACGGGATTCCCGTCACCGGCTTCAGCGAGGAACCCGGACGGGTCGAGGTTTTTGTGGGAGAAGAAGAACGCATCGAATGCAAGTACCTCGTGGGCGCCGACGGCGCACGCAGCCTGGTGCGCCAGCAGCTCGGCGTGCGCTACGGCGGCGAGACCGGCATCGTGCGCGACTTCGTCGGCGGCCGCATGCTGGCGGTCTACGCGCGCATTCCCGAGTTCTACCGCGCCGTGCCGCACAAGCCGGCATGGATGAACGTGAGCTTCAACCGCGAGCGCCGCGCCTTCATGCCGGCCATGGATGGAAAGGCCGACTTCGCCTATCACACGCAGCTTCGGCCGCACGAAGAAGAAGATGAAATCTCCGACCAGAAAGCGGTGGCCATGGTGCAGGCGACGATCGGCCTGCCGCTCGACATCGAGGTCCTTGCCCGCGACACCTGGACCGCCGGCCATTCGCTCGTCGCCGATCGCTTCGGGGCCGGCCGGGTGTTCATCGCGGGCGACGCCGCGCATCTCTTCACGCCGACCGGCGGCCTGGGCTACAACACCGCCGTGGAGGATGCGGTCAACCTCGGATGGAAGCTCGCCGCCGTGATCCACGGCGAGGCCGGTCCCGGGCTGCTCGCGAGCTACGAGGCCGAGCGCCGGCCGCTCGCGCAGCGCAATGTCGGCTACGCCAAGGGCTTTGCCGATTCGCTGGGACTCTACGAGCCCGCGCCCGAGATCGAGGAGGACACCGCGGCGGGCGAAGCCGCGCGCAGGCAGGCGGGCGAATACCTCGCCGCCCACGGCCGCGCCGAGTTCAACATCCCGGGCGTGACGTTCGGCGGGCGCTACGACGGCTCGCCTGCGATCGCGTTCGACGGCACCGCGCCGCCGCCCGACACCGCGAACCTCTATGTGCCGACGGCCTGCCCCGGCGGGCGCCCGCCGCATCTATGGCTAAGAGACGGACGATCGCTGTTCGATCTTTTCGGGTTCGAGTGGACTTTGCTCGTCATGGGAAAGCATCGCGGCGAAGGCGTGGCCAGCGCAGCGGGGCGACTCGGTGTGGACTTGAAAGTCGTGGCAGTGCAAAACGAGGAAGCGCGCCACCTCTACCAGGCGGATCTCGCCCTCATCCGTCCCGACCAGATCGTGGCATGGCGCGGGAACTCCGACGCCGGTGCGGACGAAGTGCTGAAGCGGCTGCTCTTCAGGTAGCCGCGGCGCTGCGCACCGCGGAGGCGATCGACTTGGCCGCGGACTCGATCGCTTCCTTCGGCTCGCCCTCGACCATCACGCGCAGCACGGGCTCGGTGCCGGAGGGCCGCAGGAGCACTCGGCCCCTGCCATTCAGCGAACGCTCCGCGTCCTCCTGCGCCTTGACGATCGCCTTGCTTTTTTGCCAGTCGAAACCGCGCGGGACGTTGACGTTGATGAGGACCTGCGGATACATGACGAGGTCCGCGGTGAGCTCGGCCAGCGTGCGGCCCGAGGCGCGCAGCGCGTCCAGGACCTGGAGGGCGGATACGATGCCGTCGCCGGTCGTGTGCTTGTCGAGGCAGATGATGTGCCCCGAGTTCTCGCCGCCGAGCTGCCAGCCTTTTTCGCGCATCAGCTCGAGCACGTAGCGGTCGCCGACCCTGGCCCGGCCGAAGGCGATGCCCAGGCGCTTCATCGCGTTCTCGAAGGCGAGATTGGTCATCAGCGTCCCTGCGATGCCGGCGAGCTTTTCCTTTCCCGCGCGGTGCCTGGCGATGGCATAGAGGAGCTCATCGCCGTCGTAGCAGCGGCCGTGCGCGTCGACCATCAGCACGCGGTCGCCGTCCCCGTCGAGCGCGATGCCGATATCGGCCTTTTGCGCGGACACTTCTTTCTGCAGGGCGGCAGGCGCGGTCGCGCCGAAGCCCTCGTTGATGTTCATGCCGTCCGGCTTGACGCCGATGGCGGCCACCTCTGCGCCGAGCTCGTGGAACACGCTGGGAGCGATGGCATACGCCGCGCCATGCGCGCAGTCGACGACGATCTTCAGGCCCTTCAAGTCGAGCTCGTTCGGAAACGTGGATTTGCAGAACTCGATGTAGCGCGCGCCCGCATCCTCGCGGCGGCGCACCTTGCCGAGCTTCGCCGCGGCGTTGCAGCCCATCGGCTTCTCCATCTCCGCCTCGATCGCCTTCTCGATGCGGTCCGGCAGCTTGAAGCCGTCGCCGGAGAAGAACTTGATGCCGTTGTCCGGATAGGGATTGTGCGAGGCGCTGATCACCACGCCCGCCGAGAGGCGCAGCGCGCGCGTGAGATACGCCACCGCAGGCGTCGGCACCGGGCCGGTCATGTGCACGTCCACGCCGGCGGCGGAAAACCCGGCCTCGAGCGCCGACTCCATCAGGTATCCGGAGATGCGCGTGTCCTTGCCGATGAGCACCGCCGGGTGGCCGGACTGCCCCTTCATTTGCGAGACGAGGACCTTGCCCGCAGCGTAGCCCAGGCGCATGACGAAGTCGGGCGTCATGGGGCTCTCGCCCACCGTGCCGCGCACGCCGTCGGTGCCGAAATACTTACGCGTCATAAGCTTTCCATACCGCGATGATGTCCCGGGTCTCTTTCACGTCGTGCACCCGCAATATTGTCGCCCCGCCCTGCAGCGCAAGCAAAGCCATGGCGAGGCTGCCCGCCAGCCGCTCGCCGGCCGGCCGTCCCGTCAGCTTGCCGAGGGTCGACTTGCGCGACAGGCCTGCGAGGAGCGGCACCGCAAGCTTCTTGAACCGGGCGAGATTCCTGAGCAGTACCAGGTTGTGCTCCGCCGTCTTGCCAAAGCCGAAGCCCGGGTCCACCACCAGGCGTTCGCTCGAGATGCCGGCGCGCTCGCAGGCCTGGAGCCGCTGCTGCAGGAAAGCGAACACCTCCTCGACGACATCATCGTAGTGCGGATCGCGCTGCATGGTCGCCGGCTCGCCTTTCTTGTGCATGAGACACACGGCGCATTGACTGGCGGCGACGGCGTCCATGGCGCCGGGCGCGGAAAGGGCTTCGATGTCGTTGATCATGGATGCGCCCGCCTTCAGCGCCTGCCTCATGACAGCCGGCCGGCGGGTGTCGACGGACACGCATAAATCAGAGATCTTTTCCAGCACAGGAAGAATCCTCGCCAGCTCTTCTTCCTCGGTCACCGCAGCGGCACCGGGCCGGGTCGACTCGCCGCCCAGGTCGATGAGGTCCGCGCCTTCCGCGGCAAGCTGGCGCGCATGCGCGATCGCCGCCTTCGCGTCGAGGAAGCGCCCGCCGTCGGAGAAGGAATCGGGCGTGACGTTCACCACGCCCATCACGAGCGGCTTCGCTAAGTCAAAAAAAAATCTCCCGCACCGGAGGCCGGGAGATTCTTCGGTCGGGAGCCGCTCAGGCTGCAGGGGTCGGCGCTGCGGCGCCCTCGGTGCCGCCATCGTTGGCGGGCGGCTTGGACGCGCTTTGCGCATTGGAAGGCTTCGGCGGGCGCGGCGGCTTGCCAGCCATGATGTCCGCGATCTGGTCGGCGTCGATCGTCTCCCACTCGAGGAGCGCCTTCGTCATCGCCTCCACCTTGTCGCGATTGGTCTCGAGCAGGTTGCGCGCGAGGCGGTACTGCGTGTCGATGATGCGGCGGATCTCGGCGTCGACCTTCTGCATCGTCGCCTCGGAGACGTTCTTGTGCGTGGTCACCGAGCGGCCGAGGAAGATCTCGCCGTCCTGCTCGCCGTAGACCATGGTGCCGAGCTCGTCGGACATGCCCCACTGCGTCACCATGCGGCGCGCGATGTCGGTGGCGCGCTCGAAGTCGTTCGACGCGCCGGTCGTCATCTGGTGCATGAAGAGCTCTTCCGCGATGCGGCCGCCGAAGAGCACCGCGATCATGTTCATCAGGCGGTCGCGGTCCTGGCTGTAGCGGTCGGTCTCGGGCAGCTGCATCGTGACGCCGAGCGCGCGGCCGCGCGGGATGATGGTGACCTTGTGCACCGGATCGGTCTTGGGCAGCAGGCGCGCGACGATGGCGTGCCCGGACTCGTGGTAGGCGGTGTTCCGGCGCTCTTCCTCGGGCATGACCATCGAGCGGCGCTCCGCGCCCATGATGATCTTGTCCTTGGCGCGCTCGAAGTCGTCCATGTCGACGAGGCGCTTGTTCTGGCGCGCGGCGAAGAGCGCCGCCTCGTTCACCAGGTTGGCGAGGTCGGCGCCGGAGAAGCCCGGCGTGCCGCGCGCGATGATGTCCGGCTTCACGTCGGGCGCGAGCGGGACCTTGCGCATGTGCACCTTCAGGATCTCCTCGCGCCCACGGATGTCGGGCAGCGGAACCACCACTTGCCGGTCGAAGCGCCCCGGGCGAAGCAGCGCCGGGTCGAGCACGTCCGGTCGGTTGGTGGCGGCGATGACGATGACGCCCATCGTCGCCTCGAAGCCGTCCATCTCGACGAGCAGCTGGTTGAGCGTCTGCTCGCGCTCGTCATTGCCGCCGCCGAGGCCCGCGCCGCGCTGGCGCCCGACCGCGTCGATCTCGTCGATGAACACGATGCAGGGCGCGTGCTTCTTCGCCTGCTCGAACATGTCGCGCACGCGCGCCGCGCCCACGCCGACGAACATCTCGACGAAGTCCGAGCCCGAGATGGAGAAGAACGGCACCTTCGCCTCGCCGGCGATCGCGCGCGCGAGCAGCGTCTTGCCGGTGCCGGGCGAGCCGACCATCAGCACGCCGCGCGGGATGCGCCCGCCGAGCTTCTGGAACTTGGACGGGTCGCGCAGGAAGTCGACGAGCTCCGCCACTTCCTCCTTCGCTTCCTCGCAGCCGGCGACGTCGGCGAACGTGACCGTGTTGGTGGATTCATCCAGCATGCGCGCGCGCGACTTGCCGAACGAGAACGCGCCGCCGCGCCCGCCGCCCTGCATCTGGCGCATGAAGAAGATCCACACGCCGATGAGCAGCAGCATCGGGAACCACGACACGAAGATGTTCATGAGGAGCGAAGGCTCGTCCTCCGGCTTCGCTTCCACCTTGACGCCGTACTTCAGCAGGTCGGACACGAGCCAGATGTCGCCCGGCGAGTAGCTCGTCACGCGCTTGCCTTCCGTGGTCTGCGCCTTGAGCTGCCGGCCCTCGATCGTGACCTTGGAGATGCGGCCCGCTTTCACCTCTTCCAGGAACTGCGAATACTCCATCGGCGCCTGCGCCGCCTGGCGGGTGTTGAACTGGTTGAACACGGTCATCAGCACCAGCCCGATGACGAGCCAGATGACCAGGTTCTTTAGCATGTTGTTCAAAGACTTACTCCTTGTTACGGCGAAAGCGGATGAGAACCAATCATCTTACGCCGTTTTCGCAGGGCACAAAAGCTTTCAGGCGCTTCGAAGCATGCGCGCGAGCACGTACGTTTCCGCGGATTCCCCTCGGGAAGCCGCAGGCTTGCGCACGCTAACCTTCTTGAACGCCCGCTTCAACCGCGCCAGCACTTCGTCGAACGCCTCGCCATGGAACAGTTTGACTACGAATGCGCCTTCCGGCTTCAGATGTCGCAAGCAAAAATCGATCGCGGCTTGCGCCATTTCTGCCGCCCGGGCCTGGTCGACGTTTGGTATTCCCGACAGATTCGGCGAAACATCCGAAAGGACGACGTCCGCCTTTGCGCCTTCAAGGGTTTTGATGAGGATTTCGTCCCGGAAATCGGCCCTGAGGACCGTTACCCCAGGTATTGGGGCGACCTGCAGCAAATCAATAGCGATCACGCGGCCGCCGGGCTTCACCCGCTCTGCGGCCACCTGCGACCAGCCCCCCGGCGCCGCACCCAGGTCGACGACGATCGCGCCCGGACGCAGGAGTTTCTCCTTGTCGTCGAGCTCCAGCAGCTTGAACGCTGCGCGCGAGCGGTAGCCCTGCGCCTTCGCCTGGCGCACGTAGGCGTCAGTGACGTGCCGGCGCAGCCACTCCTTGCTCGATTTCGCCATCCCTCGATCTTAGGGCGTCGAGCGCCTTCCGCGTCCCCGCGACCTGCGCCTTGAGCGCGAAATCCAGCAGCCCGACGCGCTGCTCGAATGCCTCGCCGAAGAAAGTCCCGGCGTCCGGCCCCGGGATCTCGAGCCAGGCGTCGGCCTCCCCCGCCTCGGTGGCGATCGCCATCCCGAGCTTGCGCGCGAGGTGCATCATCGCGGCGTTTTCCTTCAGGCAGTGCATGAAGAGCGCGCGCAGGCGCCAGTTCCGCGCCCGGAGCAGCGCCCGGCCGAGCAGCGCCCCGCCGACGCCGCGGTTGCGGCAGGCATCCGCTACCGACACGCCGAGCTCCGCATGTCCCGGCGCCCGCGCCACGTGGGCGGCGCCCAGCAGCACGAGCCGGTCGTCGAACACGCCGAAAAGCGCGTCGTCGTCGAAATCCAGGCGCTCGACATAGCGGCGGACGGTCGCGTCGTTCACCGGGATGCCGAAGCGCAGCCGGCGGTCGTCGGCTCCCAGCGCCAGGAAATGCCGTTGGAGCGCGCTGCGATCCGACGATCCGAGCTCACGAATGGGCCAAGTCATGCCCCACCATCGACCTTGCGCCGGCGCACCACAAGTGAAGCTTCCTCAGGTCTGCGATGAGGAAATATCGTCAATGATGGTAGATCGTGGAGCGCGCGGCTGCCCTGCCGCCGCCGCGGCGCGCCGGATGCGCCTGCTCCTTCAGGTGCGGCTGCAAAGGAGTGCGCAGCGAGCGCCGCGCCAGCAGCGCCTTCAACTGGCCTTCGGCATGCCCGGATTCCGCCAGCCGGCGCAGCTCGCCGGCCTCGAGCGCCGCGATGGGCAGCCCGTCGGCAAGCAGGATCCGGTTTCTCCACGAGGCGGCGACGCGCGCACCCGGCGTGAGGATGCCGACCAGGTTCAGCGGATCGGCGGCGCTGAGGACGACCAGCTCGCCGGTCTTCTCGAGCTTGCGCACCGCGCGCAGCCGGCCGACCGCGTCGGGCGCGGCGAATTGCTCGCCGCCGAAGCCCGCGACGAAGCGCCCGCCGCGCACGTCGCCGCGCGCCTCGAGCCGGCGGAAGACTCGCACGAGGTCGCGCCACGGCGGCAAGTGCGACTCGCGTTGCAGCATGACGCGAAACACGACGCCGTAGCGCTTGATGAGCGCGCGCGCCACGGTCTCGACGTCGTCGGCCTTCTCGGAACGCAGCAGCGCCCAGCGGCCGGCGACCTCGACGAGCGCCTTGCGCTTCTCGGGCGGCGCGAGCAGCGCCCGCAAGCCCGCAAAGCTGTCGGCGGTGGCGACCCCGGCACCCGCGAGCTCTGCCAGCGCGCGCTCGACGAACGCCGGCAGCAATCCGGTCGCGTTCACCAGCTCATGGAAGAACGAAGCGCCGCGCTCATTGAGCGCTGCGGCGACGGCCCTGGCCTCCGAAGAAAATTCAGCGCCCGGCTCGGCTTCGGCTTTCCACACGTTCACGTGCTCGCGGCGCACGAGCGCGATCGGCGAGGTGCGCAGCGGAGCGCGCGTGCCCGGCGTGAGCCGCCCCCAGGCGATGCGTCCGCTCATGCACAGGCGGTCGATCTGCTCCGCCCCGTAGTCGGTCACGCGCGCCGGCAGCACGTCGTGCTCCCACGCGGCGGCGGCGACCTCGAAGCCTTCCAGTTGCTCTACCGCAGCCGCGAGGCCCTCGACCCCGCGCACCTGATCCTCGCCTGCAACGTGCTGCCAATGCGCAAGAAAGCGCATGTAGTCGGCTGCGCTCACCGGCTCGATCTCGGCGCGCAGGCGGTTCAGCGTATAGCGATGGATGCGCGCGAGCAGGCGGCGGTCGCACCACTGCAGCTCGCGCACGCCCGGCGTGAAGTAGCCGCGCAGCACGCGGCCCTGCGCCTCGAGCGCGAGCAGCGCGGTCTCGACCTCGGGAACCTCGAGCTCGGCTTGCGTCACCGGACCGAGCACCTCCAGGCGGCTCGCGACGAGCTCGATGGGTTCGTCGTCCAGCCTTTCGTGGGCGAACCAGGCGTCGCCGCGAGCGACAGCCCGTTGTCCGAGGCTTTTCAAGAGCTCCAACCAGTGCGAAGCGAGTTCGGCGTTCCTGATATAGCCCGCCACCATCAGCGCGTCGTACATCTCGTCGGCCGTGTTCGCGACCGGCCAGGCCTCCTCGCGCACCCGCGCGATCGCCGCCGGGTCGAGCGCGCCGAGATCGTCTGCATTCCGAATTTCCGACGACCTTCTCGTATACACCGCGCGCGTGCGCCGCTCCTCCAGCGGAGCGTCGTCGAGGAACGTGTACACGGCGGAATTGAGGAGCTCGTGGCTCAGCACGGAGGGCTCGGGGGTATCGCGCGCAATGCACTGGATTTCCTGCTTCACGACCTGGCCGAGGACCGATTCGAGGCCGTGCAGGTCGACGGCTTCCTCCAGGCAATCGCGCAGCGCCTGGTTCACCAGCGGATGGTCCGGAACTTCGCGCGCGCCGGTGAGGTTGTCCTGGCAGGCGACGGCGTCGGGAAACGCGGCCTGGAGCAGGTCCTCGGCATACATGCGCTGCAGCTGGTTCGGCACGCGCAGGCCGCCCCGGTTGCGCGGCACGGCGAGCGCAAGCGTGCTGCTCCAGCGCCAGCGGGTCTCGAAGATCGGCGACGCGAGCAGCGCCTGGACGAGCGTCTCGCGCAGCGTGTTCGGATGCAGGTAGCGGAAGACCTCCTCGAGCGGGAAGGAATGCGACGCGTTGAGCGAAAGAATCACGCCCTCCTCGGTCGCGGCCGCCTGCAGCTCGAAGTTGAAGCCCTGGCAGAACTTCTTCCGCAGCGCGAGCCCCCAGGCGCGGTTGATGCGGCTGCCGAACGGCGCGTGGAGCACGAGCTGCATTCCGCCCGATTCATCGAAGAAGCGCTCCAGGACGATTGCATCGTGGGTCGGCACGACCCCCAGGCTGCGCTTCGCTTCTCCGAGATAGTGGGCGATCTGCTCCGCAGCGCTGTCGCCCAGCAGGTAATCCTCTTTCAGAAGCGAGACCGCATTCTGAAGCTCGCCATCGCTTCGCGGCGCGTCCGGGCCCGGCAGCTCGAAATCCACCAAGGCGCGCAGGCGCGACACTTCCGCGCTCATTTCGTCGCTCCGCGCGGGCGCTTCGCCGAGCCAGAACGGCATCGAGGGCGGCTGGCCCCTGGCGTCCGCGACGCGGACCACGCCGTTGCCGATGCGCAGGATCCGCCAGGACGTGTTGCCGAGCTGGAACACGTCCCCCGGCAGCGACTCGATGGCGAAGTCCTCGTTCAGCGTGCCCACGAAGTGGCCCTCGGGCTCGAGGAGCACACGATAGTCGAACACCTCCGGGATGGCGCCGCCATTCGTGATCGCGGTCATGCGCGAGCCCTTGCGCGCCCGCAGTTTTCCATCCAGCTTGTCCTCGTGCAGCAGCGCGCCACGGCGCCCGCGCCGCGTGGCATAGCCGCGCGCCAGCATCTCGACGGTCGCGTCAAAGCTCTCGCGGCTCAGGCTTCGATAGGGATAGGCGCGCGTAAGCATGGAGAAAAGCGAGGCGCAATCGCATTCCTCCTGCGCGGCCACCTCCGCCACGATCTGCTGTGCCAGAACGTCGAGC
>DATAHF010000049.1:0-7122 GCA_036263315.1 Burkholderiales bacterium
AACATCGTGCGCGCGCCCAGCCTCCTCCGGTACTTGGCCGAGCCGGCCGGCGGACCGATCCGCGTGCCCATCGGCAACAGCCTCTTTGCCCTGCAGCTCGTCCCCTACGGCGAGGCGCAGAAGCTGCTCCTGTCGCGCGACGTCACGCAGGCCGAGCGCGTCGAGACGCTGCGGCGCGACTTCGTGGCGAACGTCTCGCACGAGCTGCGCACGCCGCTTACCGTGCTCGTGGGCTTCCTGGAAACGGTGCGCGAGCTGAAGCTGGATCCGCAGCGCACGCGCGACTATCTCGGCATGATGCAGGAGCAGGCCGCCCGGATGCAGCGCGTGATCGAGGACCTGCTGACGCTTTCCCAGCTCGAGTCGGCGCCGCCGCCTTCGGCCGAGCGCGTCAGGATGGGCCCCTTCCTGGAGCGCCTGCGCTCCGACGCGGAGGCGCTATCGGCGGGGCGGCATCGCATCGTGGTCGACGGCCTGCCGGCGATGGACGTGCTCGGCTCGGAGAGCGAGCTCGCCAGCGCCTTCGGCAACCTGGTGACCAATGCCATCCGCTATACGCCGCGCGGCGGAGAGGTGCGCCTCGTCTGGCGCGACGAGACTGAGGGCTCGTCTTTCAGCGTCCGCGACACCGGCGTCGGTATCGCCGCCGAGCACCTGCCCCGCCTGACCGAGCGCTTCTATCGGGTCGACCGCGGCCGCTCGCGGGAAACCGGGGGCACGGGCCTCGGCCTGGCGATCGTGAAGCATGCGGCAGCGCGGCATCAGGCGCTGCTGGAGATCGAAAGCGAGCCCGGCAAGGGGAGCCGCTTTACGTTGCGCTTTCCTGGGAGACGGACGGTGCCGGCGGAAGGGGCGGGAGACAGGCAGGCGGGAGAGAGAGCGCCTGCGTCCGGGTAACCATCCCCTTGGAGGCAGGCGCTCTTTACGGCACTACTTCTTCTTTTTGGACGACTTCTTTGCTTTTTTACGTTTTGCCACTTTGGTCTCCCTGAGGGTCCCATCATCGGAAAAACCCGATGATTGCTTACGTGTGTACTGCATCGCGCGCATGCAACGCAAGAAATCGGGCGCGTTGCATCGACTTGGCGGACCAATGTGTAGCGAAAACGACACACTCATGCGATGAAACCGATCACCGTGCTCTTTCTCTGCACCGGAAATTCCGCGCGATCGATCATGTCGGAGGCCTATCTCAACGCAAAAGGCGGCGGACGATTCGCCGCATACAGCGCAGGCAGCCGCCCGACCGGCGCCGTGAATCCTTTGGCGCTGCAACTCTTGGAGCAGCGCAGCATTTCGACGAAAGGGCTCGCGTCGAAAAGCTGGAACGAATTCGCCAAGCCTGGCGCGCCTCAATTCAACTTCGTCATTACGGTGTGCGATTCGGCTGCGGCTGAAAGCTGTCCGGTGTGGCCCGGCCATCCGTCCCGCATGCACTTCAGCATTCCGGATCCGGCCGCGGTCGAAGGCGATGAGGCGCGCAAGCGCGAAGCGTTCGAGCATGCTTTCTCCACGCTCGCGGCGCACATCGACCGGTTCGTCTCGGCGGCCGCTATTCAAGCGCCTTAACCCCTGATAGCATTGAAGAAACGGCGGCAGCGAGCCGCCGTTTTGCATTCAGGAGAGCGCCCATGTCCCACGTCATGAACACCTACGCCCGCCAGCCGGTCGCCTTCGTGCGCGGCGAGGGCGTGTGGCTCTGGGACGCGAGCGGCAAGAAGTATCTCGACGGCCTCGCCGGGATCGCGGTCAACACGCTCGGCTACGGCCACCCGAAGCTCGTCAAGGCGCTGACCGAACGAATCAAGAGCGGCGTCATACACACCTCCAACCTGTGGCAGATCCCCGACCAGGAGGCCGCGGCCGACCGCGTGTGCGAGATCACCGGCCTCGACGAGGTGTTCTTCTGCAATTCCGGCCTCGAGGCGACCGAAGCCTCGATCAAGGTGGCTCGCAAGTACGGCCACGACAAGGGCATCGCCGAGCCGGCGATCATCGTCATGGAAAAGGCGTTCCATGGCCGCTCGCTCGCGACCCTGTCCGCCACCGGCAGCCGCAAGGTGCAGGCGGGCTTCGAGCCGCTCGTGCAAGGCTTCGTGCGGGTGCCGCTCAACGATCTCGAGGCCGTGCGCCAGGCCGCCGGCAACAACAGGAACATTGCCGCCGTGATGATCGAGCCGATCCAGGGCGAAGGCGGCATCAACGTCTCGCGCATGGAATACCTGCGCGGGCTGCACGAGATCTGCCAGAAGCAGGGATGGCTCTTCATCTCGGATGAGGTGCAGTGCGGCCTCGGCCGCACGGGCAAGTGGTTCGTCTACCAGCACGCCGGCATCCAGCCCGACGTGGTAGCGCTCGCCAAGGGGCTCGCCTCCGGCGTGCCGGTCGGCGCCTGCGTGACCGGCAACCGGGCAAAGGGCGTGTTCAAGCCGGGCAACCACGGCTCGACCTTCGGCGGCAACCCGCTCGCGATGACGGCGGTGGTCACGACGCTCGATACGATGAAGGAAGAGAAGCTGATGGAAAATGCCGGCCGGGTCGGCCGTTTTCTCATCGAAGCCCTGAAAGACAAGCTGGCGGGCCTGCCGGGCGTCGCCGAGGTGCGCGGCATGGGCCTCATGATCGGCATCGAGCTCAAGCAGCCGTGCGGCGAGCTGGTGAGGCAGGCGCTCGACGCTGGCCTGGTGCTGAACGTGACCGTGGAGAACGTCATCCGCCTTCTTCCGCCCCTCGTCATCACCGAGGCCGAAGCCGCGACGCTGGTCGAGCGGCTCGTCCCGCTGGTCAAAGACTTCCTGCAGCGCACGGCGCAGCCCAGAGCTGCGGCGGTCTGAAGGCCGCTGTCGTGAAGACCGCCGTGGCCGTGCGCCACTTCCTGCAGTTCAAGGACCTCTCGCGCGCGGAGTTCGAGCACCTCTTCGTGCGCACGCGCTGGATCAAGGACAAGTTCAAGCGCTACGAGCGCTACTGGCCGCTCGAGGACCGCACGCTCGCCATGATCTTCGAGAAGCAGTCCACCCGCACGCGCCTCTCCTTCGAGGCCGGCATCCACCAGCTCGGCGGCGCCGCCATCTTCCTCAACACGCGCGACTCGCAGCTCGGGCGCGGCGAGCCGGTGGAGGACGCGGCCGAGGTGGTCTCGCGCATGTGCGACGTCGTCATGATCCGCACCTTCGAGCAGGACATCGTGGAGCGCTTCGCGCGGCACTCGCGCGTGCCGGTCATCAACGGGCTCACGAACGAGTACCACCCCTGCCAGATCATGGGCGACATCTACACCTTCATCGACCACCGCGGCGACATCCGCGGGCGCACCGTGGCCTGGATCGGCGACTCGAACAACGTCTGCAACAGCTGGCTGCAGGCGGCCGAGGTGTTCGACTTCAAGCTGCATGTCTCCACGCCGCCGGGCTACGAGATCGAGCCCGAGCGCAAGAACCGCCACTGCGAGGCGTTCGCCGACCCCATGGCCGCGGCGAAGGGCGCCGACCTCGTCACCACCGACGTGTGGACCTCCATGGGCTTCGAGGCCGAGAACGAGGAGCGCAAGCGCGACTTCCAGGACTGGCAGGTCGACGCCGAGATGATGCGCGCGGCGAAGAAGGACGCGCTTTTCATGCACTGCCTGCCGGCGCACCGCGGCGAGGAAGTCGCCGCCGAGGTGATCGACGGGCCGCAGAGCGTGGTGTGGGACGAGGCCGAGAACCGCCTGCACACGCAAAAGGCGCTCCTCGAGTTCCTGCTTCTCGGGAAGGTCCAGGCCTAGCTGTCGCCGAGCAGGCCAACGGCGACCGCGCTGATTACATCAGCCCCTGAAGCGCGCTTCCCGCCACGCCAGGGCTGCCTTGAGCCCTTGCTCGCGCGCTAGATCCATGAAGCGTTTCTTGTCGGGCGAGCCGGCCGACTCGATCGCGTGGTCAATGTCGAGCGCGGTGCTCAGGGCGTCGCGCATGCCCTGGATTTCGTAAGTCCGGTTCAAGGCTTTCTTGGTGTCGCGCACGAGGTCGGGGTCCATGGCGGCCATATGCCGGGCGATCTTGAGCGCGGCGGCGAGGTGCTCACCGGGCGCGACGACGCGGCTCACGATGCCGAGCGCGAGGGCCCGCTCGGCGCCGACAGTGTCGTCGCCGGTGAGGATGATGTCCTTCGCCGCCTTGGGGCCAACCATCCAGGGCAGCAGCAGGGTTACGATGCCGGCGCCGAACTTCAGTTCGGGCTCGCCGAATACCGCGTCAGGCGAGCAGACGGAGATGTCGCAGGCGAGCGCCATCTCGAAAGCGCCCGCCATGCACGGGCCGTGGATGGCGGCGACGGTCGGCTTGGCGCAGTCCCAGAAGCGCATCGTGGTGGAGAAATCGAGGTCTAGGATCTCGCGCCACACCTGCGCGCCTTGCGGGTTGCGCGTCATCTGCTCCTTGAGGTCGAAGCCCGAGGAAAAGCCGCGCCCCGCCCCGCACAGCACGATCGCGCGCACTTCGCGGTCGGCCTCGAGCGCATCCATGGCGTCGTTGATCTCGAGCAGCATGCTCTTGCCGAGCGCATTGATGCGCTCGGGTCGGTGCAGCTCGAGCACCGCGACGTGCCCGTCGCGGCTCACACGGATCGATTCGTATTTGCTCATCGGGTCGACGGCCTCCCCGGCCGGGATTAGTTCGTTGGCCTCCACCATCTCGGCGAAGCGGCTGCGGTCGGCCTTGCCGGTCCGCCCGGCGGGAAGCTCGGGCGCGAAATAGAGTACGTCGGGCTGCTTGTATCGGTCCAGGCGCGCGGCGAGGAACGCGTAGACCTCCGCCGCCGTCAGCGCCGGCTCATTTTCCTGGTTGCGCGGCACGATCAGTGCGTGGATGCGCTGGCCGAGGCGCTCGTCGGGGCGTCCGACCGCGAGCGCGGCCGCCACCCTCGGATGCGCGCTGCAGGCGAACTCGATCTCGAGCGGCGCGATCTTGACGCCGCCGCGGTAGATGAGCTCCTTCTTGCGGCCGACGACCTCCACCACGCCGGGGTCGCGCTCGCGCGCGAGGTCGCCGGTGGCGAGCCAGCCGTCCTTGATCGGCTGCAGCTGCGGCTCGTCCAGGTAGCCGTTCATCAGGAAAGGGCTGGAGATCTGCAGCTCGCCGTCGTCCCCGGCGAGACGGAAGCGCACTCCGGGGGAGGGGCGGCCAATGCAGCCGGCATAGCGCGGCACATCCGCCGGCATGAGGAAGAAGTCGCACGTGGACGTTTCGGTCAGGCCATAGATGTCGATGAGCGGCGCGGGGGAGAACAGCGCGTGCAGCATGTCGCCGAGGCCCTTGCCGAGCGTTTCGCCGCCGATCAGCACCTGCCGCAGGGCGGGCGCGTTGCAGCGGAGCGCGGGAGCGGGCACGTCCAGTATGAGGCTGCGCATCATGGTCGGCACCACCGCCGCCTGCGTCGCGCGGCTTTCCTCGAGATCCTTGAGGAACCCGCCCGCCGCGAATTTCTCGCGCGGCAGCAGGCAGCCGCCATGCAGGAGCGTGAGCAGCGCGACCCAAATGCCGAAGCTGAAGGTGATGTTGAGCACCAGCAGCGTGCGGTCGTCCTCGTTAAAGGCAAGCAGGCTCTGGATCGCCTCCAGCTTGCCCGCGAACGCGCGATGCGAGAGCACCGCGCCCTTCGGCATGCCGGAGGAGCCCGAGGTGAAGACGATGAGCGCGGCGCCCTCGAGGATCGCGCGCGAGGGGGGCGGCTCTTCGCCAAGAATTTTCAGCCCCGAATCGAGCTCGAACCGCGCGCGCGTCTTCGAGGCCACATGCGCAACCGCGCCGGCCGGGGATGAGCGATGCATGGGCACCACCACGCCGCCTGCGAGCCACACGCCCGCGTACGCGGCGAGATCGAGCGGCTGGTTGGAGATGCGCACGTGCACCGGCTCGCTCGCGGCGAGGCCGGCGCGCGACAACACATCGCGCACGGAGCGTGCGGCGGCGAGGAATTCGACGAAGCGCATCCCAGGGAAGGCCTCGCGCGCGGCGAAGCGCTGCGCGGCCTCCGCGAGGAGCGTTCCGAGATTCAGGCGCGGCGCGAGATCGAAAACGTTGGCGGCTGGCGCAGCGACTGCGCGACCACGCAGTAGCGCTCGGTCAGCCTGAGCAGCGTGGCGATCTGGTCTTCCGCCGCGTCGGCATCGAGATCGAAGCGCAGGCGGATGGTCTTGAAGCCCACCGGCGCGTCCTTCGCCACGCCGAGCGTGCCGCGAAAGTCGAGGTCGCCTTCGGCATGCACGCTCCCCTTCCTTACGTTGACGCCAATCGCCGTGGCGACCGCGTTCAGCGTGACTCCGGCGCACGCCACCAGCGCTTCGAGCAGCATGTCGCCCGAGCACGCGCTCAGGCCGTTTCCGCCCGTGGCGGGGTGCAATCCGGCGGCAGTCAGCGCCTTGCCCGTCTGCACGCTGCACGTAATGCCCTCGCCCAGCGTGCCGTCCGCCTTCAGCGTGACGACCGCCGCGTCCGGCATTTCGCGGTACTTCGCCTTCAGCGGCGCCTGCAATTGCTTGAGCTGTTCGGTGTTCATGCGGAAATCATACTCCAGGGGTCCGTGCAATTTGTCTCAGGATCGGCGGGGAAGCATTGAGTTTTTCCATGGCCAGGCCTGCCGCGGCCTTGTAGCCGCGCATGAACTCGTCCCTCTCTGCGCGAGGAATCACGGATTCGATGTCGTCGAACACGCCTGCGCAGCGTTCATCGAGCAAATTGAGCAGGCCGAACGGGCCGGCGCCCCGGTTGCGCAACACGAGCGCCGAGACGTCCTTGCACAATCGCTGATCGTAGTCGCGCAGCGCGGCCGGCGTCACGCCGTGCGTGAGCATCGAGGCACCGAGCACCCGCGCGTCGATGATGGCCTGCGTGCCGCCGTTGGAGCCGGTGGGATACATGACGTGTGCGGCATCCCCCAGCAGGGCAACGCGCCCGTCAACCCAGGTCGGCACCGGATCTCGGTCGATCATCGGGTACTCGTACACTTCCGGGGCGCCGCGCAACATGGCCGGAATGTCGATCCAGTCGCGGCTCCAGTTTTCGAAGTGATGCAGGAAATCCTCGTGCCGCACCTTCTTGTTCCAGTCGCCGTCGCGTCTTCTTCCGGCATTGTCCACCGTGATCT
>DATAHF010000050.1:0-12001 GCA_036263315.1 Burkholderiales bacterium
TCTTCGTTCGCATGCACGGCGCGGGGGGCGAACCGGATGCCTACACCTATGGCGAGCTCTGGCGCGCGGCCGCGGCATTCGCGGAAGCGGCCGAGGGTGTCGAGCCCGGCACGCTCGCGCTTCTGGTGATGCCGCTCGGCAAGAGCTTGCTGGCCGCTCACCTCGGGATGCAGATGCAGGGCCTCGTGCCCTCGATCTACACGCACCCGTCGGAAAAGATCCAGCAGGACGCCTACTTGCGTAATCTCCGGCATGCGCTCGGCTTGCTGCGTCCCGGCATCATCATCGCCGCGCGCCAGTTCGCGCAGACGGTGCGCGAGAGCCTGCCGGAGGCGGCCCGGGCGCGCCTCGTCCTAGCCGAGGAGGTCGCCGAGGCTTCCGGGTTCGAAGCGCGGGCCTGGCGCAGCGCCTCGCCCGATTCGGTCGCGATCGTCCAGCATTCCTCGGGCAGCACCGGCCTGCAGAAGGGCGTCGCGCTCACGCACGCGATGGTGGCGGCACAGTGCGCCACCTACGCGCGCTTCATCGGGCTTGACGCGGAGCGCGACCGGGTCTGCGCCTGGCTGCCGCTCTATCACGACATGGGCCTCTTCACCTCGTGGCTCATGCCGGTGCTGCACGGCGTCCCGGTGTCGCTGCTCGATCCGTTCGAGTGGGTGAAGCAGCCGGCGTCGCTGCTCGAGCTGATCGAGCGCGAGCGCGGCACGCTCTGCTGGCAGCCGAACTTCGCCTTCAGCCTCCTCGCCAAGCGCCGGCCCGCGGGGCGCGCGCCCGACCTGCGCTCGATGCGCGGCTTCACCAACTGCTCCGAGCCCGTCACGGGCGCGGCGATGCGCGCCTTCCTCGAGGCGTACCGCGATTCGGGCGTCGCCCCCGAGCGCCTGTGGGCCTGCTACGCGATGGCCGAAAACGCGTTCGCCGTGACGGCGGCGGGCGGGGCGGGCGAGGGCGCGCTTGCCGACCGAGTTTCCTGCGGCAAGCCGCTCGAAAGCGTCGAGCTGCGAATCGTCGACGCCGCGCGCCGCGACCTCCCCGAAGGCAGTACCGGCGAAATCGCCTTGCGCAGCCCGTTCGCGTTGCGCGAGTACTTCAGGAACCCCGAGGCGACCGCCGAGGCGATCGACGCCGAGCGCTGGTATTACACCGGCGATCTCGGCTTCCTCGACCGCGGCGAGCTCTACGTCACCGGGCGCAAGAAGGATCTGATCATCATCGCCGGGCGCAATTTCTACCCGCAGGACCTCGAGCGCGTCGCCGACGAATGCGCAGGCGCGATCGAGGGCCGCTCGGTCGCCTTCGGCGTGGACGACGCGGCGCTCGGCACGCAGAAGGCCGTGATGCTGGTCGAGTCGAAGCTGGCGTCCGAGGCCGAGCGGGACGCGCTTGCGGCGAGCGTGCGCGAAGCTGCCTTCAGCCGGCTCGATTGCCCCGTGGCGAGCGTGCAGGTTGTCCCGCACATGTCGCTGCTCAAGACCTCCTCAGGGAAGATCTCGCGCCAGGCGAACCGCGAACGCTACCTTGCGGGTCTTTCGGCCGCTCAGCCGGCGGCCCGCTTGCCCGCCACGGGCACGCGCCGGCGCGCCGGGCTCGCGGAAATGCTACTGTGGTCGTTCGCGGCGGCTGCGGCGCTCTATCTCGCCGTCCTGATCGTGGTGCTCGGCACGAACGAAAGCTGGAATATCTACGCGGGCTTCTAGATGCGGATCCTCATCCTCGGCGGCGACGGCATGCTCGGGCACCAGCTCCTCGCGCGGCTGCGCGCGCGCCACGAGGCGAAAGCCACCCTGCGGCAGGAGCCCGCGGCCTACTCGGCCTGGCCCATGTTCGACGCGCGCTCGGCGTATTTCGGCATCGACGTTCGCGAGGACGCACGGCTTTCCGAGGTGTTCGCCGACTTCCGCCCCGAGGCGGTGGTCAACGCGGTCGGCATCATCAAGCAGCGCCGCGACGCGGACGAAGCGATCCTCAGCATCGAGGTGAACGCGCTCCTGCCGCATCGCCTTGCACTCCTCTGCCGGCGCGCGGGCGCGCGGCTCATTCAGCTCAGCACCGACTGCGTCTTCTCCGGCGAGCGCGGCCACTACCGCGAGGACGACCTCGCCGATGCGCGTGATCTCTACGGCCTCTCCAAGCGCCTGGGTGAAGTGACCGGACCCGGGTGCCTGACCTTGCGCACCTCGATCATCGGCCCCGAGCTCTCCCGCAAGACGGGGCTCCTCGAGTGGTTCCTCGCACAGCGAGGCACGGTGAACGGCTACACCGGCGCGATTTTCTCGGGCTTCACCACGCTCGAGATGGCGCGCATCCTCGAGCGGCTGCTCGAGTCGCGGCCGGCGCTGGAGGGGCTCTACCACGTGGCGAGCCGGCCGATCAGCAAGTTCGACCTGCTCGGCGCATTTCGCGATGCGCTCGGCCTGGCGACGAAGATTGTTCCATACTCCGATTTCCACTGCGATCGCAGCCTGGACGGTTCCAGGTTTGCGGCCGCGAGCGGCTATGTGGCGCCCGAGTGGCCGCAGATGGTGGCCGAGCTGGCGGGGGTTCTGAAGGAGAAAGCGAAATGATTCTGGACGGCAAGAGAGTGCTGGTCACGGGCGGCACCGGCTCGATGGGCAAGACGCTCGTGCATCGCCTCCTCGGCGGCGAGATCGGCTTGCCGAAGAAGATCGTGGTGCTCTCGCGCGACGAGGCCAAGCAGCATTCGATGCGCATGGCCTATATGCACAAGCACATCACCACCGACGAGGTGATTTTCCGCAACTTCATGAGCGTGCTCGAGTTCCGGATCGGCGACGTGCGCGATCCGGCCTCGGTCGCGGGCGCGCTCAAGGACGCCGACGTGGTGGTGAACGCCGCGGCGCTGAAGCAGGTGCCGACCTGCGAGTACTTCCCGGAGCAGGCGGTGCTCACCAACTGCGTGGGCGCGCGCAACATCGTGCAGGCGATCGAGCAGAACGGTTTTCCGGTCCAGACCGTGGTCGGCGTGAGCACCGACAAGGCCTGCAAGCCCGTGAACGTGATGGGCATGACCAAGGCGATCCAGGAGCGCATCTTCATCGCCGGCAACGTGCTCAACCCGGGCACGCGCTTCATCTGCGTGCGCTACGGCAACGTGCTCGCCTCGCGCGGCTCGGTGATCCCGCTCTTTCACGACCAGATCAGGAACGGCGGCCCGGTCACGATCACTGACCCGCGCATGACCCGGTTCCTGCTCAGCCTCGACGACGCGGTCGACACCGTGTTCGAGGCGCTGCGCAATGCGAAAGCGGGCGAGATCTACGTGCCGCGCGCCCCCTCGGCGACGGTGGCGAACATCGCCAAGGCGCTGATCGGCGAGCGGCGCATCGAGACGCGCGTCACCGGCATCCGGCCGGGCGAGAAGATGCACGAGATCCTCGTGTCGGAGGAGGAGGCGAACCATGTGGTGCAGCGCGGCGCCTACTACGCGATCCGGCCGATGCTGCCCGAGCTTACCCAGGGCGGCGCCGCCGAGCCCAACGCGCTCGAGCGCGAGTTCTCCTCGGGCGACACGGTGCTCGATGCGGCCGGAACGGTGAAGCTGCTCGAGCGCCACGGCCTTCTCGACATCGGGGAGGCCGCAGCCGCCGAAGAGATGCTGCGCTAGCCCGCATGCGCCGCGCCCGGCCTGCTTCCGGCAAGAACGCCGCTCACCTGCCGCAGAAGGTGATGACGATCGTCGGCACGCGGCCCGAGATCATCAAGCTCTCGTGCGTGATCCCGGCGCTCGATGCCGCCTTTCGCCACGTGCTCGTGCACACCGGCCAGAACTACGACTACGAGCTGAACGAGATCTTCTTCAAGGGCTTGGGCATCCGCAGGCCGGACCATTTCCTGCAGGCCGCCGGCGCGAGCGCGGCCGAGACGATCGCCAGGGTGATCGCGGCGGTGGATCCGGTCCTTGCCCGCGAGAAGCCCGACGCGGTGCTGATTCTCGGCGACACCAACAGCTGCCTCGCCGCGATTGCGGCCAAGCGCCGCCGCATCCCGGTCTTCCACATGGAAGCGGGCAACCGTTGCTTCGATGAGCGCGTGCCCGAGGAAATCAACCGGCGCATGGTCGATCACATCAGCGACATCAACCTGCCCTATACCGAGCACGCGCGCCGCTATCTGCTCGCCGAGGGCATCCGGCCCGAGACGGTGCTGAAGACCGGCTCGCCCATGAAGCAGGTGCTCGCGGCGCAGCGCGGCGCGATCCGCGCCTCGCGCATCCTCGATGAGCTCAAGCTGCGAGCCGGCCGCTACTTCGTCGCGAGCGCGCACCGCGAGGAGAACGTCGACGACCCGGCGCGGCTGCGCAAGCTCATCGCCTCGCTCGAGGCGGTATCCGCGCGCCACGGCCATCCGGTCGTCTTCTCCACGCATCCGCGCACGCGCAAGCGCCTGGACGCGCTCCGCGCCGGCCGCGGCCGGCGGCTCCGCTTTCTCAAGCCGCTCGGCTTTGCCGACTACATCCGCCTGCAGACGAGCGCCGCGTGCGTGCTCTCCGACAGCGGCACGATCACCGAGGAGTCCTCGCTCCTCGGCTTTCCGGCGGTGATGCTGCGCGAGGCGCACGAGCGCCCGGAGGGCATGGACGAGGGCACGCTGATCATGTGCGGCATCGAGACGCGCGAGGTGCTCGAGGCGGTCGGCATCACCCTGGAGCGCGCGTCCAGAGGCGCGCGGCCCGCGCGGCTCGTGCCCGACTATGACGCGGACGACGTGGCGCGCAAGGTCGTCAACGCGATCAGCAGCTACCGCTCCTATGTCGACCGCGTCGTCTGGCGCAAAGGCTGACGCAGCCCCGGTCGCGGTCGTGATCCCGTGCTTCCAGGCGCGCGGCACGCTGCGGCGCGCGCTGGATTCGGTGCTCGCGCAGACGCGGCCGCCGCGCGAGCTGATCGCGGTGGACGACGCGAGCAGCGACGGCACCTGGGAGGAGCTGCAGCAGCTCCAGGCCGAGCTCGGCAAGGAGCGCCTGCGGTTGCTGCGCCTCGAGCGCAACCGCGGGCCGGCGAGCGCGCGCAATGCCGGCTGGGAGGCGGCGCGCGCCGAGCTCATCGCCTTCCTCGATGCCGACGACAGCTGGCACCCGCACAAGCTGGAGACCCAGGCGAGGTTCATGCAGGCGCATCCCGAGGTCACGGCCTGCGGGCACGCGCGCGTGGTGCCGCCCGAGGTCCTGCCGCAGGCGGCGCCGCCCGCCGAGCCTTCCGTGACCTGGATCGGCTTTCGCGATCTGCTCTGGCGCAACCGCATCATGACCTCCTCGGCCATGGTGCGCCGGCAAGCGCCGTTTCGCTTCGCCGACGGCCAGCGCTACATGGAGGATCATCGCCTCTGGCTCGAGATGGCGCGCGCCGGCTGCCGCATCGCGCGCCTCGAGACGCCGCTTGCCGCGCACCACAAGCCCGTCTTCGGGGCCGCGGGCCTGAGCGCGAACCTGTGGGCGATGGAGAAAGCCGAGCTGCGCAACTACCGCGGCCTGCACCGCGCGCGCGCGATCGGCACGCCGATGCTTGCGGTGCTCGGCGCCTGGTCGGTCGCCAAGTTTCTGCGCCGCGTCGTGCTCAAGGCCTCAGGCGCGCTCTAACGACGAGCGCCTCAGGCGCGCTCCAACCACAA
Source organism: Burkholderiales bacterium (assembly GCA_036263315.1). GTDB lineage: Bacteria > Pseudomonadota > Gammaproteobacteria > Burkholderiales > SG8-39 > SCGC-AG-212-J23. Next base: position 5,629 of record DATAHF010000050.1, read on the forward strand.
AGAGGCCGGGCCGCCGCCCGGCTCGAGGCCTTCTCCGAGCACCGGGCATTTCTCCACCAATCGGGCGCGATGGTTGCGGCACAGCCAGTGCACCGCGGCGAGGATGCGGAACTCGCGGTTCTGCGTGAGGAAAGCCTCGACGAGGTACTGCTCGTTATACAGGCGCACCTCGTTCCAGAGCCACTGCTCGGGATAGTCGTAGGGCGTGAAGATGTCGTGCACCTGGACGAGAACCCCGCGGGCAAGCAGCGGCAGGATTTCCAGGAACTCTCGCACGACGTCGCCCTGGGCACGGATGACATGCGAGGAGTCGATGAAGAGAATGTCCCCGGCCCGCAACGAGCGAAACAGCCCCTCGTCGACGGCTTCCACTTTCTGGCGCAGCACCTCGATGCCGGGCACTTGCTCGAGCCAGGGCATCTCGTAGGGCTCGATGCAGATCTGCCGGCAGGAATAGGCGGCGTCCTCGCGCCGGTTGGCGCGCACCGCCTCGAGCGCCATCAGCGTGGACATGCCGCTGCCGACCTCGAGCAGGGTCGCGGGCCGGCGGAGCCGAATGAGGCTGTAGAGCACCTCGGCATCGCCCGGCCCGAAATTCGGGTTGTCGTAATGATAGGAAAGGGCGCCCGCCGGCTTGCGCGGCAGCGCGCGCAATTCCTCCTGCCAATGGAAGCGCTCGATGAGCGCGAGCTGGCCCGCTTCGTTCAGGTCGAGTCCGGGCAGGGCGCGCGCTCCGCTCGAGGGCGCGGAGACCGGCCGGGCGAGCTGGCGCGGGTCGAACATCGGCTCGTAGTAGTGATCGCGGATCGGAAAGACGCCGACCGCTCTCAGGATCGCGCGGCTCACCGTCATGCGGTAGACGCCCACGCGGCGCACCAGCTTCATCAGCAAGGCGGCGAGCAGCACGAGCGGCGCGAGCAGCAGGTCCCCGGCCGGGACGACGACATGCTCGATGAAGGGCTTCACGGCGCGCGAGCGCAGCATCCGCATCAGGCCGGAGGTCATGGCGCGGTATTGTATTCTGCGGCTCCGCATGGCCCGCCCGGATCTGCGCGCGAACAACTTCGATCTGCTGCGACTCCTTTTCGCGAGCGCGGTGTTCTTCTGGCACGTGCACGTGCTCTCGCGGGTCCCGGCGCTCGAGGCGCTCGGCCGGGTCTTCTCGGCCGACATCGCGGTCAAGGGCTTCTTCGTGATCAGCGGCTACCTGGTGATGATGAGCTGGGAGAACTCCGCCGGCGCGCGCGACTACGCGGGCAAGCGCCTGCGCCGCATCTACCCCGCCTACGCGGCGGTCGTGCTCGCCTGCGCGCTCGCCGGCGCCTTCCTGTCGAGCCTTCCTCCCTCGGAGTACTTTCTGTCCGGCGGCTTCGCGCGCTACCTCGCGGCCAACCTCGCCTTCCTGAATTTCCTCGCGCCCTCGCTGCCGGGCCTCTTCGGTGGACAGCCGTTCGCCGAGGTCAACGGCGCGCTCTGGACGCTCAAGATCGAGGTCATGTACTACGCGCTCGTGCCGGCGCTCGCCTGGCTGCTCGCGCGCTTCGGGCGCGGGCGCACGCTCATCGCGCTCTACCTGCTCGCCGCGCTCTACTCCCTCGTGCTCGGCGAGCTGCATGCGCGCAGCGGCGCGATGATCTGGCTGCAGTTGCAGCGCCAGCTGCCAGGGCAGCTCGGCTACTTCCTCGTCGGCGTCGGCCTTTACCTGGTGCGCGAGCGTCTCGAGGGCAGGTGGCCGGCCTTGCTCGCCGCCGCGCTGGCGATCTTCGCCCTGCTAGCGCTGACCGCGAGCCCGGCCGCCCTCGTTCTGCTGCAGCCGCTGATGCTCGGCATCCTCGTCATCTACGCCGCGGTGCGCCTGCCGCATCTCGGCAATTTCGCCCGCTTCGGCGATCTTTCCTACGGCGTGTACATCCTGCATTTCCCGGTGATCCAGGCGCTGGTGGCGGCGGGCCTGTTCGCCGCCGCGCCCTGGACCGCGTTCGGCGTTGCCGCCGCGCTCGTGGCGCTGCTTGCGCTCGCGAGCTGGCACTGGGTGGAAAAGCCCTTCCTCGCTTCGCGCTCGCATTACCGGCGCGCGGAGGCCTCGGCGCTCAGGCGCGCCGAAGGAACCTGAGGATGCTCTTCAGGTGGTGCAGAGCGAGCCGCGGATCGCGCCGGCTCGCGCGCCGCGCATCGTGCGTGACTTCGGCGCGCGGGTCGTAGCGGATCGACTTGCCCGCGGCGCGCAGGCGCCGGCACAGGTCGACGTCCTCGTAGTAGAGGAAATAGGCCTCGTCGAAGCCGCCGATCGCGCGGTAGGTGTCGCTGCGAAAGAGCATGAACATGCCGGCGATCCAGTCGACCTCCACCGGGCCGCGGTCGGACGGATAGTCGGGCTGCCTTTTATCGGCAAAGAGCTTGCGCGCCAGCGTGGCCGCGGTGGGAAAGCGCCGCGCGCTGTCCTCGATCGCCCCGGCCGGGTTGCGAACGAGCGGCCCGACCGCGCCGACGCGCTCCTCCGCAAGCGATTCGACCAGCACCGGAAACGGGTCGGCGCCGAGGCGCAGGTCCGGGTTGGCGACGCAGAAAAACGGGCTCGAAGCGTGCGCGAAGGCCGCGTTGTGGTTGGCGCCGAAGCCCTTGGGATGGGCGTTGACGATGATTTCCGCGGGGCGGGGAAGCGCGCCCGCGGCGAAGGGCACCGGGTCGGGAATGTTCTGGGTGAGCAGCACCGCGATATCCTCCCCGCAGCGCGCGAGGTCTTCGAGCAGGGCGTTGACGAGCGCGTTCTGGCCGTGGCTCACCACCGAGACCGTGATTTTCGGCGGCGCCAGCGACGGGCGGCTAGCGGCCGTAGCGGTCCTCGAAGCGCTCGATGTCGTCCTCGCCGAGGTAGCTGCCCGACTGCACCTCGATGATGAGGAGCGGCACCTTGCCGGGGTTTTCCAGCCGGTGGCGGGTGCCGACCGGGATGTAGGTGGACTGGTTCTCGTCGAGGTAGAGCGTGTCGTCGCCGCGCGAGACCTTGGCGCGGCCGGAGACCACCACCCAATGCTCGGCGCGCTTGCGATGCAGCTGCAGCGAGATCGCCGCGCCGGGCTTCACCATCAGGCGCTTCACCTGGTAGCGCTCGCCCGCGTCGACCGACTCGTAGTAGCCCCAGGGGCGGTAGACGCGCCGGTGGCTCAGGTGCTCGGTGCGGTTATGGCGCTTGAGATCCTCGACCACCTCGCGCACGTCCTGGCTGCGCGAGCGGTCGGCAATGAGGAGCGCGTCGTCCGAGTCGACGATGATGAGGTCCTCGACGCCGAGCGTCGCGACGAGGCGCCGGTCGCCGAAGACGAGCGTGCCGTGCGTGTCCTGCAGCTGCACGTCGCCGCGCGACGCATTGCCCGCGGCGTCCTTTTTGGCGAGCTCCCAGAGCGCGGACCACGAGCCCACGTCGCTCCACTCGAACGCGGCCGGGATCACCGCCGCCTTCTGCGTGCGCTCCATGACGGCGCGGTCGATCGCCTCCGCGGGGCAGGCGAGGAACGCCTCGGCGCCGAGGCGCACGAAACCCAGGTCGTCGGAGGCCGCCTGGTGCGCGGCGCGCACCGCGGCAAGGATGTCGGGCCGGTGCGTGCCGAGCTCGGCGAGCACGTCGCGCGCGGTGAAGGCGAACATGCCGCTATTCCAGTAGACATTGCCGCCCGCGATCATGGCGCGCGCCTTTTCCTCGCTCGGCTTCTCGATGAAGCGGGCGATGCGGTAGCCGCCGCTGCCGTCGGCGAGCGGCTCGCCGCGCTCGATGTAGCCGAAGCCGCTGTCGGGCCGCGCCGCCGGGATGCCGAAAGTGGCGAGCAGGCCGCTCGAGGCCACGGAAGCGGCGCGCTTCACGGCATCGCCAAAAGCGTCGAGCCCGCGGATCGCGTGATCGGAGGCGAGCACGAGCAGCACGGCATCCTCGTTCCCTGCCGCCAGCGCCGCTGCCGCGACGGCCGCGGCGGTGCTGCGGCCGGCGGGCTCGAGCAGGATGCGCCCGGCGATGCCGGCTTCGGCGAGCTGGTCGCGCACGAGAAACCGGTGCGCCTCGTTGCAGATGACGACCGGCGTGCTGCCGTCGGCGACCGCCGCCGCGCGCAAGGCCGTGTCCTGGAGCAGCGACTTCTCGGTGACGAGCGGCAGGAACTGCTTGGGCAGGAGCTGTCGCGACACGGGCCACAGGCGGCTGCCCGCGCCGCCGCAGAGGATCACCGGAACGATCGCGGGGCTCGCCATCTAGCGCTTTCGCTCGCCGTAGATCGCCGGGTTGAGCGCGGGGTCGTTGTACATCTTGAATTGCCGATACACCTTGAAGCGCGTCTCGCCGCGCTCGGCTTCCGCGAGAAGGCGGTCCAGGCACCCGGCGAGGTCGGTCCTCTGCTCAACAAGGCGCCCGAGCTTCGAGCGGCAAGCCTCGATGTGAGCCGGGTCCACGTCGGTCCGCTCGGTCTGCAGGCGCATGTGGTGGATCTTGAGCGACAAAATTGACAGGCGATCGATCATCGCCCCCGGGGTTTCGCTGTTCAGCCGTGAATTTTTCCCGGGTTCTACCTTGGCGAGGCCCAGGAGCAGGATTTCGTCGATCCGTTCGATCGCGTCGTTGCGCTTCTGGTTGTAGCCGTCGATCGCGCGCTTGTTGGCGGCGATCTCGCTATCCGCCACGTGGCGACGCCGCGCCAGGTCCTCCTCCTTCCAAAGCAGGCCGTTCATCCGGTGGTTGTCGGCGATCGCGCGCCAGAGCTCCGAGCCCGGCGGCGGCTCGCCCGGTGCGTCGTGGAAGGCGACGAGCGCCTCCGCTCTTATGGGCGCGTCAGGCGTAGCCATAGTGGCTCCTGAACCAGCGCGCATAGCGCGTCAGTCCGTCTTCGAGCGCGGTGGCGGGCGTGAACCCCACCGCTTTGCGGAGAAGCTCATTGTCCGCGAAGGTCGACTTCACGTCGCCCGGCTGCATCGGCTTGAGCTCCAGCACGGCTTTCTTGCCGAGTGCCTTTTCCAGCGTGGCGATGTAGTCGAGGAGCCGCGTCGGCCGGTGGTTGCCCACATTGAAGACCCGGAACGGAGGCTTTGCCGCGGGCGGGCTGTCGAGCACGCGCAGCGTCGCCTCGACGACGTCGTCGACGTAGGTGAAGTCGCGCTCCATGTCGCCCCGATTGAAGACCTGGATGGGCCGACCTTCCATGATCGCGCTCGCAAAGAGCGCCGGCGACATGTCCGGCCGGCCCCAGGGCCCGTAGACCGTGAAGTAGCGAAGGCCGGTCGCGGGAACGCCGAACAGGTGCGCGTAGGCGTGCCCCATCAGCTCGTTGGATTTCTTGGTCGCCGCATACAGGCTCACCGGGTGATCGACCGAATCCGACTCGGACCACGGCAGCTTCGTGTTGCTGCCGTAGACGCTCGAGCTGGAAGCGAACACCAGGTGCGCGGGCGGATGGCGGCGGCAGCTCTCCAGCACGTTCGCGAAGCCCACCAGGTTCGATTGCACGAACGGCGCGGGCTTTTCCAGCGAATAGCGCACGCCCGCCTGCGCGGCGAGATGCAGCACGCGCTCGGGCCGCCATTCGGCGAAGCGCGCCTCGAGCGCCGCGGCGTCGACGATGTCGAGCCGCTCGAAGCGAAAGCGCGGCAGCGCCTTCACGCGCTCGAGCCGCGCCTGCGTGAGCTGCGGCTGCACGGGCGGGGTGAGGCTGTCGAGCCCCAGCACTTCGTCGCCGCGCGCGCACAGGCGCTCGGCGCAATGCATGCCGATGAAGCCGGCCGCGCCGGTGAGCAAAACTCTCATGGACGAGGATTCGAACGACGCAGCTCGATCAGCTTCGCGTACTTCACGAAGCTGTTCATGCAGCCGATCGAGATGTGGACGAGGCCGGGCAGGCCGTCGAGGAAGCCCAGGCGCAGCAGGTAGAACTTGAGAAAGCGCACGAGCGGCGAGAGCGCGAGCTGCGCAAATCCGGTGCGCCGGCCGCGCTCATGCAGCTCGCGGGCGGCGAGCGTGGTGTAGCGGTTCTGCTTTTCAAGATAGCGGCCGAGGTCGTCGGCGGAATCGTGCAGCAGGTCGCCCGAGAGCGTGCCCGGGGTCACCGCATAGAGCACCTTCTCGTGCACCGCGTCGTCGCTCCAGCGCGCGTTGCGCCGGTCGAAGAGCCGCGGGCTCCAGTCCGGGTAGCCCTCGCCGTGGCTGAGCCAGCGGCCGAGGAAGCGGTTGCGCCGCGCCATCCGGTAGACGGGCGAGACGGGCTGCTGCAGCGCGCGCACGATGCTCGCGGCGAGCTCGGGCGAGACGCGCTCGTCCGCGTCCAGGCAAAGGACCCATTCGTTGGAAGCCTGCTCGACCGCGAACTGCTTTTGCCGGCCGAAGCCGAGCCACTCCCTG
>DATAHF010000051.1:0-10810 GCA_036263315.1 Burkholderiales bacterium
GTTGCCGGTGCCCTTGAATTCCTCGTAGATCACGTCGTCCATCCGGCTGCCGGTGTCGATCAGCGCGGTGGCGATGATGGTGAGCGAGCCGCCTTCCTCGACGTTGCGCGCCGCGCCGAAGAAGCGCTTGGGCTTCTGCAGGGCGTTCGCGTCGACGCCGCCGGTCAGCACCTTGCCCGACGCGGGCACGACGGTGTTGTACGCGCGGGCGAGACGGGTGATCGAATCGAGCAGGATCACGACGTCCTTCTTGTGCTCGACGAGGCGCTTCGCCTTCTCGATCACCATCTCGGCGACCTGGACGTGGCGGCTCGCCGGCTCGTCGAAGGTGGAGGCGACCACCTCGCCGCGCACGGTGCGCGTCATCTCGGTGACTTCCTCCGGGCGCTCGTCGATGAGCAGCACGATGAGCACGATGTCGGGATGGTTGGAGGTCAGCGCGTGCGCGATGTGCTGCAGCATCACGGTCTTGCCCGCCTTCGGCGGCGACACGATGAGGCCGCGCTGGCCCTTGCCGATGGGCGCGATGATGTCGAGCACCCGCCCGGTGAGGTTCTCCTCGGCCTTGATGTCGCGCTCGAGCTTGAAGGCCTCGTCCGGGTGCAGCGGCGTGAGGTTCTCGAACAGGATCTTGTTCTTCGCCGCCTCGGGGGCCTCGCCGTTGACCTTGTCGACCTTGACGAGCGCGAAGTAGCGCTCGCCGTCCTTCGGCGTGCGGATCTCGCCCTCGATGGAATCGCCGGTGTGCAGGTTGAAGCGGCGGATCTGGGAAGGCGAGACGTAGATGTCGTCGGTGCTCGCGAGATACGAGGTCTCGGGCGAGCGCAGGAAGCCGAAGCCGTCGGGCAGCACTTCCAGCGTGCCGTCGCCGAAGATGGATTCGCCCTTCTTCGCGTGCGCCTTCAGCATCGCGAAGATGAGGTCCTGCTTGCGCATCCGGCTCGCGTTCTCGATGCCGGCCGTGGTGGCCATCTCGACGAGCTGGGTGACGTGCAGCGCCTTCAATTCGGAAAGGTGCATGGCAATAGGTCCCGAGCCCGGCGTCGACGGCGTCGATTCGGGACGTGGAGATGAACGGACTGCTTCCGGCTGTGCCGCTTGCGACCTGCTCATTCTGGGAATGGCGCCGGGATCCGGCGCGGAGGTTCTTTCTAGACTGCGTGCCGCGCCGGGACATCCGGCGCGGCAATCAACGGAGGGTAAGGCGTTTAGATATTGCTGTCAAGAAAGGCCGTGAGCTGCGACTTGGAGAGGGCGCCGACGCGCGTGGCCTCGACGTTTCCGTTCTTGAAGAGCATCAGCGTCGGGATGCCGCGGATGCCGAACTTCGCCGGCACCACCTGGTTCTCGTCGACGTTGATCTTGGCGATCTTCAGGCGGCCGTCGTACTCGCGGGCCACCTCGTCCAGGATCGGGGCGATGGACTTGCACGGGCCGCACCACTCGGCCCAGTAATCCACCAGCACGGGGGTCTCGGACTTGAGCACTTCGGGCTCGAAAGTGTCGTCGGTAATATGGCGTATCGCTTGACTGCTCATGGCTCCTTCCGGGGGGTCTTGCGGAACCTTAATTATGGGGGCGCTGACCGCGCTTCCCAAGCCTGCTCATAAACTATTGATCGGAAAGCCGTTATGGCCTACGTGGTGACCGAAGCGTGCATCAAGTGCAAGTACACCGACTGCGTCGACGTGTGCCCGGTGGACTGCTTCCGCGAAGGCCCGAACATGCTGGTGATCGACCCCGACGAGTGCATCGACTGCACGCTGTGCGTGCCGGAGTGCCCGGTCGAGGCGATCTTCGCCGAAGACGATGTGCCCGACGCGCAGCACGAGTTCATCGCGAGGAACCGCACGCTCGCGCAGAAGTGGAAGCCGATCATCGAGCGCAAGCCCGCGCCGGCGGACGCCGACGAATGGGCGAAAGTCAAGGAGAAGAAGCAGCTCCTCGAGGAATGAAGCGTCGCTTGCGCGCAGCAGCATCGCCGAAGCAGCGCAGCAATTTTTTCGCGCCGCAAAAATTTTGTCGTCGCAAGGACCACAGAAATTCCGCAGTCACATTTCGACGCGAAAATTTAATATTGCTGCAAGCTATTCGGCGTAGCCTTGTTCGAATTCACGCAGGGAGGAGCACACGCATGGAACAGGGCCAGATCGCATTCACCGCGGTATACCTCAAGGCGAACAATGGCTACGTCGGGTTCATCGAGGAGCTGCCGGGCGTGAACTCGCATGGCCGCACTCTGGACGAGGCGCGCGACACGTTGCGCAAGCTCGCCGCGGTCGTATTCGACGAGGAGCGCCGCGGCGCCGAGGAGATGATCGCCGGCAAGGACGTGGTGCGCGAGTCGTTCACCGTGCCGATCCCGCGCGCCTCCTAGGCGGGACGCAGTTGTTCGCCAAAGGGGCCGCAAGGCCCCTTTTCATTTCTAGTGCTCGTAGGCGCCGGCGCGCGCCTTGCCCCGGAACACGCGGTACACGTAGATCGTATAGCCGGCGATGAACGGCAGCACCACGAGGGTGCCGGCGAGCACGAATTTCAGCGCGCTCGGATGCGCGGCGGCCTGCCAGATCGTGAGCCGGTCCATCACCACGTACGGAAACAGGCTGTAGGCGAGGCCGGCGAACGCGAGCACGAAAATCGCGACCGCGCCGGCAAAGGGCTTCCAGTCCGATTTGCGCAAAGATACCCATACCCAGAGCCACGCGGCCGCAGTGGCGAGCGGAAGCACGGAAAGGAACGCGATGCGCGGGAAGGCGAACCATTTGGCGCGCACCGTTTCGCTTGCGAGCGGCGTCGCCGCGGATACGAGCGCGATGCCGAGCGCGATCCAGAGCAGGCCCCAGCGCGCCCACGCGGCCGCCTTTTCCTTCAGCCCCTGCTCGGTCTTCAGCACCAGCCAGGTGGCGCCGAGCGTCACGTAGCCGCCGCACAAGCCGCCCGCGACCACGACGGCGAAGAGCCAGTGGCCGAAGCCCGGCCCGAATCCCGTGATGTAGCGCCCGAGCATCAGGCCCTGGGCGAAGCTCGCGAGGAACGAGCCCGCCCAGAAGAGCCAGTTCCAGAGCTCGCGATGCCACCCCTGCGCCTTGATGCGCAGCTCGAAGGCGACCCCGCGCAGCATCAGGCCCACCAGCATCGCCGCGACCGGCAGGTACAGCGCGCCGAGGATGACGCCGTGCGCCGCGGGGAACGCGACCAGCAGCAGCCCGATGCCGAGCACCAGCCAGGTCTCGTTCGCGTCCCAGAAAGGCGCGATGGAGTCGACCATGCGGTCCTGCTCCTCGCGCGAGGCCGCCGGCATGAGCATGCCGACGCCGAGGTCATAGCCGTCCAGCACCACGTAGGCGAGGATGGCCCCGCCCATGAGCGCGGTGAAGACCAGCGGCAGCGTCTCGTTCACCCGGATCCTTTGCGCGCGAGGTGCGTCAGCGTGACGACGTAGGAAAGCAGGAGCGCGGAATAGGTCAGCACGTAGGCGGTGAGGCTCGCGCCGAGCTTCGCGCCGGACGCCTCGCCCACGGCATCGGCCGTGCGCAGGATGCCGGTGACGAGCCACGGCTGGCGCCCGATCTCGGTGACGAGCCAGCCTGAAAGCGTCGCCACCCACCCGGAGAAGGTGAAGGCGGCGAAGCTCCACAGCAGCCAGGGCGCGGGCGCCCTCGCGTCGCGCAGGAGAAACGCGCCAGTCCACGCGAGCGCCAGCATCAGGATCCCGGTGCCGACCATCGCCCGGAACGCGAAGAAGGTCGGCGCCACCGGCGCATGCTCGGGAAAGGCATCGAGCCCCTTGATCTCGGCATCGGCATCGTGGGCGAGGATGAGCGAGCCCGCGCGCGGCAGCTCGAGCGCGAACGCGGTGCGCTGCTTCTGCTCGTCCGGAATGCCGAGGAGCGTGAGCGGCACGCCGCGTCCCGTGTGCCAGATCGCCTCGAGCGCGGCGATCTTCGCCGGCTGGTGCTCGAGCGTGTTGAGGCCGTGGAGGTCGCCGGCGACGATCTGGAGCGGCACGAGCACCGCGGCGATCCGCGCGGCGAAGCGCAGCGTCCCCTGCGCGGCGGCGTCGGCCGGCGTTTTCAGGAGCCGCCAGGCGGACAGCCCGGCCACCAGGAACGCGGCCGTGATGCCCGAAGCGAGCAGCATGTGCGCGAGGCGATAGGGGAACGAGGGATTGAAGATCACGGCGAGCCAGCTTTGCGCGATCAGCACGCCGTCGGAAATCCCGTGGCCCGCCGGCGTCTGCATCCACGAATTGAGCGCGAGGATCCAGAACGCCGAAACGGTGGTCCCGATGGCGACGATGACCGACGACAGGCCGTGCATCCATCCGGGGACGCGTTCCGCGCCGAAGAGCATCACCGCGAGGAAGGTGGCCTCGAGGAAGAACGCCGTCAGCACCTCGTAGGCGAGCAGCGGGCCGGCCACGTTGCCCACCTTGTTCATGTAGCCGGGCCAGTTGGTGCCGAACTGGAAGCTCATCACGACCCCCGACACCACGCCCATGGCGAAGGACAGCGCGAAGATCTTCACCCACAGCCTGTACGCCGCCAGCTGGCCGCGCAGCCGGAACGCGACGAGCATCCACGACAGGCCGATCGTGATCGCCGGGAACAGGATGTGGAAGCCGATGTTCAGGCCGAACTGGGCCCGCGAGAGGAGCAGCGCTTCGGACAGGGCTTCCCCCATGACAAAGTAAGATACGGCTCGTGGAGCGACCGGAGTTCGATCCGAAGAGGGAGCGGGAGTTCATCGCGCGCGGCTGGTGGCGCGACGACGACACGCTGTCGCATTGGCTCGCGCGCCACGCCGCCGACCGGCCGGACGCGGCGGCGGTGGACCTCGCCGGCACGGTGCTCACCTGGCAGGCGCTGAACGAGCGCGTCCTGCGGGTGGCCGAGGGCTTGAGGAGCCGGGGCCTCCGGGCCGGGGACGTGGTGGCCGTGCAGCTGCCCAACGTCCCGGAATTCCTCATCGCCCATCTCGCCATCGCGCGGCTCGGCGCTGTGATGTGCACGCTGCACATGCCTTACCGCGGGGCCGAGATCGAGGCGCTCCTGCGGCACAGCGGCGCGCGCGGCGCATTCTGCATGCCGAAGGCGGCCGACATTTTCCGCGCCGTGCTTGCCGACACGCCCGGCACGGTGGTCGAAGCCGGCCCGCAGTTCGCCGAGCTGGAGCGCTCGGCGCCGCTCGCAGCCGGGCATCCCGAGCCGGACGCGCGCGATCCGTTCCTTCTCCTCTACACCTCGGGGACCACCGCCGCGCCGAAGGGCGTGGCGCATGCCTACCGCACCATGCTCGGCAACAGCCGTCTCGGGGTGCGCGAGCACGGCCTGGGCGCCGCCGACCGCATCCTGTGCGCGGCGCCGCTGTCGCACCTCTACGGCCTGTATTCGCTGCATTGCGCCTGGGCGGTGGGCGCCTGCACCGTGCTGCTGCCGGCGTTCACCCCGGTGGACTTGAGCGTTGCGATCGAGACGCGAAAACCCACGGCGCTGTGGACGGCGCCCGCCCATGTCGCGGCGGTGCGGGCGCAAGGGCTCTTCGACAAGCACGACTGGTCTTCGCTGCGCCTCGCGATCGTCTCGGGCTCGCGCGCGGCCCCCGAGCTCGTGAAGAGCTTCGCCGCCAAGGTGCCCAAATGCGCGGTGACGCAGCTTTGGGGCATGACCGAGATCCAGGCGGGCCTGTATACGCGGCCGGGCGACCCGCTCGAGATGTCGGCCACGTGCGCCGGGCGCCCCAGTCCCGGCACCGAGATCCGCCTGGGCGAGGACGGCGAGATCCAGGTGCGCGGGCCGCTCGTCTTTTCCGGCTACCTCAACAACCCGGCGGCGACGCGCAATGCGTTCACCGCGGACGGCTGGTTCTGCTCCGGCGACCTCGCCGAGAAGCGCGACGGCAACGCCTACGCCATCGTGGGGCGCAGCAAGGACATCATCAACCGCGGCGGCGTGAAGTTCAATCCCGCCGACGTGGAGAGCCTGCTCGACTCGCATCCGAAGATCCTGCAGTCCGCGATCGTGCCGATGCCCGACCCGATCCTGGGCGAGAAGGCGTGCGCGTTCGTGGTGCTCAAGAACAGGGGCGAGCCGGTGGCGCTCGAGGAGCTCGTCGCCTACCTTCTCGAGAAGAAGATCGCGAAGAACAAGCTGCCCGAGAAGCTGGTGGTGATCGACGAGATGCCGGTCACGCCGACCCGCAAGATCATCAAGGGGCGGCTGCGCATCCCGGGCGCGCAGTAGGTCTCAGGCTTTCGGCCGGCCCTTCGTCCAGGGAATGAGCATGGGCACGCGCTCGCGGTAGCTGCGGTACGCATCGCCCAGCATGTCGAGCAGGTCCTTCTCCTCGAGCTGCAGCGCGATGAGGATGTAGCCGGTGGTCGCGATCGCGAACACGAGGTGCCCGATCGACATGGCCGGCGTCGCCCAGAAGGCGATGACGAAGCCGAGCATGATCGGATGGCGCACGAGGTTGTACAGGCCGCGCGTCATGAACGGCGGGTGCGTGTAGGGCTTGTCCTGGAAGTTGAGCATGACCTGGCGCAGCCCGAAGAGATCGAAGTGGCTGATCATGAAGGTGGAGAGCAGCACCACCAGCCAGCCGAGCCAGAACAGCGCCCACAGCGCCATGCGGCCGGCGTCGTTCGCCACGCTCCACACCGCCTGCGGGATCGGGCGCCATTGCCAGAAGAGGAGGAAGAGCAGCAGGCTCGAGACGAGCACGTAGGTGGTGCGCTCCACGCTCCTTGGCACGATGGTGGTCCAGATCTTCTTGAACGCCGGGCGCGCCATCACGCTGTGCTGGATGGCGAACAGGCCGAGCAGCACCGCGTCGACGACGATGGACGGCAGCAGCTCGGTCCCGGCGCCGGGGCCGTCGATCGTCTTCGGCACGAGGAAGCCGCCGACGAAGCCGATGGCGTAGAGAAACGATGCGAGGAAAACGACGTAGGCGACGACGCCGTAGAGCACTGCGAGGGTCTTGCCCATGGAACCTCCCTGTAAGGCTTTAGAGCAATGTAGGGAAGATACTACTGCGGCTCAGGAACGCAATACTTCCCCGGCAGCGGCGCCTGTCAGAGATCCGTCGGCCCACGTCAGCTGGCCGTTCACCAGGGTGTAGCGGATGCCGCGCGAGCGCATGACCATGCGCTTCGCGCCGCCGGGCAGGTCGTACAGCCGCTCCGGGCGTCCGACGGACGAGACTTCCTTCTCCGAAAAGGCCACGATGTCCGCCGCGAGGCCGGGCTGCAGGCGGCCGCGGTCGGCGATGCCGTAGAAGTCGGCCGGGTCCGAGCTCATGCGGCGCACCGCTTCCTCGAGCGACAGCGCGCCGCGCTCGCGCACCCAGGTGCCGAGCACGTAGGTCGGGTAGCCGCAGTCGCACAGCATGTCGACGTGCGCGCCGCCGTCGCCCAGGCCGATGAGGAAGCTGCGGTCGTTGAGGATCTCCGTCATGCGGTCCACGCGCGTGTTGAACGACTGCATGGTGAACTCGCATTCCAGGTCGTCGGCGAGCGTCACGTCGAGGAAGGCGTCGACCGGGTCCTTGTTCTGCTTCCTGGAAATTTCCTCGACGGAAAGTCCCTCGAGGGCCTTCAGGCCCGGATTCCTCACTTCGTGCAGCGTGATGCGCGCCCAGTTGCCGAATGCGGCCGGGCGCTTCAGCTCCTCGCGGAACTGGCTCCTGAAGCCGGGATCCCTGTAGACCGCCGCCTGCGCCGCCTTCGACTTGTCTTCGAACACGCGCTTCCACGACGGGAAGGCGCCGAACGAGAACGGGCTGCGCATGCTGATCTCGCGGGTGAGCGGCAGCGGCGAAGTCTGCGGGCGCGCGCCGCGCGCGATGAGCGGCGCCGCCCTGGCGAGCGTGTCGCGCACGGCGTCGGGCAGGTCGTCGCGGTCGAACATCGCGATGAAGGTCACGGGCCGGGCGCTTTCGTCCAGCAGCAGCCTGAGGATTTCCAGCCCGTCGTCCTCGAGCACGCCGATCTGGCGCGTGAGCGCGATCTCGATCGCGCCCTTGGCGCGCGCCTTGAGCACGTTGGCGTACGCCTTCAGCTCGTCGCGGCTCGCGTTGCGGCAGGCGAGCGGGCGGCCCTGGTAGCCGAGGTGCTGGTTGAGGATGGTGCTGGAGAAGCCGAAGGCGCCGGCGCGGATGGCCTCGTCAAGAAGCGTTCTTATTTTTTCTGTTTCAGAAGCATTCGCTGCGCGCTCCATCGACGCCTCGCCCATCACGTAATGGCGAAACGGCGTGAGCGGCGCGAGGAACGCAAGGTTGAGCGCGGGCTTGCGCGCCGCCGCGGCGTCCATGTACTGCGGGAAGCTCTCCCAGTCCCAGGTGATGCCGCGCTCGAGCACCTCGAACGGGATGGCCTCCACGTTGACGAGGTCGCGCATCGCGATCTCGCGCGCCTGCGGCCGGCACGGCGCGATGCCCACGCCGCAGTTGCCCATGACCACGGTGGTGACGCCGTGCCACGAGGACGGCGTCGCGGCGCCGTCCCAGCAGATCTGCGCGTCGTAGTGCGTATGCGGGTCGATGAAGCCGGGCGCGACCACCAGGCCCTCGGCGTCGATCGTTCTCTTCGCCGAGTCTTTTACGGCACCCACTTCCTTGATTACGCCGTCCGAAATCGCGACGTCGGCGCGAAACGCGGGCTTTCCCGTGCCGTCGATGACGGTGCCGTTGCGGATGACGAGATCGCAGGCCATGGGCTTCGGTATAGTCTAAACCGCCATGCCGCAAGCTCCTCGCCGCGTCGCCGTCCTCGGCGGCGCCCGCATCCCGTTCGCGCGCGCCAACAGCGCCTATGCCGAGGCGAGCAACCAGGACATGCTCACGGCAGCCTTTCGTTTTCTGCTGGACAAGTATTCCCTGAAAGGCGAAAGGGTGGGCGAGGTCGCGGCCGGCGCCGTCATCAAGCATTCGCGGGACTGGAACCTGGCGCGCGAGTGCACCCTCGGCAGCGGCCTCGATCCGCAGACGCCGGCCTACGACCTGCAGCGCGCCTGCGGCACGAGCCTTTCGGCGACGCTGCAGCTCGCCAACCGGATCGCGCTGGGCGAGATCGACTGCGCCGTCGCGGGCGGCGTCGACAGCACGAGCGACATCCCGCTCTCCTACGGCCGGCAGCTCCAGCAGACGGTGCTGAAATCGGCGCGCGAGCGCTCTCTGCCGGGAAAAATCCTGCCGCTCCTGGGGCTCCGGCCGGGACATCTGAAGCCCTCGACCCCGGGAATCGCCGAGCCGCGCACCGGGCTCTCCATGGGCGAGCACTGCGAGGAGATGGCCAAGGAATGGCGCATCGGCCGGCGCGAGCAGGACGAGCTCGCCGCCGAGAGCCACCGCAAGGCGGCCGCGGCGTGGAAGAGCGGCTTCTATGACGACCTCGTGTTTCCGTTCAACGGCCTGAAGAGCGACAACAACGTGCGCGCGGACACGAGCGTCGAGAAGCTTTCTTCCCTGCGCACGGCCTTCGACAGGAGCTCGAGCGGAACGCTCACGGCAGGGAACAGCTCGCCGCTCACCGACGGCGCCGCGTGCGTGCTGCTCGCCTCCGAGGAATGGGCGCGCGCGCGCAAGATCCCGGTGCAGGCCTTCATCACGCACGGCGAGACCGCGGCGGTGGACTTCGTGGGGATGAGCGGAAAGAAGGAAGGCATGCTGATGGCGCCGGCGTACGCGGTGCAGCGCATGCTGCGGCGCGCCGGGCTCACGCTGCAGGACTTCGAGATCTACGAGATCCACGAGGCGTTCGCGGCGCAGGTGCTCTGCACGCTCAAGGCCTGGGAGTCGGAGGACTATTGCCGCGAGCGGCTGGGCGCGAAGGGCGCGCTCGGCAGCATCGACCGGAACAACATGAATCCCAAGGGCTCCAGCGTCGCGATCGGCCATCCGTTCGCGGCGACCGGCGCGCGCATCGTGGCCACGCTCGCCAAGCAGCTCGCAGAGCGCGGCGCGGGGCGCGGCCTCATCTCGATCTGCGCCGCCGGCGGCATGGGCGTCACGGCGATCCTGGAGCGCGATTGACCGACCGGCAGGGGCTCCTCGCGCGCCTGGCGCAGGGCCGGGCGGGCGGCACGACCGTAGTCACCCCGAACACGCGGCTCGCGCAAGGCCTGGCGGCGGAATTCGACGCCTTCCAGGAAGCGAACGGGCTGCGCGTGTGGGAAGCGCCCGACATCCTGCCGCTCGGCGCGTTCGTCGAGCGGCTCTACGAGGAAGCGCTCTACTCGCAGGCCGGCGCCCACCTGCCGATGCTGCTCTCGCCGGCCCAGGAGGACCTGCTGTGGCGCGAGGTCCTGCGCCAGTCGCGGCGCGAGCTGCTGGTGCTCGACCGCGCCGCGGCGCAGTGCCGCGAGGCGTGGCAGCTGGTGCACGCCTGGCGCATCCCCGCCGGCGCCGGCAACGAGGACGCGGCCGCGTTCAGCGAATGGGCCGCCGCGTACCGCAAGCGCACCGCGCGCGAGGTGGACCGAGCGAGATTGCCGGATCTCGTCTCAGATCTTTTGTTGGGACTAAAGCTTCCAAAAGTCCTGGAGGCGTACGGCTTCGACATCCTGCCGCCGCAGGCGCAGGAGCTCCTCGACGCGCTGGCGCGCCATGGCGTTGGCGTCGAGAAATCCAATCCCGAGAAAAGGCAGGGACGCGCCATCCGCGCGTCGTTCCCGTCGGCGCGTGCCGAGCTCGAGGCCGCGGCGGCGTGGGCGCGCGCTCGGCTCGAGGCCGGCCGTGCGCGCATCGGCGTCGTCGTGCCGGACCTGCAGCAGCGCCGCAAGGAAGTGGTGCGCGTGTTCTCGCGCGCGAC
>DATAHF010000052.1:0-16449 GCA_036263315.1 Burkholderiales bacterium
CACGCTCGGCAGGTTGTCGCCTGCGCCGCGCGAACTGCCGCCCACCCGGCGCGAGGGCGCGCCGCGCTGGGGCGGCACGTAGACCGGCGGCTTGTCGGCTTCGGCGGAGGCCTGCTGGGGCGGCTGCTGCGCCCACGCCGCCGGCAGCCCCAGGGCGAGCGCGAGCAGGATTGCGAGTCGGTTCATCGGTTCCCCCTATTGAGAACGAGTGGATTTTCGCACCTCCCGGGAAAGGACCCATAGGTATCAGTTCTCATCCCTCCTCTCGCCGACGAGGCTGAACACCGCCACCGGCTCCTCCTTGCCCTTCAGGCGCACCTTGCCGACCGGCGAGACGGCGAACTGCCCGCCCAGCAGCCGCACCGTGCTGTCGCCCGCGAGGATGCGGCAGGCACCGTCGCGCTCCTCGGCCAGGGCCTCGGGCGGGGACTCGCCAGGGGCAAGCTTGAAGCTCTCCAGCCGCGAGGCGGTGTTCACGGTGTCGCCGATGACGGTGTACTCCATGCGCTCCGAGGACCCGAGGCTCCCCGAGATGAGCTCGCCCGTGTAAAGGCCGATGCGGATGCCGATCGCGGGCAGGCCCTTCGCCGCCCAGGCGGCGTTGAAGCGATCGAGCTCGGCGCGCATCGCGAGCGCGCAGCGTGCTGCGGACCTGGCGTCGGCGGCGATCTCCGCCTCGCCCGAGCGCGCGACCGGCACGCCGAACACCGCCATCACCGCATCGCCGATGAACTTGTCCACCACGCCGCCGTGCTTCATGACCAGGCCCGCCATCGCCTCCATGTACGAGTTGAGCCATTCCATGAGGCCCGCGGCGTCGAGCTTCTCCGAGACGGCGGTGAAGCCCTTGATGTCGGAGAAGAGCACCGTGGCGGTGAGCCGCTGCGGCTTCGGGCGGCCGCCCGACTCGAGGAACTCGCCGCGGCGGCGCCACACGTCGGCGGCGAGGTCGCGCGCCATGTAGCGCGAGAAGATGTTCATCAGCTGGCCGCGGTGCGACTGCTCGAGGTAGTACGAGTAGGCGGTGACGATCGAGAGCGCGATCAGCCAGCCGAGGCTCTGCGGAAAGAGCGGATACCAGAGGCCCTGCCCGAAGGCGACCCAGACGATGAGCGCGTTCAGCGCGAGGCCGGCGAGCGCCGCCCCGACATAGCGCCAGACCCCTTGCGCGTAGAGGCCGATCAGCGCGCCGAGCGCGCACCAGAGCGCGAGCCACGCGAGCTTCGCCCATTCCGGCGCCACGCGCCGCGGCGCCGCGCCCTCGAGCGCGGCGCGCAGGAACTGCGACACCGCATGCGCGTGCAGCGTGATGCCGTAGACCGTCTCGGAGGAATCGACGACGCTCCAGGGCGTCTCGAAGAAGTCCTTCACGCTCGGCGCGGTGACGCCGACGATCACCACGCGGTCGCGGAAAGCGCCCGGCGGCGCCTTGCCCTCGAGCACCTCGCCGAACGAGTAGCGGCGAAACGGCGCCGCGCCGCCGGCGAAATCGAGCAGGACCTGGTAGCCGCCCGCGTCGGCGTCGACATAGCCGCCGTCGTTCGCCTCGAAGGGCGGCAAGGTGACCTTGCCCAGCCGCAGGAACGACGCATCGGGCTCGCCCGGCGCGGGCGCGATGCCCTGCTTCGCGAGGTAAACGAGCGCAAGCCGCAACGGGAACGAGGTGTGCGAGCCCTCGTTGTCGTCGAGAAACAGCATCGCGCGGCGCACGACGCCGCCCGGATCGCTCGCCACGTCGGCAAAGCCGACGCGCTCGCTCCCTTTCAGCGCGCTCGGCGCCGCCACGCCCTGCTCGGCGCCGCCGCCGATCTTGCGCACCGCGACCAAGTTCGGGGTGTCGCGCAGGAGCGCGGCGAAGGGCGCCTCCCCCGGGGGGCGCGGCTGGTCGCGGTAGATGTCCAGGCCGATGGCGCGCGGCGCATCCTTCTTGATCTCGCCGAGGAGCGCGGCGAGCGTCGCGTCGCTCGCCGGCCAGCCGAGCTTGACGATGTCCTGCTCGGTCGCGCCGACGAGCACCACGCGCTCGCGCGGCCGCTCCTGCGCCGCGCGCGCGGTGACCATGCGGTCGTAGAGCGCGAGCTCGAGCGTCTGCAGCACGCCCGCCTGGCGCAGCGCGAGCACGAAGAGCGCCGCGGCGAGCGCGATCGCGCCGGCGTAGACCGCCGGGCGCTCGCGAAGCGGCGTGCCCGCCATTAAAGCCAGTTGCCGATGAGCAGGAACGGCGCCCAGTAGCCCGGATGCCGGAAGCGCCGGTCCGAGAGCACGGCGCGCTGCGCGGCCTGCAGCGCTTTTGCCTTGGAGGCGCTGCCCTCGCGCAGCTGGCGGTAGAAGTCGTTGACGAGAAGGCTCGAGGCCTGGTCGTTCACGTACCAGAGCGTCGCGAGCACGCTGCGCGCGCCCGCCTTCACCGCGACCCCGGCGAGGCCGAGCGAGGCGCGATCGTCGCCCGCGGCCGTGCGGCAGGCCGAGAGCGTGAGCAGCTCCACCGGCTCGTCGCGAAAGCGCACCTGCTTCATCACCGCCTCCAGCCCGTCCATGTCGAGGCGCCCGTCCCAGGTGAGCAGGAAGCTCTTCCGCGGATCGCTGTCGAACTCGCCGTGCGAGGCGATGTGCACGATCGAGTAGGACTTGCCGCGCAGCTCCTGCTTGAAGCCGGGCACGCTGAAGTCGCGGTCGCGCAGCTGGCGGCCGCCGGCGAAGATCGCCTGCAGGCCCTTCAGCTCCTCGGCCACGAAGGGCAGCGCGGGAAAATTCTGCACCGACTCCGTCAGCCCGGAGAGCAGCACCTGCGCCTCGCCTTTTTCCGAGAGCGGGCGCGGGTCGACGAGCGTGAGCCCCGGCGCGGTCGCGAACGCGAAGCGCTCGACGAGATACCGCTTGCCGTCATAGAGCGCGCCGAGCGGCACGCCGCGCAGCGCGCCGTCCGGAACGAAGACGAGCGTCTCCACCTTGTGCTCGGCAAGGAGCGCCTCGATCGGCTGGAAGAGCGAGGCATAGAGCCGGCGCGAGAACGGCAGGTATTCGCTGGTGGTGCGCTTCTCCAGCCGGCGGCGCAGGCCGTGCGCGTCCTCCGAGAGCGCCGCCGCGGCCACCGGCAGCGTGACCTGGTGGATGCCGTCCTCCAGGCCCACCAGCAGCTCGAGGCGCTCGGGCAGCAGGATCGGATAGAGCACCGCGGTGCGCGGGGCCATCTGGTCGATGCCCTTTTGCGTCGCGAGCTGCGCCGCGACGCAGTTGTCCTGGAAGTAGTCCTCGAGCTCGACCGCCTTCAGCTGCTCCACCACGTCGCGCGCCTCGCGCAGGCGCGACTGCGCCACGCCCTGCCCGGCCTCGCGGCGCAGCAGCAGCTCGGCGTACTCGAGGAAGAGCGGCCCCACTTCGGCGCGCCAGGAACGATGCGTGGCGCGCAGCTCGAGGATCATGTCCTGGCGCACCGCGTGCAGGCTCTCGAGCGCGCGCCGGTAGGCGGCGAGCGCGGCCTCGCGCTCGCCCCGGCTCGCGAGCAGGCGCGCCGCCTGCCAGCTCCACAGATACAGACTCTCGTCGGCGCGCGCGCGCTGCGCCGCGCGCACGGCGCGGCGCGTGAGGCCGAGCGCTTCCTCGCCGCGCCCGGCGACACCGTAGAGCTCGCCCAGCCGCCCGGCCGCGTAGGAGGTCGCAAGCGCGTCATCGCGCGCCTCGGCCGAGCGCAGCGCGCGCGTGAGCAGCGCATGTGGCCGCTCAAGCGAGCGCGGGTCGGCATTCGGAAGCTGGAGGCTGCGCCACACCTGCGCGGCGCGGATGCGCGCGAAATCCGCTTCGCGAGCGTCGCCCGCCGCCTCGAGCCGGGCGCCGGCCTGGTCGAGCAGCGCCGCAGCGGCCGAGGGATCGGTGGGTGCGGCAAGGAGCGCGGCGTTCGTTGCCGCGGCGGCGAAAGTGAGCGGCGAGCTCGCTTCCCCCGCGCGCGTCATGCTTTCGCGATAGGCCGTCATCGCCTCGGCACGGCGCGCGGTCGCGCCGTAGAGCTGGCCCATGTCGTTCAGCGCCGCCGCCATGAGGGCGGGCTGGCGTTCCGCGCGCGCGAGCTCGAGCGCCTCCTGCAGTTTCGGCAGCGCCTGCTCGGACTGTCCCGCCTTGAGGTAGGCCTGGCCGAGCGCGCCAAGCACGCCCGCGGCGATCGGCCGGGCGTCCGGGCGCCCCGCGGTGAGGCTCGCGGCACGCTCGAGGCGCTCGATCGCCTGGCGCCGGAAGCCGAGCAGCTGCAATTCGGCCGCTTCGCGCGCGAGCGACTGCGCTTCGATGAGGGGAGCCTGCGCCGGATCCTGTGGTGCGGGCGCCTGCGCGAGCGTCGAGGCGCAGCAGGCGGCGAGGATGCCCGCCAGCAGCGCCCGCAAAACCCCCGTGCGGCGTGCAGAGACCATGTAAAGTCGGGCGATTCTCCCATGAATCTCTCCCGCATCATCGAGCGCTGGGCGGAGCACTTTCCGGACAAGCCGGCATTGCATTTTCACGGCTCGGACATCAGCTATGCGGCCCTTTGGGGCGAGATAAAAAAAGCTGCAAATTCCCTTGACGTGCGCAAAGGGGACCGGGTCGCGTGGCTCGGCTACAACTCCCCGGAGATGCTGGTGCTGCTTTTCGCGCTGGCGCGGCGCGGCGCGATCCTCGTGCCGCTCAACTGGCGCCTCACCGCGGCCGAGCACAAGGCGATCCTCGCCGACTGTTCCCCGAAGTGGCTTTTTCACGACGCTGATTTTGCAGTTCACGCAAGGTCACTTGAAATACCCATCCAGGAAACGAAAAAGCAAACCCAAAACCCGGTCGAAGGCAAGGACGAAGATGACGCGCTGATCGTCTACACCTCCGGGACGACGGGCAAGCCCAAGGGCGCGGTGCTCACGCAGTCGGCGCTCCTCTGGAACGGCTTCAACTCGATCCACGCGCACGACCTGCGCCAGTCCGATCACGTGCTCACCGCGCTGCCGATGTTCCACGTCGGCGGGCTCAACAACCAGACCCTGCCCGCCCTCCTCGCCGGCGCGAGCGTCACGCTGCACAAGCGCTTCGATCCCGCGCTCTGGCTCGAGGACGTGGCGAAGCGCAAGCCCACGCTCTCGCTCCTCGTGCCCGCGACCATGCAGGCGGTGATCGGGCATCCGGCCTGGAAAAGCACCAATCTCTCTTCGCTGCGCATGCTCAACTGCGGCTCGATGGTCGTGCCCGACTCGCTCATCCGCGCCTTTCACGCGCGCGGCGTGCCGGTCGGGCAGATCTACGGCTGCACCGAGACCGCTCCGATCGCCACTGTGCTCCTGCGCGAGGACGCCGAAAGAAAGCTCGGCAGCGCCGGCAAGCCCGCGCCGCACTGCGAGGTGAAGCTGGTCGAGGGTGAGGTCTGGGTGCGCGGTCCGAACGTCATGCGCGGCTACTGGAACGACCCGGCGGGCAGCGCCGCCGCGCTCACCCCGGAGGGCTGGTTCAGGACGGGCGATCTCGCGCGCATCGACGAGGACGGCTTCTACTGGATCATGGGGCGCTCGAAGGACGTGATCATCTCGGGCGGGGAGAACGTCTATCCGGCCGAGCTCGAGAACGTGCTCGCCGACTGCCCCGAGATCGCCGAATGCGCCGTGCTGGGGGTCGAGGACGAGAAGTGGGGCGAGGCCGCCGTGGCCTGCGTCGTCCTTCGTTCGGGCTCGAGCCTGACGGAAGACAGGGTCAAAACCCTCTTCAACGACCGCCTCGCCCGGTTCAAGCACCCGAGGCGGGTAATATTCCTGGAGAGCCTGCCCAGGAACGCGATGGGCAAGGTGCAGAAGTTCGAGCTGAAACAGAAGCTGAGGGAGCTGTCATGACCTACGAAGACCTCTTGTACGAGTCGGCGGAGGGCATCGCCGCCATCACGCTCAACCGCCCGCAGGCGCTCAACGCCTACACCGCCGCGATGGGCCAGAGCCTGGAGCGCGCCGTCGCCGCGGCGGCGGCCGACGATTCGGTGCGCGTCGTCGTGCTGACCGGCGCGGGCCGCGGCTTCTGCGCCGGCGCCGACATGAACCTGCTGCAGAAAATCAAGCCGGGCGGGCAACGCGTGTCGCAGGCGCAGAACGTCAAGCACGACTTCCGCTCGCATCTCGGCCCCGACGTCGGCGCGCACTTCGGCGGGCGCTTCGGCTACCTGCTCCAGTGCCGCAAGCCCGTGATCGCGGCCATCAACGGGCCCGCCGCGGGGCTCGGCCTTGTCCTCGCGCTCTATGCCGACATCCGCTTTGCCGCGAGCGAGGCGAAGCTCACCACCTCCTTTGCGCAGCGCGGCCTCATCGCCGAGCACGGCATCAGCTGGCTGCTGCCGCGCCTGGTCGGCCCCGCGCACGCGCTCGACCTCCTCCTCTCGGCGCGCAAGATCAAGGCGGCCGAGGCCGAGCGCCTCGGCCTCGTCAACAAGGTCTTCCCGCAGGAGAGCTTCATGCCGGACGTGCTCGCCTACGCGAGCGCGCTCGCGAAGACGGTCTCGCCCCGCTCCACGGCGGTGATCAAGGCGCAGGTCTGGAAGGCGCAGTTCCAGGACTTCAACCAGGCGCTCGAGCTCGCCGACGCCGAGATGCAGAAGAGCTTCGCGAGCGCCGATTTCAAGGAAGGCGTCGCGCACTTTGTCGAAAAACGCGCGCCCGCGTTCACCGGCAGCTGAAGCGACGCCGTGGCAGGTGAAGTGACGCCCTATCTACGGCTGCGGCAGGTGTGCCTGGTCGCCGCCGACCTCGCGCGCGAGGCCGCGCGCATGAAGGAAGCGCTCGGCGTGGAGGAGTGCTACCGCGACGCGAACGTCGCGAAATACGGCCTCGAGAACGTGCTCTTTCCCGTGGGCACGAGCTTCCTCGAGATCGTCGCCCCCACGCGCGAGGGCACCGCGGCCGGCCGGTTCCTCGAGCGCCACGGCGGCCGCCACGGCTACATGGTGATCCTCGATTGCGACGACCCGGAGCGCTATCGCAAGCAGGCCGAGGCGCTCGGCATCCGCGTCGCGAACGAGATCCGCCACGACGGCTATCACGGAATCCAGCTCCATCCCCGCGACACGGGCGCGGCGATGCTGGAATTCAACACGACGGCAGGCGGCGCCGATCCCATGGGCCCTTACGCGCCCGCGGGCCCCGATTGGCAGCGCGCCATTCGCAGGGACGTCGTGCGCGGCCTGCGCGCCGTGGAGATCGAATGCCCGGATCCGGCGGGGCTCGCCTCGCGCTGGGGCAAGCTCTTCGAGCGGCCGGTCGAGCGCAACGCGCTCGCCCTCGACCAGGGAGCGATTCGCTTCATGCGCGGCAAGGAAGAGGCTTTCACCGGCGTGGAGCTCGAAGCCGCCACGAACGCGAGCGTGGAGCTCTGCGGCGTGCGCTTCCGGCTCGCCGCCTAATCGACCGAGAGTTCGACCGCGCCCAGGGCGCCCGCCTCGAAGCGCAACCGGTCGCCCGCCCTGGGAAACTGGGAGGCGACCAGGCTTCCGGTGATCACCACGTCGCTTCGCCACAGGCCCTCGCCGCGCGCGGCGAGGTTGTTCGCGACCCAGGCGAGCGCCTCGAGCGGATGGCCCATGACGTCGCGGCCGTGGCCCTCGCCCACGGTCTTGCCGTTCACTTTCGCGACGCCCTTCAGCGCAGCGATATCGATGTCCTTCCACTCCTTCACCGGCGCGCCGAGCACCGCGCCCTCGTTCCAGGCGTTGTCGGCGATCATCATGAGCGGGTGCTCGCGCAGCTTCGAGTAGTCGGCGTTGCGGTCGTCAGCGAGCTCGAGCGCCGGCATGGCGGCGCCCACGGCGCGGGCGATGCTCTCGCGCGTGTACGGCGCGCCGATCGCGGGCAGGTCCTCGGCGATCTCGAAGGCGATCTCGAATTCGACCAGCAGCCGCCCGTAG
Organism: Burkholderiales bacterium; assembly: GCA_036263315.1. Taxonomy (GTDB): domain Bacteria; phylum Pseudomonadota; class Gammaproteobacteria; order Burkholderiales; family SG8-39; genus SCGC-AG-212-J23. The sequence goes on from DATAHF010000052.1 coordinate 7,889, forward strand.
TCCGCGGCGCGCACGCGCGCCGGGCCGCGCAGGAGTGTCTTCTCCAGCATGCAGCCGGCGACCGAGTCGCCCATGCCGGTCATCCTGCGCATCGCCTCGGTGGTGAGGGCGATCTTGTAGCCGGCGACGCGGCCGAGCTGCTTGGCGCGCATGCCGACGAATTCGCCCTGGATCGCGTACGCCTCCTCGACCGAGCGCGGCGCGAGCGCCGCCGGCAGCGGGCCGAAGGGCTCGCGTGCCGCGTGCGCCTTGGCGAGCCAATCGCCCGCCTGCTCGATGCGCGGCTCGGCCGCTTTCCCGGGCTCGCTCATGCCTTCCCCGGATGAATGCGGCCGCAGCCCGGGCACTTGCGCTCGCTCGCGTAGAAGGCCTCGAAGAGCGGCGGCAGGTCGCGCACGATGCTCTTAAGGCCCACCTCGACGCGGTGCACGCGCGTCCAGCAGCCCGGGCAATACCACTCGAAGCCGTCCTTCACCTCGGCGGGACGGATTTTTTCCACCACCAATCCCACCGAGCCCGCCTCGGGACGCTGCGGCGAATGGCGCACGTGCGCGGGCAGGAGCAGGATCTCGCCCTCGCGGATGGGAACGTCTTTCGGCCGGCCCTCCTCGATCACTTTGAGGACCATGCTGCCGCGCAGCTGGTAGAAGAACTCCTCGTACGGATCGTCGTGGTAGTCGGTGCGCGCGTTCGGCCCGCCGACCACCTGCACGATCAGGTCCTCGGCCTCCAGGAACACCTGCTGGTTGCCCACCGGCGGCTTGAGCAGGTGCGCGTGCTCGTCGATCCAGCGGCTGAAGTTGAACGCGGCGAGCGCCATGCAGGCATTCTAATCATTGCCGGCACGCCGCTCCTTCCGCGGGGAAATCAGCCCTTGATGTGGCCGAGGAGCAGGCGCCGCAGGCGCTCGCTCAGGGTGTCCGTGCCGCCCTCTTTCGCGAGCATGGGAATGTCGATGAACGCCGCCGCGCCCAGGGAGTCGGCGGCGATGCGCGCGGCCTCGAGCGAGATCTTCGGCATGTCCTTGGGAAGCGCGCGCGCGCAGATGAAAGGGATGTGCGGAAGCTCGGCCTTGACCCAGCGCAGCAGATCGAACATCCGCGATTCGTCGAAGAAAAGCGTGCTGCAGATGAGGTGGATGGGCGACGCGCTCTTCAGCTTCGCGATGGCGGCGCCCATCGTCGGGGCCTCCAGCACTTCGGCATAGCCGTACACCGCGGCGCGGAACGGCGCGCACGCATCCGGCCGCGCGGCCAGCAGCACGCGCGGCTTTACGTCGGGCATCGGGGAGATTCGGCCATCCGGGAAATCGTACCGCCCGGCTTTTGACGGCCGCCGTTCGGCAGGAGGTGCCCGGCCTGAGCCGGGCAGACGGAATGCGCGCCCCGATCGTCATATGATCGGAAAGCAACGACCTCCGGCGCGCGATCGGCCTACAGCGCAGACGCGGAAATCCTACGAGTTGGTGCCCGGAGCTGGATTCGAACCAGCATGGCCTTGCGGCCCAGGGATTTTAAGTCCCATGCGTCTACCAGTTCCGCCATCCGGGCGCAGACGTGCAGCGAAAACGTGCAGGGAAATATTGGAGGCGGGGGTCGGAATCGAACCGGCGTCCACGGCTTTGCAGGCCGCTGCATGACCACTCTGCCACCCCGCCGCGGGGAGGTGTTTTTCTTATAACGGAGGCGAGGGAAGAAGCGCCACCTTCCCTCGCCTGAGAAATCTGGAGCGGGAAACGAGTCTCGAACTCGCGACCTCAACCTTGGCAAGGTTGCGCTCTACCAACTGAGCTATTCCCGCGTTTGATTTAAAAGGAAATTTTATCACGGTCCCGCGGACGGGGGTAGGCCTACGCCAGGCTCGCGCGCCGCATGTAGTAGAGCATCGAAATCACGGTGAGCACGGCGGCGATGTTGATGAGGATCGTGCCCAGCCACTGCGTGTCGAGCAGGCCGAAGAGCTCGTCGTGATAGAGCAGCAGCGGGATCGCGATCATCTGACCCGCGGTCTTGAGCTTCCCTACCATCGCCACCGCCACGCTCTTCGACTGGCCGACCTGCGCCATCCACTCGCGCAGCGCCGAGATCGCGATCTCGCGGCCGATGATGATGAGCGCCACCACCATGTCGACGCGCCCGAGCGTGAGCAGCACGATGAGCGCGCCGACGACGACCAGCTTGTCGGCCACCGGGTCGAGAAACGCGCCGAATGCGGAAGTCTGGTTGAGCGTTCGCGCGAGGTAGCCGTCCAGCCAGTCGGTGACCGCGGCGAGGATGAAGATCACCGTGGCGACGAGGTTGCGGCTCTCCCAGGAGAGCCAGGCATCGGGCACGTAGAACACGCCCACGATGAGCGGGATCAGCAGGATCCGCACGAGCGTCACGATGTTGGGAAGGTTGAGCAGCATCAGGCGTGCAGGTGCCGGTAGATCTTTTCCGCGAGCGCGCGGCTCACGCCATCGACCTTGGCGAGCTCGTCCACCGCGGCCGACTGCACGCCCTGCAGGCCGCCGAAGTGCGCGAGCAGCTTCTGGCGGCGCTTGGCGCCGATGCCGGGGATCGCAGTGAGGCTCGAGGTGGTGCGCGCCTTCTCGCGGCGCGCGCGATGCCCGACGATGGCGAAGCGATGCGCCTCGTCGCGGACGGTCTGCACGAGGTGCAGCCCGGGGTGCTGGGGCGGCAGCGAGAGCGTCTGGCCCTCGGCCTCGAGCACGAGCTCCTCCAGCCCGGGCTTGCGCTCCGGGCCCTTGGCCACGCCAACCACGCTCACGTCGTTCAGGCCCAGGTCGGCGAGTGCGCCGCGCGCCGCGTTCACCTGCCCGCGCCCGCCGTCGATCAGGATCAGGTCCGGGATCTTGCCTTCGCCCGCCGCGATCTTCTCGTAGCGGCGCGAGAGCGCCTGGCGCATGGCGGCGTAGTCGTCCCCGGGGGTGACCTCGCGCATGTTGTAGCGCCGGTACTCGGATTTCTGCATGGCGTGCCGATCGTATACGACGCAGGAGGCGACCGCAGCCTCGCCCATGGTGTGGCTCACATCGAAGCATTCGATGCGCTGCGCGGTCTCCGGCAGCCCGAGCGCCTCGCGCAGCGCCCCCATGCGGTTTTCCTGCGTGCTTTTCTCCCGCGCGCGCTGGGCGAGCGCGAGCCGGGCGTTTTTCAGGGCCATCTCCAGCCACATTTTCCGCTCGCCCTGGAAGTTCCGCTCGCTCGAGATGACCAGGGGCGGCTTGGGCTGCTCGACGTAGTGCTGCTCGAGGAAGGCGTCCACGATCTCCGTTTCCGTCGCCTCGGCGGCGTTCTGCGGGAAGAAGCTGCGGTCGCCCACGTGGCGGCCGGCCCGGATCATGACGAGGTTCACGCAGGCGATGCCGCCCTCGATCGCGCAGGCGACGACGTCGGCGTCCACGCCGCGCTCGGACTCCACATACTGGCGCGCCTGCACGCGCGAGAGCGCCCGCACCTGGTCGCGAAAGAGCGCCGCCTCCTCGTAGTTCCGGGCCTCGGAGGCCGCCTTCATCCGGTTGCTGAGCGACTCGATGACGTCGTCCTCGCGCCCTTCCAGGAAAAGCTCGGCGCTCTTCACGTCCTCCGCGTAGCGCTCGGCCGTGATGAGGCGCGTGCAGGGCGCCGTGCAGCGGCGGATCTGGTGCAGCAGGCACGGCCGCGAGCGGTTCTGGAACACCGTGTCCTCGCAGGTGCGCAGCTGGAACACGCGCTGCAGGAGCTGGATGCTCTCGCGCACCGCGTGCGCGTGCGGGAACGGGCCGAAGTGGCGGTTCTTCCGGTCGCGCGGGCCGCGGTGAAACCCCAGCCGGGGGAACGCGTGCCCGGTGATCATGAGGTAAGGGTAGGACTTGTCGTCGCGAAAAAGGATGTTGTAGCGCGGCGCGAGGCTCTTGATGAGGTTGTTCTCGAGGAGCAGCGCCTCGCCCTCGGAGCGCGTCACCGTGGTCTCGATGCCCGCCACCTGCCCGAGCATCATGCGGATGCGCGGGCTCTGGTCGCTCTTCTGGAAGTAGGAGCCGACGCGCTTCTTCAGGTCGCCGGCCTTGCCGACGTAGAGCGCCTCGCCCCCTTCGCCGAGCATGCGGTACACCCCCGGCAGGCCGGGCAGCCCGGCGACGAAAGCCTTCGCGTCAAACACGATAAGCCATTATAAATCGTGTAAAATCCGCGCCTTTTTCGCCGCCGGAAATTCCCCGTCATGGCCAAGGTCGAAGCAGTCGAAATCCGCCCGGGCAACCTGCTCGAGTGGAACAAGCGCGTCTGGAGAGTCCTCAAGTCCTACCACGTGCACGTGGGCGGCCGCGGCGGCGCGTTCATGCAGGTCGAGATGAAGGACATCGAGTCGGGCACCAAGACCAACCAGCGCTTTCGCACCGAGGACAAGATCGAGCGCGCCTTCGTCGACCCGCGCGAGATGACCTTCTCCTACCAGGACGGCGACAACTACGTCTTCATGGACAAGGAGACCTACGAGGAGCTGCGCCTTCCGGCCGACTTCGTCGAGGGCCAGGCCGGATACCTCCTCCCCAACTCGGACGTGCAGGTGAACCTCTACAACGAGCGGCCGATCGGCCTGGAGCTGCCGCCCACGGTGATCCTCACCGTGACCGAAACCGAGCCCGGCATCAAGAACGCGACCGCGACCAACACCTTCAAGGCCGCGACCACCGAGACGGGGCTCGTCGTGCAGGTGCCGCCCTTCATCAACCAGGGCGAGAAGATCAAGGTCAGCACCAACGACGGCAGCTACATGGAGAGGGCCTAAAGCTCCTCGTCGAGCGGCAGGCGCGAGAGGATCGCGACCTTCGCCCGCTGCTTTTCATCGCGCGCGGGCTCCTCGTGGTACGCGACCGGCTTGCCGTCGCGCTCGGTCCGCCAGGCAAGCCGGCCGCCCTCTTCCAGCGTCACCTCGTAGCTTTTCGATCGGCGCATCAGGCCTTCGTAGCGCGCCGCGACCTGGCGCGCGAGCTCGGGGCTCTCGATGAGGAGCCCGATCTCGGTGTTGAGGTGCATCGAGCGCGGGTCGAAATTGGCCGAGCCGATGAGCAGGCGCCTGCCGTCGATGACCACCGCCTTGGCGTGGAGCGCGAATTGCCCGATGTCGCCCGTCTTCGGGTCGAGCGGCTCGCGCTTGAAGGGCTTCAGCTCGTGCAGGCGGATGCCCTGCTCGAGCAGCTTTGGCCGGTACGGGGCGTACGCCGCGAACGCCATCAGCTCGCCCGCCCCGTCGACCGACTCGAGCGAGTTGGTCAGCACATCGACCTGCACGCCGCGCCCGCGCAGGTCCTCGAGCAGCTTCATGTTGTCGCCGCTGGGGATGAAGTAAGGCGAAACGATGAGCAGCTGCGAGCGCGCCGCGCCCGCGGCCTCAAGGAGCGTCTGCTTGGTCGGCGTGGCGCGGCTGCGCCCCCGCTCCTCGAGCTTCTCCTCCGGAGCGTCGCACACGACCGTCGCGCGCGCCCACACGAGCGGCAGCCGGCCCGAGAGCAGGCCTTCGAGCAGCGTCCCGGAGGCGGCGCGCCGCTTGTATTCGGCCGGGTCGGGCTTGCCGTCCTCATGCCCGGGCTCGCTCAGGACCTCGTCCGCGCCCGGGGCTTCCGAGAGCGCCTCGAGCGGCACCGCGAGCGGGCTGCGCCAGTAATCGTCGAAGGTCGCCGACAGTACAGGCACGACGGGCCCGATCGCGAAGACGTCGTCGTCCTCGAATTCGGCCTCGGCGCGGGTCAGGAAATAGCGGTCGCCGACGTTGCGCCCGCCGACGAGCGCCGCCGCGTTGTCGGCGACGAAGAGCTTGTTGTGCATGCGGAAGTCGAGCCGCGAGGCGCTGAAGAGGAACTCCAGGCCGCGCAGGACCTTGTTCGTGCCGCGATAGGTGAACGGGTTGAAGATGCGCACCTCCACGTTGGGATGCGCATCGAGCGCGGCGATCAGCGCGCCGCGCCGCGAGAAGTCGGCGTCGTCCACCAGCAGCCGCACGCGCACCCCGCGATCGGCCGCTTCGCGCATCGCATCGGTGATCAGCTTGCCGGTGTCGCCGTCCTCGAAGAGGAAGTACTGGACGTCGATCGTGCGCTGCGCCGCCTTGAGCATCTGCATGCGGGCGAGGAAACCGTCGGCGCCCACGGAAAGGAGCCGGAAGCCGGAAAGTCCCTGGTGCTCCTTCGCGCGCGCAACTGCGACGCGTCCGAGCGTGGTCTGCTCGGGACGCGCGAGCGCCGAGGACTCGGGCTTGGGAAGGCCGGCTGCCGGCGGAAGCGAGGCGCAGGCCACCATGACGGTCGCGCTTGACACCGCCAGCACCGAACGCAGCATCGGCTTCGGTGCCATGCCCCTTCCGGGCGCAAGGTTCGGGCCATTCGCTCCAACGGCCTGTCGCCCCGCGGCGACGCGGCGCACGGGACGCTAGAGGGGCTTGCGCAGCACCCGAGCGAGCTCGCCCACGATTCCGCGCCGGAATGCCAGCACGCAGATCACGAAGATGATGCCCTGGGTGATCGTCACCCAGGCGCCCAGCTGGGCAAGGTAGTTCTCCATCGAGACGATGACGAGCGCGCCCACGGCCGGCCCGAAGATCGTGCCAAGGCCGCCGAGCAGTGTCATGAGGACGACCTCGCCCGACATGGACCAGTGCGCATCGGTGAGCGACGCCAGCTGGAAAACAATCGCTTTGGTCGCCCCCGCCAGGCCGGCGAGCGTCGCCGACAGGACGTACGCCTGCAGCTTGTAGCGCGCCGTGTCATAGCCGAGCGAGATCGCGCGCGGCTCGTTCTCTCGGATCGCCTTCAGCACCTGGCCGAAGGGCGAATGGATGGTCCGGTAGATGAGCAGGAAGCCCCCCAGGAAAACGAGGAGCACCACCGCGTACATGGCCCAGATGTTGTTCAGGTCGACCAGGGCGAAGAGCGTGCCGCGCGGCACGGCCTGGATGCCGTCCTCGCCGTGGGTGAACGGCGCCTGGAGGTAGAAGAAAAAGATCATCTGCGCGAGCGCGAGGGTGATCATCGCGAAGTAGATGCCCTGGCGCCGGATGGCGAGGAGCCCCGAAACGAGGCCGAGCGCCGCGGCGCAAACGGTGCCGAAGAGGATGGCGAACTCCGGCGCGAAGCCCCACACCTTGGCCGCGTGCGCCGAGGCATAGCCCGCCGTGCCGAGGAACATGGCGTGGCCGAACGAGAGCAAGCCGCCAAAGCCGATCAGCAGGTTGAAGGCGGTCGCGAAGAGCGCGAAGCACATCACCTTCATGAGGAACACCGGATAGACGATAAGCGGCGCGACCAGCAGCGCCGCGACCATGATCGCAAACGCGACGCGGTGTGCGTTCATCGCTCTTTCCCGAACAGGCCCGCGGGCTTGAAGAGAAGGACGACCGCCATGATCACGAAGATGACGGTGTTGGACGCCTCGGGATAGAACACCTTGGTGAGGCCCTCGACGATGCCCAAGCCGAAGCCGGTGACGATCGAGCCCATGATCGAGCCCATGCCGCCGATTACCACCACGGCGAAGACCACGATGATCAGGTCGGCGCCCATCTGCGGGCTGACCTGGTAGATCGGGCCGGCCATGACGCCGGCGAGCGCGGCGAGCGCGACGCCGAAGCCGTAGGTGAGCGTGATCATGCGCGGCACGTTGATGCCGAAGGCCTGCACCAGCGCCGGATTCTCGGTCGCGGCGCGCAAGTACGAGCCGAGCTTGGTGCGCTCGATGATGAACCAGGTGGCGAGGCACACGACGAGCGAGGCCGCGATGACCCAGGCGCGGTAGTTCGGCAGGAACATGAAGCCGAGATTGTGGCCGCCGGAGAGCGCCTGCGGCATCGCATAGGGCTGGCCGGAAGTGCCGTATTCATTGCGGAAGAGGCCCTGGATGATGAGCGCCAGGCCGAAGGTGAGCAGCAGCCCGTACAGGTGATCGAGGTTGTAGAGGCGCTTGAGCATGGTGCGCTCGACCAGCACGCCGGTCGCGCCGACGATCACCGGCGCGATGAGGAGCGCCGGCCAGTAGCCGATCCCGGTCTTGTTCAGGAGAAGGTAGGCGCAGAAGGCGCCCATCATGTACTGGGCGCCGTGCGTGAAGTTGATGATGTTGAGCAGACCGAAGATCACGGCCAGCCCGAGCGAGAGCAGCGCATAGAACGAGCCGTTGATCAGGCCGATCAACAGCTGCCCCATGAACGCCTGCACCGGAATGCCGAAGATCTCGGTCATGCTCAACGGTCCCGCGCTATTGCTGCGACTTCCTTACTTCACCAGCGAGCAGCCGCCGTCCTTCTCCGGCCGGAACGCCTGGTCGGCGGGAATCTGGGCCTTGATCTTGTAATAGTCGTACGGCCCCTTGGACTCCACCGGCTTCTTTACCTCGACAAGGTAGGCCGGGTGGATCTTGCGGCCGTCGGCGCGCACGCGCCCCTTGCCGAAGAGCGGATCGTCGGTGGGCATCTCCTTCATCTTCGCGACCACCTTGGTGCCGTCGTCCGTCTTGGCCGCGTCGACCGCCTTCAGGTAATGCAGCACCGACGCGTACACGCCCGCATGGTCCATGCTCGGATACTTGCCG
>DATAHF010000053.1:0-23510 GCA_036263315.1 Burkholderiales bacterium
ACAGAAATTCTGACCGCCCCGTACAGCGAGATCGAGCGCGCGCAGGACGAGCGACTGCGCCAGATGCTCGCGCTCTGCGCGCGCGGCCACGACTACTACCGGCGTAAATGGGGCGGCATCGACATCAACTCGATCCGCGGCGTCACCGACCTCGAGCGCCTTCCACTCACATCGAAGCAGGACCTGATGGCGGATCCGGAGGCGTTTCGTCTGCGCGCGCCCGACCTGCCGCTGCACGAGCGCGCGCTGTGGGAGGTGATCTACACCACCGGCTCGACCGCCGAGCCGACGCCGGTCTACAACACGACGCACGACTACCACGCCTATCTCTTCCAGTCGCGCCGCGTCGCCGAGATCTCCGGGATCCGCGACACCGACGTCATCGCCAACCTCTTTCCGCTCACGCCGGCGCCGATGGGCGCGTTCCTGCGCTCGGCGACCAATGCCTACGCCTCGGGCGCGACGATCTGCGCCGCGCTGCCGGGCGCCGGGCACGGCAGGTTCGGCGTGCATCGCCCGCTCGACTACGCGGTGCACATGGTGCAGCGCCACCGCGCGAGCGTGCTATGGGGCGTGCCGAGCTTCGTGCGGCGCGTGCTGCTGCGGGCGCAGGAGCTGCGCGCGGACTTCTCCAGCGTGCGGCTGTGCGCGATCAGCGGGGAGGCGACGAGCGTGCCGATGCGCGAGGAGCTGCGCCGCTGCCTGCGCGAGCTCGGCGCCGCGGGGAGCACCGTGTTCGACCGCTACGGCTCCACGGAGCTCGGCGCCTTCGCGCAATGCCGCGAGGAGGGCGACTGGCACAACCCGGCGCCCGAGATCCAGTACCACGAGGTGGTCGACCCGCAGACCGGGCGCCGCCTGCCCGACGGCGAGCGCGGCATGCTGGCGGTCACGCACCTCGACCGCCGCGGCACCGTGCTCCTTCGCTTCCTGGTCGGCGACATCGTGAGCCTGGCAAGAGGGGCGTGCCCGCACTGCGGCCGGACGCCCGACCGGGTGGTGGGCCCGGTGACGCGCGGCAGCGACCTCGTGAAGGTGAAGGGCATGCTCATCAACCCGGCGGCGCTCGTCTCGGCGCTCGGCGCGCTGCCGGGCATCGACGAGTTCCAGGTCGCGGTCCAGCGCCAGGACGCGGACGACCCGTATTCGATGGACGAGATGGTCGTGCGCATCGCCTGCCGCGCCGAGCTGCGCGAGCAGCTGTGCTCGGCCGTGCAGTCCAAGGCCGTCGAGGTGACGCGCGTCAGCGTGCGCGTGGAGGTGGTGGAGGCGGCGCAGATCTACGACGCCGGCCGGCAGACCAAGGCGAGCCGCTTCGTCGACCGCAGGAAGGCCGCGCCGTGACCACGCTCGAGGATCTTCTGCACTTCTACGACAAGCGCGGCTATGGACGGCGCATCGGCATGGGGCGCGCGCCGGCGGTGCTCGTCATCGACTTCAGCATCGCCTTCACCGGCGGGCGCTCGGAGTTTCCCGGCGGCGACTTCCAGGTCGAGATCGCGCAGACCTTGCGTATCCTGAAGGAGGCGAGGGAAAAAAAGCTGCCGGTGTTCTTCACCACGATCGCGTACGACGATCCGGCGCGCGACGCGGGCTACTGGGGCAAGAAGGTGCCGTGGCTCGAGCATTGCCGCGCCGGCACGCCCCTGGTGGAGATCGACCCGTCCCTCGAGCGCCGGCCGGCGGAGCCGGTGATCGTCAAGAAATTCCCGTCGTCGTTCTACGGAACGGCGCTGGAAGAGATGCTAAGGCAGCAGGGCGTGGATACGCTCGTCCTGTGCGGCTGCACGACGAGCGTGTGCGTGCGCGCGACCGCGCTGGACGCCATGCAGCACGGCTACCGGGCGATCGTCGCGGCCGAGGCCGTGGGCGAGTTCGACGCCGGCATCCATGCGCTGCACCTCGCGGACCTCAATGCCCGGTATGCGGACGTGATGCCGGTCGACGAGGTCGTGCACGCGCTGCGCGGCCTCACTCGAACCTGAGCCCGCGGTCCTTCACCACCTTCGCCCATTTTTCCACTTCGCGCTTCACCGTGGCGGCGAGCGCCTCGGGCGGACCGCCCGCGATCTCCGTGCCGAGCGAGGTCAGGCGCTCGCGCACGTCGGGCAGCTGAAGCGCGCGGTTGACCTCGCGGTTCAGTGTCTCGACGGCGGCGTGCGGCATCTTCGCCGGACCGAGGAGCGCGAAGAAGGTGCCACCCTCCACCGGATAGCCCTGCTCGGCGAGCGTCGGCGTCTCGGGAAGGAGCGAGAAGCGCTTCGCCGAGGCGACGCCGAGGAGCCGGAAGCGCCCGGACTTGATGTGCGGGAGCGCGGTGGCGTAGACGTCGAAGGAGCTCTGCACTTCGCCCGCCAGGAGCGCGGTGATGAGCGGCGCGCCGCCCTTGTAGGGCACGTGCACGATCTCCATGCCGGTGACCTGCTTGAGGAGCTCGTAGGCGAGCTGGTTCGAGCTGCCGTTGCCGAACGAGCCGTAGTTCAGCTTGTTCGGGTTGGCCTTCACGTACGCGACGAATTCCGCGGTCGTCTTCGCCGGCACCGACGGATGCGCGAGAAGAAGGTACGGCGTGGTGGCGATCATCACCACGGGCGTGAAGTCGCGCACGGGATCGTAGGCGAGCTTGGACATGGTGGCCGAGTTGGTGCCGAAGGTGCTCGCCGTGCCGAGCACCAGCGTATAGCCGTCGGGCGGCGCCTTCGCCACGAACTCGGTGCCGATGGAGCCGCCGGCGCCGGTGCGCGTCTCGGAGACGAACGGCTGGCCGAGCGCCGCGCTCAGCTTGTCCGTGACGACGCGCAGCACCGCGTCGCCCGAGCCGCCGGCCGGGAAGGTATTGATGATGCGCACGACGCGCTCGGGATAGTCGGCTCTTGCGCACAGGGAGACGAAAAAGAGGAGGAGGGCGAGTAATCGCATGGCAGGTCCTTGTCAGGTCCCGAGATTCAAGACGACCCCGGAAAGCTGGCCGGCGCGCGCCGAGGCGAGGAAGGCCACGGTGTCGCCCACCTGCTCGGGCTCGATCATCCTGCCGAACGTGCCGGCGCGGATCAACTCCTCGTAGCGATTCTCGTCGCCGAGTTTCGCTTTCGCGGCCGCCTTCATTACCGCCAGGATGCGGTCGGTGCGCGTCGAGGGCGGATGCACCCCGACCACGCGCACGCCGTGCTCGATCGAGCCCTTGCCGAGCGCCTTGGTGAAAGCCTCGAGCCCGGCATTCGCGGTCGCGCCGCAGATGTACTCGAAGGGCGTGCTGACCGCGGCCATGCCGATGACGTTCACGATGACGCCGGCGCCGCGCGCCTTCATCCGCGCGAACAGCGCGCGGGTCAGGTTCACATAGCCGAACACCTTGAGCTCCCAGGCGTGGCGCCATTTCGCCTCGTCCATCGAATCCAGCGTGCCGCCGGGGATGTCGCCGGCGTTGTTCACCAGGATGTCGACGTCGGCGCAGGCCTGCGCAAGGGCGGCCAAGGCGGGCCCGTTGCGCAGGTCCACCGGATGGATCGTGGCTTTTCCCTTTAGTGCATCACTCGCTTGTTCGAGCCGCTCCTTGTCCCGCGCCGCGAGGTGCACCGTGCAGCCTTCCTCGACGAACGTGCGCGCGCAGGCGAGGCCGATTCCCTTCGACCCGCCGGTGATGAGCACGGCCTTTCCCTTCAATCCGAGGTCCATTTCGTCTCTTCCATTAAGATAGGGCGATGCCCGCCGACCGCTACTTCGAGGATTTCGCGCCCGGCGCGCGCTATCCTACGCGCTCGCGCACCATCAGCGACGCGGACCACGAGGCGTTCTGCAGGCTCGTGGGCTACGAGGTGCCGCTGTTCCTCGACGATGCCTACGCAAAGGCGCAGGGCCTTCCCGGGCGCATCTGCCCGAGCCACCTCATCATGTCCTTCTCCACGGCGATGACCGGCGACCTGTTCGAGAAGAGCGTGATCGCGCTGCTCGCCATCGAGAACGCGAAATTCCTCGGCAAGGTGCGCCCGGGCGACACGCTGCGCACCGAGGTCGAGGTGCTGGAGAAGCGCGCCACGAGCAAGCCGGACCGCGGCATCGTGGTGTTCCGCGACCATGTCTACAACCAGGCGGGGGAAGAAGTCTTCCGCAACGACAAGGTGACGCTGCTCAAGCGCCGCGCCGCCTAGGAGCGCCATGTCCAAGCCCGCCGTGCCGAAGGAAGGCGACCTGTTCGAGGGGCCGTCGAAGACGCTCACCGACGCGCATTTCCTGTTCTTCTCCGCGCTCACCGGCGACGTCCACCCCATCCATTACGACGCCGAATACGCGAAGCAGACGCGCTTCGGCAAGCCGCTCGCGCATGGGCTGCTGCTCCAGTCGCTCACCGCGCTGGGCGCATCCAGCGGGCGCGATCGGCTGGAGGGCTTCGTCTTCATCGAGCAGGGCTGCCGCTTCCTCAAGCCGGCCGTGGTCGGCGATACCGTGCGGCCGCGCCAGCAGGTCGAGCGCATCTGGGAAGAAGGCGGCAAGCGCTTCTGCCGCGTGCGCACCGAGCTGCGCAACCAGCGCGATGAAGTGCTGATCGAGGGCTTCCATCTCTACCGCATCCTCGGCCATGACAAGAAGGGAAAAGCGTGAGCAACGAGCGCAGCGAGATCCTGGGCGGCAAGCCCTGGCCCGGGCAGTACACCTACGTCCCGGCGCTGCGCGTCGGAAACACGGTGTGGCTGTCGGGCACCACGGGAACGGACGACAACGGCGTGATCACCGCGCCCGGGAACATCGAGGAGCAAACGCGCCAGATCTTCCGCAAGTTCGAGCACCTGCTGCGCTCCATCGGCTCGAGCTGCGACGATATCGTCTCTACGGTGGACTACTTCACCACCACCGAGAACTACAAGCGCACCGCCGCCGTTCGCCGCGAGTTCTTCAGGACCGCCCGTCCGACCTCGACCGGCGTGCTGGTGGCCGGGCTGCTGCGCAAGGACGCGCTTATCGAGATCTCAGCGGTAGCGGTGCTGCGCGCGCCGAGTGCGGCAGGCGCTTGAGCAGGCCGCCCGCCAGCCAGCGCGCGGTGCCGGAGGCGGCCTTGAGGAAGGGCGCGGGATCGTCGGGCGCGAAGAAGGCCCATTCCTTATCGCGCAGGTAAGGCCGCCAGGTCGCCGGCGAGAACAGGGTCCACGGGCGCTTGGCGAGGTTGCGCAGCTCGCATTCCGCGTTGATCCAGGCGTGGCCCGTGTCGTAGCGGATCGCGAGGTTTCCGGGAGGCTCGCCGTGCACGCGATCCCGGTACGCGACGAAGGCGCCGTCGAAGCCGGCCCGCCAGCCCACCGCATGGCAGGCGTCGAACCGCGCGTTCCATTCGATGAAGTAGTAGCGCCCGCTCGCCGCGTCGCGCTTGAACTCCACGGACAGCATGCCGCGATAATCGAGCGCGCGCATCAGGGCGAGCGTCATGTCGCGCACCTCGGGCGCATCGAACGGCTCGCCCACCGCCATCACGCCGGCCCCCGGCGGGTTCTGGCGCAGCTTGCGGCTGGTGAACACGAGCGGCGCGCCGCCCGACGCCGGGCCGTACCCGTAGCCGGAGTACAGCGCGCCGTCGCCGCCTTCGACGAACTCCTGCACCACGATCGATGCCACGTCGGCGCGATGCGCGTGCAGCTGCTGCAGCAGGTGCACGTCGTCGTCGGCGACCAGCACCTTGAATTCCGCGGTGTTGGCGAGCGGCTTGGCGATGAGCCGCCGGGTGCTCTGCCGGGCGATTGCCACCACGTCGGCCTCTTCTCGCGGAAACCACGAGCGCGGCACCGGGATCCCGGCTTCCCGCGCGCGCTCGATCTGGTAGCGCTTGTCGGTGAGGCGATCGGCGTCGTGCAGCGGATCGACGAGCGCGTAGCAGCGCGCGAGCGCGCCGGCGTGCGGCGCGAGGGCTCTCAACATGGCATCGTTGTCCACGAAGAGCGCCGCGGGCCGCGCGCGGCGCTCGCCGATGCGCCGCAGCGCCCAGTACAGCTCGCCCAGGTCGCGGACCGTCGTGCGCTCGCTGCAATAGCGGCTGCGCAGCGCCACCTGCGGGCTGCTGCGCAAAGCGACCGCGTGCACCGGAACGCCGCGCCGGCCGAGGGAGCGGATGAGCGCGAGCGCGTTCATCCCGCTCTCGCCCACGCAGACCACGGCACCCGGTTCGGCGGCTTCGATCACGTGGGTCAGGCGCGCTTCCTCGCCACCATCAGCCAGTATTCGGATCCGTAGTCGCGATCCGCGGGCAGCAGCGGATGCACCCAGCTTTCCACCGGGTGCAGCAGCTTGCCGACGGTGGGAAAGAGGTAGCGCCCGCCGGGCAGCACCTGGATGTGCAGCGCAAGCCCGAAGGGCCGGATGGAAATGTCGGTGAGGCCGGCGGCGCGCGCTTCGCGCGCGAGTTCCTCGCGGGTGAAGGAGAAGTAGGGGATCCCGCTGCCGAAGCGCCCGCTGACCGGCTCGCCCTGAGCGCGATAGAACGCCTCGTTCCACGCCACGACGACGAGCATTCCGCCGGGCTCCAGGCAGCGCGCGAACTCCGCGTACGTGAGCGCGCGCTCGCCCGCCGGCAAGGCCTGCAGCACGCCGCTGCAATGGATCGCGGGGAAGGAGGCGTCGACCGCGGGAATGGCCGTGACGCTGCCGAGCACCGGCGTCACGCCGGGCAGCGCTTTTTCCGCCAGCACGTCGAGGCTCGCCTCGCTGAAATCGAGCGCCATGATGTCGCGTCCCCGGCCGCAGAGCTCCTGCGTGATGAGGCCGGTGCCGCTGCCCGCATCGAGGAGCGGCCCGGGCGGCGCGCCCTTCAGCAGCCGTGCGACCACATGGCCATGCATGCGGTAATAGAGCCGCCCCTTCTCGCGCAGACGCCCGCTCTCGTACTGGCGCGCCTGGCGATCGCGCGCGCTGCGCTCGGCCGCGCCCACGTCGGAGATGCAGGCGTCGGACAGGAAGTTCGCGAGCCCCCCGCGCACCGGAAAGCGCCTGGCGCACGCGCCGCACACGTACGAGCCCTCTTCCTCGAAAGCGGCGCGGCGGCAATGCGGGCAGCCGTATGGGAGCGCGCGGCCGCCGGCCGCGCTCGGGAGCGATGTGAGGTCCATGGCCATCGCAAAGCAAAAATTGCGCGGCTTCCATGAATAGGCATATTCCGGATGGATGTCTCTAGTCCGGGCGGAGCACCCGGCTTAAGCAGCCTGTCCTACCGGTCAGCTTTGCGCAGCGCCGCGTTGACGCGGGGCATGACCTGCTCCGCCATCAGCGTCATGGAGCGCTGCGCGAGCTGCGCGTCGGCCCAGTCGTGGCCGCAGTAGAGCAGGGTGCCGAAGTCGCCCGCCTGTTCGCGGAACGCGAGCAGCTCCTCCACGACGCGGCTCACGCCGCCGCGGATCACCATCGTGTCGAGCAGGTATTCGACGGTCACGGCGTCGTCGGGCATGGAAGGATCGTGCTTGAACGAGGACAGCTGGCCGCTGGAGCGGCGCTTCGCGAGCAGGTTCCAGAAGTAGAAGTGGTAGGCGTCGCGCGCCTCGCGCACGTAGCGCTCGGCAGTGCGGTCGTCGTCGGCAACGAAGATGCTCTTCGCCACGCGCCACTGCGCGGCATCGACGCGGTGGCCGCCTTTCCTGAAGCCTTCCGAGATGCAGGGCCAGTGCGTCGAGACCAGGCTGGGCTGCAGGAAATTGGCCGAGATGGGCGCCCAGCCGCGCGCGCAGGCCCCGACGAGGCCCTTGGAGCCCGGGGTGATGGCGGTGACCACGATCGGCGGATGCGGCTTCTGGTAGGGCTTGATGAACACGCCCTGGCCGGTCTCCGCGAGGAGCGTGCGGCGGGTGGAGATGCTCCAGAACCTGCCCTCGATGTCGTACGGCGGCTCGCCTGCCCACAGCGCAAGGATGTGGTCGATCGACTCGAGGAACATGGCGCCGCGATCGGCGTCGAGGTTGCCCATGACCTCCATGTCGGAGCGCAGGCCGCCCGGGCCGATGCCGAAGAGAAAGCGCCCCTCCAGCATGTGGTCGATCATGGCGGCGTGCGCGGCGATCTCGGCCGGGTGGTGGTTGGGCAGGTTCACCGTGCCGCTCCCCAGGCGGATGTCGCGGGTCTGGTGCGCGAGGCTGGCGATGAAGGAGAGGCACGACGGGATCGTCTCGCAGCGGTCCGCGATGTGCTCGCCGACATAGGCCTCGGCGTACCCCAGGCGGTCGGCGAGCAGGATCGCCTCCCGGTCTTCCTTCAGCGTGCGGGTGTAATCGCGCCCGGGCGGGTGCATGGGCATGGTGAAGAAGCCGAGCTTCATCTGCCCGCATCGTAGCGGACCCGTAATTCCCCGTAGCCCGGCCGGACCGCAGGCCCGGCACCTCGCTTGCTCGGGTGACGGCGGTTAAATCGCGGACCGGCATGGATCCAAGAGCTCTCATCGCGGTTTTGCTGCTCGCGTGCGCCTGCGCCGCGCGCGGCGCGCCGCCGCCCCAGCCCGGGGCGCAAGCCCAGGGACAGAGCCAGGCTCAGGAATCGAGCGTTGCGGGCCGCAGCGGCCCCTCCGGGGCGGAACAACCGCCCGCCGCCTGGAGCCACCTGGGATTCCACGGCGGCTGGGTGGAGAAATACGGCGAGCAGCCGCTCCCCGTAGCGGTTCGGCTACGCCACCGAGCGGTGGCTGGCGACAGACACGGCGGCAAGCGGGCGAGAAAATGAAGTCCCCCTGTAAGCCATCCATTCCCTCCCCTTTCTGGATGGCGTACGTTAAGAAGCCGCCCCTTGGCGGCTTCTTTTTTGCCACCCGCCGATCGAGACCCTGAGCGACGACCGGTAGGCGCGCCGCAGGAGCGCGGTGACGCGCGGATGGGCGCACGCGGCGGCGAGCCGCAGCCAGGTCATCGGCTGCAAAGGCCGCTGCAGCAGGCTCGATGCGAAATGGCGCCGCGCGCCGCGATTGTCCCCGCGCTCGACCAGCTCGCGCGCGATCCACTCATGCGTCGAGGCGAGCTTCCTGCGGATGAGCGCGCCGGGCAGCCGGATGCGGCTGCGGTCGCGCCGGATCGCAGGCGCGATGGTGGCGAGCGCGTTGCGCGCGATGGCGAGTCCGTGGCGCGCGTTCGTCATCTGGTCTTCCGCGCCGACGCGGTAGCGCATCGAAGCCGCATCGAGCATGGCCGCGGCGGCCTCCCGGCTCACCCGCAAGTGGAAGCCATGGTCCTCGCCGGTGCGCATCGCCTCGTCGAATCCGCCGGCGCGCAGCGCCAGCGCTCGCTCGACGAGCACGGTGGACACGAGGCACAGGTTGCCGAGGATCATCCCGGAATACACGTCGCCCCAGTAGAGTCGCGTGCCGGGGGCGGGGTCCGCGTGGCGCGGCAGGATGCTGCCGAGCGAGGCCGAGCTGGCGAAGAGCGTGCGCTCCGTGACATAGCGATAGGCGCTGTAGTGCTCGCGCATGCAGCGCCGGCGCACGATGCGGCCCTGCGGATCCACGGTGTCCATGTCGGTCCAGATCATCCCCGCGCCGGCGTGCTCGAGGCACGCGATCTGCACCGCGATCTTCCACGGATGCCACACGTCGTCCGAGTCGAGGAAGGCCACGTACTTGCCGCGCGCGAGCGCGAGGCCGCGATTACGCGCGGCCGATACGCCGCGATTGCGCTGGCGCGCATAGCGCACCCGCTCGTCGTGCCCGTAGCGTGCGGCCACGAGCTGCGCCGTGCCGTCGCTCGAGCCGTCGTCGACCACGATCACCTCGCAGCGGCGGTGCGTCTGCGAGAGCGCCGAATCGATCGCGCGCCCGAGGCAGTACGCGCGGTTGAAGGTGGGGATGACGACGCTGACTAGCGGGGACACGGTAAAGGCGGCGACATGGCCGAGGCGAGGGCAGCATAGTTTTACGCGCCACCGCCGTACATCGTCCATACGGGCTGTCTCAGTTTCGCCGCAGCTTCCAGGCGACGGGCAGCGCGAGCGCGCACAGCGCCGCCATGACCCAGAATCCGCCCGCGCCGGCACGCGCGTACAACGCGCCGGAGGCGAGCGTGAGCAGCGCGCTCGCCGCGCCGATTCCCACCGTGCCATAGAGCGCCTGCGCAGTCCCCTCGAGGCCGGCCGGCACCACGTCGCGGATGAGGCGCATGCAGGCGAGGTGCAGGAGAGCGAAGGTAATGCCGTGCAGCGGTTGCACGAGCGCGAGCACTGGGAGCTGCGCGCTCTGCGCCATCACGCTCCAGCGCAGCACGCCTGCCGCCGCGGCGAGCGCGATCGCGCCGGCCGGGGTGAGCCGCGACACGAGGCGCGGGCCGATGAGGAAAAACACCAGCACTTCCGCAGCCACCGATTCCGACCACAGCAGGCTCGACGCCGCGGAGCCGATGCCGGCTTCGCTCCAGCGGATCACCGCGAAGGCGTCCTGCATGGCGTGGCTGCCGAGGATGAGCGCCGCGCACAGGACGAGCGTGCGGAACGCGGGAATTTTCAGCAGCCGCAGCACGCCCCCGGCTTGCGCGCGCGCGTTTTTCGGCGGGTGAGCGAGCTCCGGGACGGCGAGCGCCGCGAGCGCGGCCGCGCCGAGGAGGAGCGACTGGAGCGTCACCACGACAGCCAATCCGAATACGCCGATCGCCTGGCCGGAGGCGAGCGTGCCCGCGATGAATGCCGCCGATCCCGTGCCGCGCACCCAGCCGTACTCGAACGGGCGCCGCGCCGATGCCGCCGCGCCCAGCGCGAGCGCGTCGGCGAGCACGCTGACGGGCGCGAGCGTCGCCGCCTGCAGCAGCACCACGGCTAGGAACGTCCAGAATCCGCGCGCCGGCAGGTAGGCGAGCGTGGCGCAGGCCGCCGCCGCGGCGCACGCCGCCAGGACGAGGCGCAAGGCGCCGGCGCGGTCGGCGATGCGACCGGCGAGCGGCGAGGTGACGAGGCGGACGGCCGTGCCGGCGGCGAGCACCATGCCGAGCTCCTGCGCCGGAAGGCCGCGCGCGCTCACAAAAGCGGGCAGGAACGGGGATGCGACGCCGAATGCCGCGTAAAGAGCGGCATAGAGGGCCGCGAACCGGGCGAGCTCGGCGCGGGGTGCCATCACCTCTTCCTTGACCCGCTGTCGCTGTAACGGTTCTGCTGGCGCGCCCCTTGCATGGAGCAGCGGGAATGGAAAACCGCAGGGCCAGCCGCTACCGGCTCAAGATCCTCCATGAGCATCGCAGCGGCGGCCGCATCCGGCGGAGGGTCTCGGAGCTCATTTTCGTCGACGGACAGCCGCGCATCATCCTCGGCTGGATCGACCTCGGCGGCGTGCGCGCCCCGATCTTCCTCCATAACGTCGACGCGAGCGCGGTGCACCCCCTCGGCGTGAAGCATTTCTACCGCTACGACGGCGTCACGAGCGACCCGCAGGACACGCAGCGCCTCCCCGCCGCGCGAAACACCCCCGCCGGATAGGCGCGGCGCCTACAGGCCTTCGGGAAACGCGTACGTCGGCGGCTTGACCGGCGGATTGCCGACGACGAGCGTGATCTGCGCGTGCGGCTTTAGCACGATGCTGCGCGGGTCGCCGCTATAGGGCTTGCCGTCCACGTACGCGCGCACTTTCCCGCGCAGCCCGGCGACGTCGTCGCGCGCGAGCGGCTCGCCCCAGATGTCGAAGAAGTTTCCCAGCGTGTACGGGCGCTCGTCGGGCGCCTCGACGTGGATGATGCCGGTCGCGTCGTGCGTGTGCAGCCAGTAATAGCCGCTGCCTTCGCCGACGAAGCCGCGCTCGACGCGGAAAGGCTTCACGATGCCGATGCCATAGGGGATCGCGACCTGCTCGCCGCGATAGAAGAGCGCGAGGTGCGAATGGAAATGCGTCTTCAGCATCTCGCGGCTCGAGCCCTCGATGCCGTCCACCGGCTGGCCGTTGCCGCCCTTCGGCGTGTCGCCCGGCTCGAACATCGCCTTGCCGAGCTGCTTGCCCTGCTCGAGCAGGGCCGCCTTTCTTTGTCCGAATACCGGGGTTAGAAATAAAAAACTGAGAAGAAGAACGGCGAGCTTCATACCGGCCTCGGGGTGGGAATCGGATCCGGAGCCGGGTCGGGCTCGGGGTTGGGCGGGCGGTGCGCGCCTGCAGGGCGGATCACGGCTGGTAGAGGATCGCGCGCACCGGCGTGGGGTTGTAGTCGTTCACCGGGTTGTTCATCTGCGGGCAGTTGGAGATCACGGCAAGCACGTCCATTTCCGCGCGCAGGTCGACGTAATCGCCGGGGCGCGAGCGGCTCGGCCCCATGTCCATGGCGCCATCCGGTCCGACCGGCACGTACATGAAAAAGTTCAGGTTGGCGACGATGTCGCGCGGACCCATGCCG
Source organism: Burkholderiales bacterium (assembly GCA_036263315.1). Lineage (GTDB taxonomy): Bacteria > Pseudomonadota > Gammaproteobacteria > Burkholderiales > SG8-39 > SCGC-AG-212-J23. The sequence goes on from DATAHF010000053.1 coordinate 12,312, forward strand.
TAGCGCGCGAGCTGGGCGAGGAAGTTCTGCCGGCAGCTCGGGTCGTCGGGCTTGCCGTAGCGCCTGCGGTTGAGCGCGGAGGAGCAGCAGCCGCCGATCGTGTCGTGGAAGCCGCAGGTGTCCTCCACGACGCTGAGCAGCGGATTGCAGTTCACCGAATAGAGCACCGTGCCCTTGCGCACGAACACGTTGCCGTTGATCTTCATCGTGTCGGCGGCGGCGTAGCGGTCCTCGTAGTCGCGCGCGTTGTAGCACAGGAAGTCCACCGCCTGCCGGCCCTCGAGGTCCACCAGCCGCAGCACCTGCCCGCGCCCGAGCTCCCGGCTCCAGCCGGCGCGCGCCGGGATCACCTCGCTCGAGACCACCATGCCGGGAACGCGTTCCCATGCAGCCGCCATGGAAAAAGTCTACATTACGGCGCTATGAAAACGCTCCTCGCGGCCCTCGCGTTTCTCTTCAGCCTTTCTTCCTTCGGGCAGGGCTATCCCGGCAAGCCCGTGCGCATCATCGTCCCGTATTCCCCCGGCGGCAGCACCGACATCCTCGCGCGCGCGCTCGGCGCGAAGCTCGGCGAGCGCTGGAAGCAGAGCGTGATCGTGGAGAACCGCATCGGCGCGAGCGGCATGATCGGCGCGGAATACGTCGCGCGCGCGCCGGCCGACGGCTACACCCTGATGATGGCCTCGCCCGCGGAGATCGCGCTCAACCAGAACCTCTTCAGCAAGATGACCTACAGCCCGGAGAAGGACTTCGCGCCGGTGACGCTGGTGGCCATCATGCCGCTCGTGGTCGCGACCAACCCGCAGCTGCCGGCGAGCACGATGCGCGAGCTGGTCGAGCTCGCCAAGGCGAAGCCGGGCGCGCTCGGCTTCGCATCGCCCGGCACCGGCAGCAGCCAGCACCTCACGGGCGAGCTCCTGAACGTGATGGCGGGAATCCACCTCGTCCACGTTCCGTACAAGGGCGCCGGCCAGTCCATTCCCGATGTCATCTCGGGCCAGGTGCCGCTCGGCGTGTACGGGCTCTTCACCATCATGCAGCACGTGAAGTCTGGCCGGATGCGCGTGCTTGCCGTCACCACGCCCAAGCGCGCGGCGGCCGCGCCGGAGATCCCGACGCTCGCGGAGTCGGGCTTCCCGGGCTTCGATACGTCGCTGTGGTTCGGGCTGGTCGCGCCGGCTGCGACGCCGAAGGACGTGATCGCGAAGTTGAACGAGGACGCGGTGCGCTCGCTCAGGCTGCCGGACATGGTCGAGCGCATCGACTCGCAGGGCGCCGAGGTGATCGCCAGCACGCCCGCGGAATTCGGCGCCTTCATCGCGGCGGAGACCGCCAAATACGCCAAGGTCATCAAGCAGGCCAACGTCCGCCTGGACTGAGCTTGGCTTGACCTGAGTCAACCGCCGGCGCGGGCCCGTGCCTATGCTGCAAGGGCATGGGAAAGGGCAGGCCCGAGGGCAAGTTCCAGCTGCTGCGCTACTTCTCGATCGCGAGCGGCATCGCGCTGCTCGTGATGACGCTGGTCGTCGTGTGGGCCTACTACAAGGAGGAAGTGGCGGACGAGGTGCAAAGCGCCGAGGAGCGCAACAGCATGCTCGCGCAGACTTTTTCCAACGTCATCTGGCCGCAGTTCGGCGGCTATCTCGCGCGCGAGGACGGGTTCAAGACCGCGCCCGCCGAGACGCGCCGGCTGCGCGCCACGCTCGCGGTCATGGCGAAGCGCGTGCCGGTGACGAAGATCAAGATCTACCACCCGTCGGGCATCGCGGTGTATTCGTCCGACGACGACGAGATCGGCGAGGACCGCGCCTCGAACCCGCTCTTCGTCGCGGCGCTGCGCGGCAAGCCGGTGAGCGAGTTCACCATGCGCGGCGAGCGCAGCCCTTCCGAGGACGAGATCGAGACGTCCGACGTGGTGTCGAGCTACATCCCGATCGCCGACGACGCGGGGCGCGTGCAGGCGGTGTTCGAGCTCTATTCCGACGTGAGCGACGCGGTGGGGCGCATCCGGCACGACGCGCTGCGCCTGCTGCTCGGCCTGATCGCGCTCTTCGCCGCGCTCTACGGCGTGCTGCTGCTCATCGTGGCGAACGCCGACACCATCCTGCAGCGCCAGTACCGCGAGCTGAAGGAGAACGAGGCCAAGATCCAGGCCGCCAACCTCGCGCTGCGCGAGAGCGAGGAGGCCGCCGCCTCGGCGAGCCGCGCCAAGACCGAGTTCCTGTCGAGCATGAGCCACGAGCTGCGCACGCCCATGAACGCCATCCTCGGCTTCGGCCAGCTGCTCCTCTCGGAGCCGGGCGCGCCGCTCGGCGCGCAGCGCGCGCGCTTCGTCGAGCAGATCCTCAAGGCCGGGCGCCACCTGCTCGAGCTCATCAACGAGGTGCTCGACCTCGCACGCATCGAGGCGGGCAAGCTCGTGCTCTCGGTCGAGCCGGTGTCGGTGTATGGCGTCATGCGCGAGTGCGTGCCGCTGGTGCAGAACCTGGCGCACGAGCGCGGCGTGAAGGTGGAGGCGGGCGCGGCGGAAGCCGACGGCTACGTCATGGCCGACTACATGCGGCTCAAGCAGTCGCTCCTCAACCTGCTCTCCAACGCCATCAAGTACAACCACCGCGGCGGCAGCGTGAGCGTGCGCGTGCGCCCCGCCGGCGAGCGCGTGCGCATCAGCGTGGCCGATACCGGCCCCGGCATCCCGGCGGCGCGCCAGGCGGAGATCTTCCGCCCGTTCCATCGCCTGGCGCACAACGCGGCCGAGGTCGAGGGCACCGGCATCGGGCTCGCGCTCACCAGGAACTTCGTCGCCGCCATGGGCGGGGACATCGGCTTCGACAGCGAGCTCGGGCGCGGCACCACGTTCTGGATCGAGCTCGCGCGCGCGCGGGAGCCGCTCGCGGCCGCCGCGGGGCCGGCGCCGGCGCTCGAGGCGCAGCCTGCCGCCGGCCCGGCCGCGGCGCCGACGCTCCTCTATATCGAGGACAACCCGGCCAACGTGCTCCTCATGGCGGAGATCGCGCGCCGCATGTCGCTCGGCTTCCTCACCGCGCACAACGCCGAGCTCGGCATCGACCTCGCGAGGACGCGGCGGCCCGACGTCATCGTCATGGACATCAACCTGCCGCAGATGAGCGGCTACGAGGCGCTGGTGCAGCTGAAGCAGCATGCCGCCACCGCGGCGATCCCGGTGATGGCGCTCAGCGCCAACGCCATGGAAAAGGACGTGGCGCGCGGCCTCGCCGCGGGCTTCGTGCGCTACCACACGAAGCCGATCGACGTCGAGCAGATGGTGGCCTCCATCCGGCAGGTGCTGGAGCGCAAATGAGGCCCGCATGAGGCACGCATGAGGCGCGGATGACCTTCGACCTACTCGAGCAGTCGCTGCGCGCGCGCATCCTCGTCGTGGACGACGTGGAGGCGAACGTGATGCTGCTGCAGGGGCTGCTGCGCCAGCAGGGCTACCGCAATGTCGAGGCCACGAGCGATTCGCGCGTGGTGGCGGCGCTGCACCGCGCCGAGCCCTTCGACCTGATCCTGCTCGACCTGCACATGCCGCACGTGGACGGCTTCGGCGTGATGGAGGAGCTGCGCGCGCAGCTGCGCTCGCCGAGCGAGGATTTCCTGCCGGTCATCGTGGTGACGGCGTTCTCCGACCAGGACAACCGGCTGAAGGCGCTGCGCGCCGGCGCGCGCGACTACATCACCAAGCCCTTCATCGGCGAGGAGGTGGCGCAGCGCATCCGCAACTACCTGGAGGTGCGCATGCTCTACCGCGAGCGCCGGCGCCAGTCGGACATCCTCAGGCGCTTCTTCTCGCCGCAGCTCGCCGAGCGCATCCTCGCCGGCGGCGTGGACGATCCGCTGCGCCCGCACCGGCGCGAGATCACCGCCGTCTTCATCGACCTGCGCGGCTTCACCGCGTTCACCGAGCGCGCCGAGCCCGAGGAGGTGATGGAGGTGCTGCGCGAGTACCACGCTGCCATGGGGCGCCTCATCGTGCAGCACGAGGGCACGATCGAGTTCTTCGCCGGGGACGGCATCCTCGTGATGCTCAACGATCCGGTCGAGGTGGCGGACCACGTCGAGCGCGCGCTGCGCATGGCGCTCGGCATGCAGGCCGCCTTCGCGCCGCTCGCCGCCGGGTGGCGGCGCCGCGGCTTCGAGCTCTCCGTCGGCTTCGGCGTGGCGAAGGGCTATGCCACGATCGGCGCCATCGGCTTCGAGGGGCGCTGGGACTACGGCGCCATCGGCAGCGTGACCAACCTCGCCGCGCGCCTGTGCGCCGAGGCGCGCGCCGGCCAGGTGCTGGTCGCGCGCCGCGCGCTCGCCGGCGTGGAAGCGCGCGTGCGGGCGGTGCCCGTGGGCGAGCTCGCGCTGAAGGGCTTCAGCCAGCCGGTCGAGGTGGTGGAAGTGGTGGAGCTGACGCAGCCCGAGCTGCAGGAGCCGGCTTGATCATGCCCCAGGACGTCGTAGGCGAATTCCTCTACCTCGCGCGCTTCAGCCTGGTGTCGTGGCTGTTCACCGTGGCCGGCGTGATCATGGTGGTGTCGCGGCCGCGCTGGCCCGGCTCGTGGTGGCTGCTCGTGGGCGCGATGTTCTCCTCCGCGCTGGTGGGCGTGCGCCTGCTCGGCTTCGTGCCGCGCGACGCGAGCGTCTGGGTGTGGATCGGCTACGAGGCGGGCGAGACGCTCGCCTTCATCCTCACCGGCGCCGGCGTGCTGATGGTCTCCATGCGCCAGCGGCGGGAAACCGCCGACAGCCCGGCGCTGGCGCCTAGTAGCCCCGCGCCTTCGTCTGGTACACGATGAAGGCGAAGAAGGCGAGGATCGCCACCCACAGGAAGTAGGCGTTGCCGCCCGCCGGGGCGCTCGCGATGTCCTTTTCGAGCTCCGCCGCCTCCTGCTCGGTGAGCGCGGCGACGCGCTCTCGCGCCGCATCCGCCGGCACGCCCGCCGCCTGCAATTCCTGGACGATGCGCGCCCGGCTGTGGCCGGCGAGCGCGCCTTCCACGGTCAGCATGTCGGCGCGTACCGCCTGCGCCGGCAGCAGCGCCGCGGCGAACAGCATGGCAAGAATGGTTTTCTTCATACCGCCTCCCTCCCCGGAATGCGGTAGTTTACTCAGTCGAGCGTGGTGATGCCGTTGCGCACCGCGAACTTGACGAGCGCCGCGAGGTTGTCGAGCTCGAGCTTGCGCATGATGCGGATGCGGTAGGTCTCCACGGTGCGCGGCGAGAGCTCGAGCAGCCCGGCCACCTGCGCGTTCGACTTGCCCTCGGTGACCAGGCGCACGAGCTCGCGCTCGCGCGCGTTGAGCGAGTCGACGCCCTGGCGCACCGTCGCGCCCAGCCGGTCGAACACCCGCTCGGCGATGCCCTTGCCGAAGTAGCGCTTGCCCGCGGCGACCGCGCGGATGGCCTTCAGGAGCTCCGCCGCCGAGCATTCCTTGCTGAGGTAGCCGCGCGCCCCGGCCTCGAGCGCGCGGTGCACCACGCTGCTGCCGTCCTGGACCGACAGGAAGATGACGCCGATGTCCGGCCGGGCCTCGTGCACGGCGCGCGCCGCGTCGATGCCGCCCATGACCGGCATGGCGACGTCCATCAGCAGCACCTGGGGCGCGAGGCGCTTCGCCTCGCGCACCGCTTCCTGGCCGTTGCGCGCCGTGCCCACCACGCGCAGGTCGGTCTCCGCCTCGAGCAGGCAGCGCAGGCCGTCGCGGATCACGCCGTGATCGTCGGCGAGCAGTACGGTGATGACCATCGCAGTCGGAATCCTAGGTTTAGCGGTGCGCCGTGGCTACCGGAGAACTGCGACGCCGCAGTCGTAGTTTCCCTACTTGGTTCAAGGTTGAAGTAAGTTACTTAACATTCCACCGCTACGCTACCCAGCTTTGCCGGGGGAGCGCAAGCGCCGCGGCGTTTTAAACTCCCCCGGGTAAAATTAAGGCTCCGTTTTTTCGAGGTCCGCCATGCGGCTGTGCAGATTCGACGACCAGCGCCTCGGCCTGGTGCAGGGCGAGCGCGTCCACGACGTGACCGAGGTCCTTGAGCGCCTGCCGGCCGTGCGCTACCCGCTGCCGGCCCACGATCCGCTGGTCGCGAATCTCGGCAAGCTCGCGCCGCACATCGCCGAGGCGGCGCGGAAAGCCCCGGGCCGGCCCGTCTCCTCGGTCAAGCTCCTCAGCCCGGTGGCCAACCCCGGCAAGATCATCGCGGCGCCGGTCAACTACCGCAAGCACCTGGAGGAGGCGCTGGCCGACAAGGGCATCAATTTCGGCAAGCTGGTCGACGAGATCCAGAAGATCGGCATGTTCCTCAAGGCGACGAGCTCGCTCGCCGGCGCCGGCGAGGGCGTGCGCCTGGTCAAGACCGACCGGCGCAACGACCACGAGGTGGAGCTCGCCGTGGTGATCGGCAAGGAAGGGCGCAACATCCCGAAGGCCAGGGCGCTCGACTACGTGGCCGGCTACTGCATCGGCCTCGACATCACCATCCGCGGGCCGGAGGAGCGCAGCCTGCGGAAGTCCGTCGACACCTACAGCGTGCTCGGCCCCTGGCTCGTGACCGCCGACGAGTTCGGCGATCCTTCCAACGTGCAGGTCGGCATCAAGGTGAACGGCGCGGTGCGCCAGGACGCGAATACCTCGGACCTCGTGATGCCGATCCCGGAGCTGATCGAGTACATGAGCGCGTTCTACAGCCTGCGCCCGGGCGACGTCATCATGACCGGCACGCCGCAGGGCGTGGGGCCGATCAAGCCCGGCGACGTCATGGAGGCGTGGATCGACCGGGTCGGCGCCATGACGGTGGCGGTCACCGCCGCCTAGAAGGTCCCCGCTCTTGCTCCCCGTAGTCATCGCGGGCGCCGGGCCTACCGGCCTGATGTGCGCCCTTGCGCTGGCGAAGCAGGGCGTGCCGGTGGTGGTCTGCGAAGCCGAGCCCACGCTGACGCGGGACCTGCGCGCCGGCACCTTCCACCCCCCGACCCAGGAAATGATGGCGCCCTACGGCATCACGGCGCGCATGCTGGAGATCGGGCTGAAGGTGCGCTACTGGCAGATCCGCGAGCGGCGCGGCGACCTCGTGGCGCAATTCGACCTCGACCTGCTCGCCGGGGAGACGCCCTATCCGTGGCGGCTGCACCTCGAGCAGCACCGCCTCACGCCGATCCAGCTCGAGCTGCTGCGCAGGGAAGCGAGCGCGCAGATCCATTTCGACCACCGCGTCACCGGCCTAGAGCAGAAGGCCGACCGCGTGCTGGTGAAGCTCGAGTCCGAGGGCATCCCGGGCACCTTCGAGGCGTCGTGGGTGATCGGCGCCGACGGCGGGCGCAGCACCGTGCGCAAGCTCATCCCGGTGGAATTCGAGGGCTTCACCTGGCCCGAGCAGTTCCTGGTGGTGAGCACGCCCTACGACTTCGCGCAGCACGGCTACGCGATGAACTCCTACATCGCCGATCCGGCCGAGTGGGCGGCGGTGTTCAAGATGCCCGACGCCGGGCCGCCGGGACTGTGGCGCGCGGCGTTTCCGTGCGATCCGGGCGTGCCCGACGACGAGCTGCTCGACCCCGCGAGCGTGCAGCAGCGCATGCAGGGCTTCCTGCCGCGCCCGCAGCCCTACGAGATCCGCTACCAGAGCATCTACCGCGTGCACCAGCGCGTGGCGAGCAACTGGCGCCACCAGCGCGTGCTGCTCGCCGGCGATGCCGCCCACCTCAACAACCCGCTGGGCGGCTTCGGGCTGAACAGCGGCATCCACGACGCGATCAACCTGGCCGACAAGCTCGGCAGGGTGTGGCGCGGCGAGGCGCCCGAGTCGCTGCTCGACGCCTACGTGCGCCAGCGCCGCGCGGCCACCATCGAGCAGGTGCAGGCGATGTCCATCCGCAACAAGCGCCTGCTCGAGGAGCGCGATCCGGCGGTGCAGCGCGCGCACATGCAGGATCTGGTGCACATCGCCAACGACCCGGCGCGCGCGCGCCAGCACCTGCTCGACACCTCGATGATCGCCGGCCTGCGCCGCGCCAGCGCGGTTACCTGATTCTTCAGGCGTGCGCGTGCACGCCTTCGGCAAACTCCTCCACGATCTTGCGGTTGAACGCCGGGATGTCGTCGGGCTTGCGGCTGGAGACGATGCCGCGGTCCACCACCACTTCCTGGTCGACCCATTTCGCGCCGGCGTTCTGCAGGTCGGTCCGGAGCGTGGGCCAGGACGTCATGGTGCGGCCCTTCACCGCGCCGGCCTCGATGAGCGTCCACGGGCCGTGGCAGATGACGCCGATCGGCTTGCCGGCCTCGACGAAGTGCCTGGCGAACTTCACCGCCTTCGGGTTGCCGCGCAGCTGGTCGGGATTGGCGACGCCGCCGGGCAGGAGGAGGGCATCGAACTGCGCCGGGTCCGCGCCGTCGAGCGGCTCGTCGACCTGGAAGCGGTCGCCCTTGTCGAAATGCTTCCAGGCCTGGACCTCGTCCTCGGCGGGCGAGACGATGAGCGTCTCGGCCCCGGCTTCCTGCAGCGCCTTGCGCGGGCCGGTCATCTCGACCTGCTCGAAGCCCTCGGCGACGAGGATGGCAACACGCTTTCCATTGAGTGCAGGCATGGGCTCTCCTTTCATGGGAACGACGGGTGGAAGCCAAATTTGCCGCAAGAAATATTCCAGTCTTGTGGCATCGTTCGTTCCATGAACGACAAGCGCATCCCTATCGCCATCGGGGTCATCGTCCTCCTGGTCGTCGCCGGCATCGCCGCGTACGTCATCCACAAGAAGAACCAGACGCGCGCCCAGCAGGAGGAGATCAGCGCCCTCGTCTCGAGCGCCACCGCCGAGCTGAAGGAGGTCCTCGCCAAGGGCGCCTCCGAAGAGCAGCTGAAGCTCGCCCAGGCGAACCTCGATACGCTGCGCACCATGAACGTGTCGCGCCAGCCCGTGCTGGCGGACGCCGCCGAGCATTACCTCATCAGCACCAACACCATCGTGCGCGCCAAGGGCGACGCCGCGCGCCTCGGCCGCCAGGCCGCAGCGAGCCGGCAGGCGCTCGCGGCGCACATCGCCACGCGCCGCAACGACGCGTGGTTCGGCGCCGCGCTCAAGCTGAAGGAGCGCGTGGAGAAGGACCACTTCGACCTCAACCTCGCCTACAAGTCGCTCGAGGACGTGCTCTCCTCCATCGGCGAGGACACCCGGCGCCTCGCGCCGATGGTCGGCGCCGACGCGCTCCTCGACGAGCCCACGCGCGCCGCGGCGCGCAAGCAGGCCGAGGAGGACTCGCAGCGCGCCGCCGCCGAGCTCGTCCAGGCGCGCCGCCTCGTCGAGCCGCGGTGAAGCTCCAGCTCTGGCAGAAGTTCTGGCTGGTCTTCACCGTGATCTGGGTCGTCGTGGCGGGCCTGAACGCGGCCACGATCCTCGCCTTCTCGGAAGGGCCGATCGAGCGCGAGAAAGCGGTGCAGCCGATCCTGTATGGGCTGTTGGTTCCCGTGGCGGTGTATCTCGCCGCCTGGGGTTGGGTTACTTTGCGGTCGCGGGCTCGGCGGCCGCGAGAGAAGTAATCAGCTTCTCGAGCTTGCGGGCGTCGGCGTCGAAGCGCCGGATGCCCTCGGCGAGCTTGTCGGTCGCCATCGCGTCCTCGTTGTGCATCCAGCGGAAGGCCTTCTCGTCCATCGGGACCCGGGCGATCGTGAGCGCCTTCGCGGCCTCGGCCGAGAGCTTTCGCTCCACCGGGCCGGGCGTGGAAGCGAGCTTCTGCAGCAGGTCGGGCGCGATGGTGAGGAGGTCGCAGCCCGCGAGCGCGAGGATCTGCCCGGTCTTCCTGAAGCTCGCGCCCATGACCTGCGTCGCGTAGCCGTGCTTCTTGTAGTAGTTGTAGATGCGCACCACCGAGGCGACGCCGGGATCTTCCTCGATCGGGATGTCGTCCACTTTTCTCTGCTGCTTATAAAAATCATAGATCCGGCCGACGAAGGGCGAGATCAGCGTCACGCCGGCGTCGGCGCACGCCACCGCCTGCGCGAACGAGAAGAGCAGCGTCATGTTGCAGTGGATGCCTTCGCGCTCCAGCTCGCGCGCGGCGCGGATGCCTTCCCAGGTGCTCGCGAGCTTGATGAGGATGCGCTCCTTCGCGATGCCGCTTTTCTCGTACATGGAAACGAGGCTGCGCGCCTTGGCGATCGACTTCTCCGTGTCGAACGACAGCCGCGCGTCGACTTCGGTGGAAACCCGCCCGGCGACGTGCTTCAGGATCTCGGCGCCGAAGCGCACGAAGAGCGTGTCCATGGCGCGCTCCGGATCGCCGCCGGCGTCGCGGATCGCTTTCTCCACGAGCGGGCGGTAGCGCGGGTCCTCTGCCGAGGTGAGGAGCAGGGACGGGTTGGTGGTGGCGTCCTGCGGCTGCCAGCGCGCCACCGCGTCGATGTCGCCGGTATCGGCGACTACTAACGAAATTTTACGAAGGGACTCGAGTTGGGAGCTCATATCGGACGCGGGGAATGGCAGATGGGCCAAATATAGCCCGCCGAAGCGTATCCTGACACCTCCAGCACGCCAGTGCAGGGGGAAGTCGGAAGTGGTCAGAACGCATTACCTGGTGCGGACCGGGGCTTTCCTCGCGTGCCTCGTCACGATCGGGATCCACCTGTGGCAAAACGGCTACGGCGCCGTCGCCTGGTCCTTCCTCGTCCTGCAGTTCGCCGTCTATCCGCACTTGCTGTACCTGCGCGCGATGCATTCGGCGCGCCCGGTGCAGGCCGAGCTCGACAACCTGCTGCTCGACTCGCTGCTGCTCGGCGTGTGGTGCGGCGGCCTGGGCTTTCCGCTCTGGATCAGCTACGCCATGGTGAGCGCCTCGATGCTGAACGCCGCGGTGAACCGCGGCGGGCGCGGCGCGCTCATCGCCCTGGGCTGCACCCTCGCGGGCGCGGGCGTCGGCATCTCGCTGGACGAATTCAGCTACATGCCGGAGACGAGCGACGTGGTGACCGCGCTGTGCTTCTTCGGCGCGCTCGGCTACGCCGGCGCCGTGGGCCGCCTCGTATACCGGCAGAACCGCGGGCTCGCGCGTGCGCGCGACGAGGTGCGCGAGAGCGAGGCGCGCTACCGGCTGATTGCCGAGAACGCCGCCGACCTGATCGCGCTCGTCGACCAGCACGGCCGCTGGCACTACACCAGCCCCTCCTATGCCCGCATGCTCGACGAGGCCGACCTCGGGCCG